>JBAUIL010000168.1:0-36117 GCA_049682915.1 Ahrensia sp. | reverse complement strand
ATGAACCTCATCCTCAACACCGACAGCTATAAATACTCCCATTTTGCGCAATATCCGCCCGAAACGGCGGCGATTTCGGCCTATATCGAATCGCGGCGTGGCGGTGACTATGAGCAGATGCTGTTTTTCGGTTTGCAGATGTTTTTGAAGGATTATCTGTCCAAGCCGATTACCCAAGCTGATATCGACGAAGCGGACGCGATGATTACCGCCCATGGCCTGCCGTTCAACCGTGAGGGCTGGGACTTGTTGCTGTCGCGCCATGGCGGCTTTCTGCCGATTGCTATTGAAGCGCTGCCCGAAGGCATGGTGGTGCCAGTGGGAACACCGCTGGTGCAGGTGAAAAACACCGATCCCGATTTTTTCTGGCTGCCGACCTTCATAGAAACCTCCCTGCTGCGGGCCGTCTGGTATCCGACGACAGTGGCGACCGTGTCTTGGCATGTGCGCCAGATGATCGCCGAAACGCTGGAAAAAACCTGCGAAGACCCCGCCAGTGTGCTGCCGTTCCGCCTGCATGATTTTGGCGCGCGCGGCACCACCAGCTTCGAGCAGGCGGGCATAGGCGGCGCTGCCCATCTCGTTAGTTTCATGGGCACCGACACCGTGTCGGGCCTGGTCTATGCCAAGCGCTTCTACGGCGAAGAAATGGCCGGTTTCTCCATCCCCGCCGCCGAGCACTCCACCATGACCTCCTGGGGCGAAGAGCGTGAAAGTGCGGCTTACGAGAACATGCTGGACCAGTTCGGCGGTGACGGAAAATTGGTGGCGGTTGTCTCAGACAGCTATGATTTGTTCCGCGCGGTGCGCAAAATCTGGGGCGAAGAGCTGAAAGAAAAAGTCGAAAAATTCGGCGGAACACTGGTTGTGCGCCCTGATTCGGGTGACGCGACCCGCGTGCCCATCGACACGATTGAAATGCTCGGCGAGATTTTCGGCTACTGCGTCAATGCCAAAGGCTTCAAAGTGCTCGCGCCCTGTGTGCGCGTCATCCAAGGCGACGGCATCACGCCAAAGACAATCCGCATCTTGCTCGAAGCACTGGTCGAGCGCGGCTGGTCGGCGGAAAACCTCGCCTTCGGCATGGGGGCGGGTCTGTTGCAGCGGGTTAATCGCGACACGCTGCGTTTTGCCATGAAAGCCAACGCCCGTCAGGACAAGGATGGCTCGTGGCATGGCATATCCAAGGATCCGAAAACCGATCCGGGCAAGGCATCCAAGCGCTTCCGCCAAGCCGTCGTCATGCGCGATGGCGTGCCGACGCCTGCCCTGCTGCGCGATATTGATGAGAGCGAAAACCTGCTGCAGCCGGTGTGGCAAAACGGCCAATTGCTGCGTGATTGGCGCTTTGACGAAGTGCGCGCGCGGGCAAATCCGTGATTCAACCGGAACCTGAAATGGTCTAAGCTGTCCCCAAAAAAGGGAGAGCAGCATGTTTCGTTGGGGCATCATGTCGACGGCCAAGATTGGCCGCGCGCACGTCAATCCGGCTATTTTCAAGTCGGATAATGGCCACATCACCGCAATCGCCAGCCGCGATCTGGGTCGCGCGCAGGCGCTTGCAGCCAATTACAGCGCCCCGCACGCTTTTGGCGACTATCAAGCCATGCTGGATAGCGACACCATCGACGGCGTTTACATTCCGCTGACAACCGACTTGCATGTCGAGTGGGCTATCAAGGCGGCGGATGCGGGCAAACACGTGCTGGTCGAAAAGCCCTTGGCGCTCAAGGCCACCGATATTGAGCCGGTCATCGCCGCGCGCGACCGCAACAATGTCGTGGTCACGGAGGCTTTCATGGTCACCTACCACCCGCAATGGCACAAAGTGCGCGACCTGATTGCTGAGGGCGCTATCGGCACGCTGCGGCAGGTCGATGCCGTGTTTTCCTATTTCAACCGCGATCCAAACAATATGCGCAATCGCCCCGAACTCGGCGGCGGTGTCGTTGCCGATATCGGTGTTTATCCCACCATTGTGACGCGGTTTGCCACAGGCAGCGAGCCACGGCGTGTGCACGCAACGCTCGACCATGATCCCGATTTCAGGATTGACCGCTACGCGTCGGTGCGTGCGGACTTTGGCGATTTTGAATTGTCGTTTTACATCTCCACCCAACTCGCCAACCGTCAGCACATCGCCTTTCATGGCGACAAAGGCTTCATCGAGCTGACCTGCCCGTTCAATTCAAACCTGTATGAAGGCGATGAAGTGCGTTTACACAATGCGGCTCATAATCAGGTGCAAAGCTGGCGCTATACGGGTCTTGACCAATACCAACTCCAGGTCGAAGCCTTTGTGCGCGCGGTCAACGGCAAACAGAGCGTGCTGCCACTGGAAGATTCGGTCAAGAACCAGCGCATGCTCGACGCAATCTTTGCCTCCGCCAACAGCGGCCAATGGTTCGAGATGTCCTGACCATCGGCATCACAGCTTGTTGCCTTGAAATTAACCATTCTTGTGATCACACTTGGCTCAATCAAACTGATTTGCATGAGGAATGAACATGCGCCGAGCTTTTGTGAAATCTGCATTGACCGTATGTCTGGCGGTGTTGTCACATATGAGCGGCTCCGGCAGCGCGCAGGCGCAGGTTGCCGCGAAAGAAGTGTTTGGCAACACGCCGTTGCCCGCCCTCACCGAGCCACAGGTGCATGGTTTTTACTCCAAGGGCTGTATTGGCGGCGCGGTCGCCATGCCCACTGATGGGCCCAACTGGCAGGCCATGCGGCTGGAACGCAACCGCCGCTGGGGCCACCCGGATTTGATTGCGCTGGTGCAGCAATTTGCCGGTGACGCGGCCAAGGACGGTTGGCCGGGCCTGCTGGTGGGCGATATCTCACAGCCGCGCGGTGGACCGATGTTGACCGGCCACGCATCCCACCAGGTCGGGCTCGATGCTGATATCTGGCTGACCAAAATGCCTGACCGCCGCCTGACACCCGATGAGCGGCGCGACACCAGCGCAATTTCCGTCCTGAAACAGGGCGAACTGACGGTCGACCCCGCCATCTGGACGCCGCAACATGCCAAGCTGCTGGCGCGGGCTGCATCCTACAACAGTGTCGAACGTTTATTCGTCCACCCCGGCATCAAAAAGGCGATGTGCGAAACCTATGGTGATCAGCCGGCTAATAATCCGTGGATGATCAAGATCCGGCCTGCTTATGGTCATCATTATCATTTCCACATCCGCATGAAATGCCCGGCCAACTCGCCCAATTGCCGCAAGCAGGACCCGGTTCCGGCGTCCGGCAATGGCTGCGATGCGTCGCTGGACTGGTGGTTCACCTCCGAGCCTTGGACGCCGAAAAAGCCGACAGGCGACACAAAGCCGGTCAAAAAGCGGGTCGTGACGGTTGCTGATTTACCCAAAGAGTGCACAGCGGTCCTAAACGCGCTTCAGCCCACGGATGAAAGTCTTGTCACTTTGAATGCCAATTTCGATCCGGTGCGTGCCATGGCCAGCGGTGTGCCGAGCGAGATTCCTGCCGGTGCGCTTGGTGGCACCACCGTTCCGGTCGCGGAACTACCGGTGCCGGGCGTGCGTCCATCGCGCTAGCTGTTCTGTGCGGCATTTTTCAGCCTTTTTAGCGTTGACACCTTTATTGTCACAGTGGAACGGGCTATCGTTTCAAACGATTAAATTTGATTTTGCTGAGCGCGTTCTGAACCGATGACTGCCTTTCAAGCCTATACTGTGGCCATGGTTGCCCATGACCAAAAAAAGGATGACATGGTGGCCTTTTGCCGCGCCCATGGCGATCAGCTACAGCAATTCAGTCTGATAACAACGGGCACCACCGGTCAGCGCATCGCTGAAGCCATGCCGAACTTATCAATCACCCGCCTGCGCAGCGGTCCGCTCGGCGGAGACCAGCAGATTGGCGCCATGATTGCCGAGGGTCAAATTGATGCGCTGGTCTTTTTTATCGATCCTTTGACCGCCATGCCGCATGATGTTGACGTCAAGGCGTTGATGCGTCTGGCCGTGGTTTATGATATCGCCATGGCGCTCAACAAAACATCTGCCGAGCATTTATTGAAGGCGCTCACCCATCAATCGCCGACATCAGGCCAAACAAATACTGCTGGAGCTGACCATGCAAACTAGTCTCAAATCAGGAAGCGTGCTGCCGTTCCCTATTTTGATCGCGGATGTGGGCGGCACCAATGCACGGTTCGCCATTATCAAAGATGCTTTTGCCGAGCCATTGCGCTTTGACAATGTGAAGGCGGCTGACTTCGACGATTTTGACACCGCTATTCAAGATCATATCCTCGACCATACCGCGTTGATGCCGAAATCCGCTGTACTGGCTGTCGCGGGCCCGATTGATGGCGACGAGATCGATTTGACCAACAATCACTGGGTCATTCATCCCACGCAGCTGATTGAAAAATTCGGCATTGAGCATGTGGTTGTGCTCAATGACTATGAGGCCCAAGCGCTGGCCGTGGTCGCGTTGGGTGACGACGACCTGCACGCGATCGGCAATGGCGTGCAGGATACAGGGGCGCACCGTGTGGTTGTCGGCCCCGGCACGGGACTTGGCGTCGCCGGTCTGGTGCATGCCGCTCATACATGGATCCCGGTCGCCGGTGAAGGCGGCCATGTTGATCTCGGACCGCAAACCGCGCGCGACGCTGAGGTATTCCCCTATCTGGAGCGGATTGGCGGCAGGGTTTCCGGCGAGCAGATTTTGTGTGGCCGTGGCATGGTCAACCTCTACAACGCGGTCGCAAAAGCATCATCGGCGACAAAGCAAGTCAAAACGCCCGAAGAAGTTACCGCTTTGGCAATAAGCGGTGATGATCCTGTCGCGACTGAAACGATCGCGCTATTCAGTGAATATCTGGGTCGGGTTGCGGGTGACTTGGCATTGGTCTTTATGGCGCGAGGCGGCATCTATCTCTCCGGTGGTATTACCCAAAAAATCCGCGATGTGTTTGATGAGGCGCGTTTCCGCGCCGCCTTTGAAAACAAAGCGCCCCACACAGAGATCATGCGCGATATTCCGACCTACTCCATTGTCCGCGATGATGCGCCGATGCAGGGTTTGGCGGCTTATGCACGCACGCCACAGCGCTTCGGTGTCGCTCTGGATGGCCGCTACTGGACCGCTGAAGGCATCGACTGAAATCGCGGTTTTGTTTCGGCGTCGATTTGGGTATAGGGAGGGCCGCTGCAGGCGGCCACACCGCGCCGCCAAAAAAACAGATCGGCAACACGTTGGCTAAACTTACGCTTCCAACCCGGACAAATGGCTTGCCTGACGGCGTCACCGCCTATGCTTTGCTGCGCCGGATCGTTGTCGAGAATGCGCAGCAATACCGCACCCAATACATCATCGCGATTATCTGCCTGGTGACCATCGCGCTGACCACGGCGTTTTCCGCCTGGATCATGCGCGATGTTATTGATGAGATATTTTACAATCAACGCGGCGATCTAATCGCGGTGATTTGTGGTGCGATCATGGGCGCGTTTATTTTGCGCGCGATCGCGATGTACTTTCAGGCCGTCATCATGGCGCGTATCGGCAATGATCTGGTGGCGCGCTACCAACGGCGGCTGTTTGACAAGCTGATGGGTCTGGGTGTCGGTTATTTCGCCAATGCGCGCTCGGGCCAGTTGGCCGCGCAATTGTCTGAAAACATCACCGCCATCCGCGATGTCCTGTCGCTGACGATCACGGCCATCGCACGTGACGCGCTGTCGCTGGTCGCGCTGGTGGCGGTCATGGTCCTTCAGGACTGGCGCCTGTCGCTGATCACCTTGTTAATCGGCCCACCACTCCTGCTGGCGATTGCCTATATTTCGCGGCGCACCCGCGCCATTGTCCGTGATTCTGTCCATCTCAACGCCCATGTCATCGGCTCATTGCAGGAAGCGGTTCAGGGCATCACGGTTGTCAAAGCTTTCACCATGGAACGCCAGTTGGCCGACCGGATCAACACCATCATCGAGAACGCCCGCGAGCGCGCCAACAAGCTCGCCAGTGTTCAGGAGCGCATCTCGCCGCTCTCGGAAATGCTGGGCGGCTTCGCTGTGGCCGGTGTTATTGCCTATGGCGGCTATCGCGCCATCTCAGCCGGTCAGCCGCCCGGCTCGATGTTTTCATTCATCACCGCTTTGCTGCTCGCCTATGACCCCGCCAAGCGCCTCGCACGCCTGAAAGTTCAATTGGAACGCGCCATGGTCAACGCCTCGATGATCTATGAGATCCTCGACATCGAGCCGCAGCAGCGCGATGTACCAGACGCCAAACCCTTGGACGTCACCACGCCGACAATCCGGTTTGATGATGTGCATTTTGCCTATGATGACGGCTCCAAAGTGCTCAATGGTGTGCGTTTTGAAGCCGGTGCCAACCAGACCACCGCAATTGTCGGTCCGTCGGGCGCGGGCAAAACCACGGTTATCGCGTTGCTCCAACGGTTTTATGACATTGATGAAGGCACGATCACCATCGATGGCCAAAATATCGCCGCGGTGACCAAGGCGTCGCTGCGCGGCTCCATCGCTCTGGTGTCACAGCAGCCCTATTTGTTCGAAGGCACCATTCGCGAAAATATCCGCTACGGGCGCGCCGATGCGACCGACGCGGAAATTGAAGAGGCGGCACGGCTGGCGCGCGCTGATGTGTTCATCCAAACCCAGGCACAGGGCTATGACACACCGGTCGGCGAAAACGGCGTGACGCTGTCGGGCGGCCAACGCCAGCGCCTTTCCATCGCGCGCGCCATTGTGCGCAATGCACCCATATTGTTGTTGGATGAGGCAACCTCGGCGCTCGACAATGAAAGCGAAAAACTGGTTCAGGAAGCGCTCGATATCGTGATGCGCGACCGCACGACAATCGTCATCGCGCACCGTCTGTCGACCGTCCAAAATGCCCACAAGATCGTGGTCATGGATCACGGGCAGGTGGTGGAACAAGGCACGCACCACCAATTGACGCAGGCACCAGGTGGCCTTTATGCACGGCTGCACGCGATGAGCGGTGGCGGTAGTTTGGCTACCGATGTTGAGGATGAAGGTGAGAAGTCCCATGGTTGATCAGGTAAAAATGGGCGTCGTCGGTGCCGCCGGCCGCATGGGCCAGGCGCTGATTGCCGCCATTGAGGAAAATCCAAACACCGTGCTCGCTGCCGCCTTGGAACGCGAAGGCGCGCCCAGCATCGGACAGCCCGCCAGCGCCGCAACGCCCGGTATCATTATCGGTGACGATGCCGAGGCGATGATGGCGGCCTGTGACGCGGTGGTCGATTTTACAGCGCCGGCGGCAACGGTTGCTTTTGCCGCGCTTGCAGCGACCCACGCGACGGCGCACATTATCGGCACCACCGGCTGCGATGCGGCCCATGACAGCGCCATCGCTGAAGCAGCGCGCCACACGCCCATCGTCAAATCCGGCAATATGTCGATGGGCGTCATCTTGCTGTCGGTGCTGGTTGAGCAGGCCGCCCGCGCGCTGGAGGCCGCTGACTGGGACATCGAAGTGCTGGAAATGCACCACAAGCACAAGGTCGATGCCCCCTCCGGCACGGCTCTGTTATTGGGCGAGGCGGCAGCCAAGGGGCGCGCCATCGCCTTGCAGGACAAATCGGTTCGGGTGCGCGACGGCCATACGGGCGCGCGCAATGAAGGCACAATCGGCTTTGCCACGCTGCGCGGCGGCTCGGTTGTCGGCGATCATTCGGTCATTCTGGCAGGCAGCGGCGAGCGGGTGACCCTGTCGCATCACGCGGAAGACCGCGCGATTTTCGCGCGCGGCGCGGTAAAAGCCGCCATCTGGGCGCATGCCAAAAAAACACCCGGTCTTTATTCCATGCACGATGTGCTGGGCCTGACCTGAACCTATCTGATCAACGGAGAACACCTATGTCTGGAACGCTCGTCCTCGTACGCCACGGCCAAAGTGAGTGGAACAAGCTCAACCTTTTCACCGGTTGGAAAGATCCTGACCTGACCGAGCAGGGCGTGGCCGAAGCCAAAGAAGCAGGCCGCGCCTTGGCGGAAACCGGCCTGAAATTTGACATTGCTTTCACCTCGGTTTTGCAGCGCGCGGAAAAAACCTGCCAGATGATCCTGGATGGTGTCGGCCAATCCGATCTCGAGACCATTCATGACCAGGCGCTGAACGAGCGCAATTATGGCGATCTTGCGGGCCTCAACAAGGATGACGCGCGTGCCAAGTGGGGCGAGGAGCAGGTTCACATCTGGCGCCGTTCCTATGACACGCCGCCACCGGGCGAAGAGGGCGAAAGCCTGCGCGATACCGGTGCGCGGGTTTGGCCCTACTACATGACTGATATTTTGCCACGCGTCTTGCGCGGTGAAAGCGTCCTGGTCGCCGCTCACGGCAATTCACTGCGCTCCTTGATGATGGTGCTTGACGGTTACACCAAAGAAAACATCAACACGCTTAACCTCGCAACCGGTGTGCCGGTGGTCTACAAACTCAAGGCCGACAGCACCGTGGGTGAGCGCACCGTGCTGGGTGATATGTCAAAGGCCCATTGAGAGAGTTAGGGGCTTAGCCCTCAGTTTTCGGCTTTCATCAACGTGCGACGCTGTACCTTCCGGCGTCGCATTTTTTTTGCGCCCATCTGCCACCATTGCGTGAATGGGAATGCCATTTGCGAGATAATAGATTTGGGCACACCGTCTGCGCCCATTTTCTCTTCGCATTTGCCCGGCACATAGTAAGTGCCAAACCAGACATCGATAAACGGGAAGAAATTGGCGAGGTTCTTGCCATGCGCCTCGGGAATATCGGCGTGGTGCCAACGGTGGTAGCGCGGCGAAGCGATGATGTAGCGTAGCGGTCCGTGCGTCCAATCCAGATCAATATGCACATAGATATTGTGCAAGCCCAGAAAGGTGGCCGCAACAGCAATCGACGCGGGTGAAATACCCAGCAGCGTTTGCACCACCACAAACGGCATCATGATCATGATCGGTTCAATGAAATGCACCCGGTAGGTGGTCAGCCCGTTCACGTCTTCATCAGAATGATGGATGGCATGGATCGGCCACAGCCACGGCACTTCGTGCATGCCGCGGTGAAACCAGTAATTGGTGATGTCGTACACAAACACACCCACAATCATCACAACAATGGCCGGCAGCGCTGTCCAGAAAGCAGGGTCGACACGCGGAATGCCGAGTTGCTCGACGCCGCTGATCATCATGGTTGACAGCAAAAAGGCCACGGGCCCAAACAGTGCATTGATGAAGAAGAAAACCGCGTTCTCACCCAAAGATTGCCAGCCCTTGCGGAATGAATAGTCAATCTCGCGCCGGAACAGCCAGCACCAGACGAGAAACAACAGACACGCCACAACGCCAAGCCCAAAGGCCCACATGCCTGAAACAATGTCCCAAGCTGCGTTCAGTAAACCTGTTTCACCGTCCATGCGTGCACTCCAAAAAATGGTCGGCTCACCATGAAGGGTTTGGCTTAAGGCTCCGTAAAGTGTGCTCAGACGTATCGGTTGACGATGTTTTCCAGCAACTCCTGACGGCCCGAACGCGGTGCGGGGTTGATGTCGGCGCTTTCAACCCATTGGGCGATTTCGCCCAAAGACCGCTTGCCAGCCAGCATGGCTTTTGCGCCCTCTTGCTCCCAACCAGCGTAGCGCTCGTTGCGCATCGTCTCCAAAACACCGTCTTCCAGCATTTTGGCCGCCGCCTTCAGTCCGCGCGCGCAGCAATCCATGCCGCCAATATGCGCGATCAGCAGATCATCCGGCTCGGTGGACTGGCGCCGCAACTTGGCGTCAAAGTTGGTGCCGCCACTGGTGAACCCGCCGCCGCGCAGCACCTCATAGTATGCCAGCGCCATCTCCGGCACATTATTGGGAAACTGGTCGGTGTCCCAGCCGGACTGATAGTCGTTCCGGTTCATGTCGATGGAGCCGAAAATGCCCAGCGCATTGGCCATGGCCAACTCATGCTCAAAGCTGTGACCTGCCAAAATGGCATGGCCCTGCTCGATATTGACCTTGACCTCGTTTTCCAGCCCGTGACGCTTCAGAAAACCGTAAACGGTGGCGACATCATAGTCATATTGGTGCTTGCTCGGCTCTTGCGGTTTCGGCTCGATCAGGATCGCGCCCTCAAAGCCGATCTTGTGCTTATATTCAACCACCAGATTGAGGAACCGGCCCAGCTGATCATCTTCGCGCTTGAGGTCGGTGTTGAGCAGCGTTTCATAGCCCTCACGCCCGCCCCATAACACATAGTTCTCGCCGCCTAATCTATGCGTCGCGTCCATGCAGGTTTTCACCGTCGCCGCTGAAAACGCAAATACTTCGGGGTCAGGGTTGGTCGCGGCCCCGCTCATATAGCGCGCATGGGAAAACAGGTTTGCCGTGCCCCACAACAGTTTCAAGCCGGTGGCTTCCTGTTTGTCCGCGAAATAGTCGACGATCTCTTCGAGGTTGCGGGTGTTTTCGGCAAAATTTGCGCCTTCAGGGCGCACATCGGCATCGTGGAAACAATAGTATGGCACGCCCAGCGTGGTAAACATCTCGAACGCAATGTCAGCCTTTTGCTTGGCCAGTGCCATCGTGTCAGCGGGAAACCAGGGCCGGTCAAAGGTCTGGCCGCCAAACGGGTCGCCGCCGGGCCAAACGAAATTGTGCCAATAGCAAACCGCAAATCGCAAATGGTCTTCCATCCGCTTGCCCATCACCATTTCGTCGGGATTGTAATGGCGAAACGCCAATGGGTTCGTGCTGTCGGCGCCTTCAAAGGGGATGGGCTGCGTGGTTGAAAAAAAACTCATGATTGTCCTCGTTTGATGGCGGGATAAAGCGCACCAAAGCGCTCCCATGCTTCGCTATAGGCATCGGTCAAGCTGGTATCAGGCTCAATTGTGTCTTGGGTCGCGGGTGGCGTGCAGATGGTGGCGGCGTCGCCCGCGCCTGCTGCGAGCATGCCAAGCCGTGCAGCACCGAATGCGCCGCCAAAGTCACCATCGGCCGGCACATCCACCGGCAGGTCGAGCACCGTTGCCAGCATGGAAAGCCAATAGCGCGAACGTGATCCGCCACCAACGGCGGTGACCCGCTCCAGCGTGGTGCCCGCCGCGCGCAAGGCGTCCAGATTATCGCGGAACGCGAAGCTGACACCCTGCAGCACCGCTTGGGTCATATCTTCGCGGTCCGTTTCATGGCCAAAGCCTGAAAACACGCCACGGATGGCCGCATCATTGTGCGGTGTGCGTTCACCGGACAGATAGGGCAGAAACGAAACCGGCGTCGGCGCGCGCAGCGTGTCGCCCAGCGCGTCAGTCAACGCAGACGGTTGCGCACCCACCAATTTGGCATACCAATTGAGCGCGTCGGTCGCCGACAAGATCACACCCATCTGGTGCCAGGTGTCGGGAAGCGCGTGGCAAAATGTGTGCACAGCACTGTCGGGGTTCGGCAGATAAGCAGCGTTGGCGGCAAACAGCACGCCCGACGTGCCCAACGAAATGAATGCGTTGCCCGCAGCCACGGTGCCCATGCCAATGGCCGAGGCGGCATTGTCGCCCGCGCTACCGGCAACAACAATGCCCGCGGGCAAGCCGAGTGCCGAGGCAATTTGAGGCCGGAGATAACCACCGGGCGCACTGCCTTCAACCAGCGTCGGCATGCGATCGACGCTCAAGCCGGTGGCCGCCAACAGAGCGTCATCCCAAGCGCGCTTGCCAACATCTAGCCAACTGGTACCGGCGGAATCCGACATGTCCGACACGGCCTCACCGGTCAGCCACAGCCGCAAATAGTCTTTCGGCAGTAAAACCTTGTCGACTTGTTTGAAAGCATCCGGTTCATGGTCGCGCACCCAAGCCACCTTCGGCGCGGTGAAACCGGGAAATACGATATTGCCGGTTTTAGCGCGGAACTGCGGGTCAGCATCCATCGCTGCAGCTTGCTCATGGCTGCGCGTGTCATTCCACAGCATGCAGGGCCGGATCACTTTGGCCTGCGCATCAACCAGCGTGGCACCATGCATTTGTCCCGACAGGCCAATCGCTTTCGTGGCTCGCAGCGCGCCTTCATGCTCGATGCGTAACTGAGAAAGTGCGGTCTGGGTGGCCTCGATCCAATCTGCGGGGTCCTGCTCCGACCAGCCGCTATGG
The DNA here is from genome assembly GCA_049682915.1 of Ahrensia sp. Lineage (GTDB taxonomy): Bacteria > Pseudomonadota > Alphaproteobacteria > Rhizobiales > Rhizobiaceae > JBCDLI01. The sequence continues at coordinate 23,973 of JBAUIL010000168.1, read as the reverse complement.
GGGCGGCTGACCGTTAAAGGACCTGTCGCTGAACCGACAACCCGCTGCGCGTCATCGACCAAAATGGCCTTGACGCCTGAAGTACCAAGATCAAGCCCGAGATACACGCGATCAGCTTTCGATGGCACCGGGGCCGGGCGTTGCGCCGGGCGGGCATTTGCCCAAAATGATCATGCCCAGCACTTCATCCTTGGTCACGTCACCCACCTTGGCTGTGCCAACCATTTGGCCGTTTTTCATCACAGCCACGCGGTCGGCCAGATCAAATACATCTTCAATGTCGTGGCTGATCAGGAAAATGCCGATGCCGTCTTTCTTCAGCTGCTTGATCAGTTCACCCACCTGCGCGGTTTCTTGAGGCCCGAGCGCGGCGGTCGGTTCATCCATGATCAGAATACGCGCATTGAACAAAATCGCGCGCGCAATGGCGACCGATTGGCGTTGCCCGCCCGACAGCTGTTTGACAGGGTCTTTAAAGCGCTGGAAGTTCGGATTGAGACGGCCCATCACGCGGCGTGCTTCCGCTTCCATGGCAATGTCGTCCAGCGTGCCCCAGCGCGTCAGTAATTCGCGGCCTAAAAACAGGTTCGCAGCTGCGTCCACATTGTCAGCCAGCGCCAGCGTCTGATAAATCGTCTCAATGCCATAGGCTTTGGCATCGCGCGGGTTCTGAATGTCGGCCTTTTCGCCGCGCACATAAATCTCGCCGCCGTCGCGCTTATAAGCACCCGACAGGATTTTGATCAGCGTCGATTTACCCGCTCCGTTGTGGCCAAGAACGGCCACCACTTCGCCGGGAAACAGATCAAGCGACGCGTGGTCAACGGCCTTGATGCCGCCAAACGCGATCGAGATATCGCGCAAATCAATGAGGGCTGTGTCAGTATTGCTCATAATTATCTCCCTCATTGTGCCCGTTTGCGGTAGATCGTATCGATCCACACCGCGACGACGAGAACGGAACCCACAACGATCTGCTGGACGGCAGCGTCAAAGCCGATCAGCACCATGCCCGCTTGCAGGCTTTGCATAACCACCGCACCCAAAATCGCGCCGTAAATCGTACCGATACCACCGGCAAAAGATGTGCCGCCGATAACCGCTGCGGCAATGACGTAGAGCTCATCCAGTGTGCCCAGATTGCCCGATGCGGAGTTCAAACGCGCACTGGCAACAACCGCTGACAAGCCGCACAGAAAGCCCATCAGCGCGAAAATTTTCACCGTCACCCATTTGGTATTGATACCCGCCAGTTCCGCCGCTTCCGGGTTGCCGCCAATCGCAAACACGTAGCGGCCAAAGCGGGTGCGCGTAGACAGCAGTGTCATGGCGATGCCGACGACAATCAGGATCAGAACGGGGACTGCAAAGCCATGGGAAATGAACAGGCCACCCTCTGGAATTGCGATATTATTGGCTTCGGCATATTGGCGCACAATACCGCTTGGCCATGGGTAGGAATTGACCAGTGCAGCAAAGCCGACAATCGCACCGCAACCGACAACACCCAAAAATGTGTCCGCCCAGACGGGGCGTAGAGGGAATTGAAAGCGCTTGCGCTGCGCTCGACCGGAAATCAGCATGATAACAATGCCCACACAGGCGACCGCTGCCAATATCCAGCTCCACGTCGCGCCAACAGCGCCGAAAGGTCCGCCGCCCAGAAGCGCAAACGTGCTGTCCAATGGAGCGATTGTTTCACCCCGTGTGATCAGGAACGTGGCGCCGCGCCACACCAGCAGGCCGCCCAGCGTCACAATGAACGCCGGAATGCCGAGATAGGCGACAAGGTAGCCATGAAAAGCGCCGATCAGTGTGCCGACCAGCAGGCCCACCGCAATTGCAATCAGCCAGTTGGCCGGATGACCAAGCCCGAGCGTATCTGGCAAAATCCAGACTTGCGTTATCGCCATCATCATGGCGCAGAAGCCCAAAATGGAGCCGACTGACAGATCGATATGACGGGTGACGATGACCAGCACCATGCCCGTTGCCATAATGCCGATGGACGATGTCTGAACAGATAGGTTCCATAGGTTGCGCGGTGTCAGAAACGCCGCAAAGCCGTTGACGATACCGCCATATAGGTGAAAGCCGATCCAGATCAGCAGCAAAGCGCCGATCATGCCCAGCAGGCGGCTGTCGATCTCGGTGGCCCGCAGGAAGCGTTCGATCGGGTTGGCGTTTTTGTCGGCAAGGTGATCTAGATTAGGGCTGCTCATGGGGCGCTCTCTCATCAAATCTAGTTAAGTCTGTAGCGTCGGCCCGGTCAGGTGACCGCATGCCGTCGACACTGTAATTTGTTTCGCTAAAAACGGAGGTCCGCCGCGTGAGCGGACCTCCAAGAGATCAAGCTGAAATCAGCAGCCGGCGACGCCGTCCATGGCGCCTTCACAGACTTTGTCTTTTTCGATGTGACCGGCATCAATAACAACATTGATGTTGTCTTTGGTAACCGGTGTCGGGTCGAGGAAGATAGCATTCATCTCAACACCGTTTGCACCGCCAGACCATTTGACAGCGCCGTCGATTGCATCAAGCGCAGTGCCGTCAGCGAGTTGAGCGGCAATGTTGCCAGCGGCTGTGCCCAACTGGCGGGCATCTTTCCAAACCGAAACCACCTGTGTGCCACGCGCAACGCGGTTCAGCGCTGCGTGGTCACCGTCCTGGCCGCCAACGGCAATGTTCATGCCCTGGGCTGCAAGCGCCGCAATCGCACCACCGGCCATGCCGTCATTTTGCGCCAGCACAGCGTCAACATTGTTGTTATTCGCTGTCAGGATCTGTTCCATGTTGCGCTGCGCAGCATCCGGCTTCCAGCCATCGGTGAAGCTTTCACCAACGATCTTGATGGCGCCTGAATCCACTTTGGCGTTGATGACTTCCATCATGCCTTCCAACAGGAAACCGGCATTCGGATCACCTTTGTCGCCTTTGATGATGGCAAAGTTGCCTTCGGGCTGAGCTGCAGTCACGCTTTCAGCGATGATGCGGCCAACGCCTTTGTTGTCGAATGTCAGGTAGAAAGCGCGGTTGTCTTCAATCAGACGGTCGTAGCCGAGAACAGGAATGCCTTCAGCCGCTGCCGCGTCCACTGCCGGGCCAACAGCGCCGGAGTCAACCGACAGAATAACCAGCGCATTGGCGCCTTGGGCAATCAGGCTTTCAACGTCGGTCAACTGCTTGGCCGCTGATGACTGCGCGTCAGCAGAAATATAGGTGTCGCCATTGGCTTCGATGGCGGCCTTCATGGCTGCTTCGTCAGTTTTCCAACGCTCTTCCTGGAAGTTTGACCAGCTGACGCCGATTGTTTTGCCTTCAGCGAGTGCGTGGGTAGACACAGACGCAGCAAGAATGGCGCCCGCGAGCGCCAGTGTGAACTTTTTCATAATTTTCCTCCCAATGCCCGGTTATGGGCATCTGACTATCTTTTCCCACAACGGAAAAAGCCTCCTGAGCCTCTTTAATTTGAGGTTCGAAAAAAAGGGTGACTCATCAAATCTCTTGTGTCAACATTCTTTTTGTGAGGCTCGAATGAAAGCGCGGGGAGGCGCAGGGCAACGCATGATCGAGGAGGAATACCGATGGCGCCTATTGCGCGTCCGGACGATGTGCGCCGGGAAAATCTGCGACGCATTCTTGAACAATTGCGCATGCAAGGCGCGTTGTCCCGGACACAATTGGCCGCCGACACCCAACTGAGTGCATCAACGGTCACCGCCATTACTGGCAGTCTGATCGCACGGGGCATATTGGTGGAAATGGTGGATGATAGCCAATTGCAAGGCACAGTCAGTCCGATTGCCGCGCGTCGTGGCAGGCCACCCATTGCGCTGGGTCTGAATCCGGTTGCCGCCAGTTTGGCGGTGGTGACCTTGTCGATTGACCGTATCAGTACCGTTGTCATCAACTATGCGGGCAATGTGGTGGTCGAAACCAATGCGACGCCTGACATTGCCGCGCTTGACCGGGACGCATTGATTGATGAGATCGAGCGGTCCTTGGATGTGGTAAAGGCGAAAATGCCAGGCCGGACGCGACCTTTTGCGCATATCACGGTGGCAGTTCAGGGCGTCACCGATGCCGAATCGACCAGCATTTTGTGGTCACCAACAACCCAACACCGGATGATTGATCTTTCTACTCCCTTGTCCCAGCGTTTCGGGGTGGATGTAACAGTCTCCAACGACTCCAATATGATCGCGGCTGCTTTGCGCCAGGCGCACCCCGACTGCTTCGGACAGTCCTTCGCCGCCGTCATGCTGTCGCACGGCATCGGCATGGGGCTTTTTCTAAAGGGCGAACTGTTTATGGGGGCGGCGTCGTCTGCCGCTGAATTTGGCCATATGTGCCATGAGGTGGGCGGCGCGTTGTGCCGGTGCGGGCGTAGAGGATGCATCGAAGCCTATGCCGGTGACTATGGCATATGGCGCGCCGCAACCGGCCGCAATCCACAGGATGTACCCATCGGGTCCTTGGCACCAGACAGCATTGTCCGGCTTGCCGATGCAGCCAGAGCCGGTGATGAAAAAGCCCGCGCTGCCTTTGAAAAAGCCGGCACCGCCATCGGCCACGGCTTGCGCAGCCTGTTTGCGCTGATCGACCCGGTGCCGATCGCTTTTATTGGCGTGGGCACGCGCGCATTTGATCTGATGGAGCCACAAATCAGGGCCGGTCTTGGCTTGCGTGGCGTCGGTCTGTCGCATGCCGACACGCCTTTGCATTGCTATGATGATGCGTTCGAATTGATCCGTCAGGGCGCGTTGCTGACCGCGCTGATGCATCTCGACAATACCGTCTTTGCCGACGGGGAGTTTAGTTTAGGAAATGACCGCCATGCTTCATAAATGGATTGCCGCATTTGTTTTTCCTGCGCTATGGGCAGGTTCTGCACTGGCTGATGATGTGCCTTGGTCAGAAAAGGCCGTGCCACCTGTGCCGGACCTGGTCACCAGCGGAACGCTCAACCGGGCCGAACTGGATGCGTTGATTGACTATGGCGAGATCTTGTTTGGCGCGCGCTTCACCACACTGGATGGCGCGGGCCGCCAAATGGCGACCCAAGCGATTATTCCAACCAAGCGAAAACGTCCGCCGCGCGAGGAATTTGCGCGAACGGCAGGCTTGGACGCCAATAGCTGTGCCAGTTGCCACCACACGCCGGTGATCGGCGGCGCGGGTGACTTTGCCGCTAATGTCTTTGTCTCCGAAGGCTTTGATAACGCCGATTTTGATTCAACCGATCCGCAGTTTTCCAATGAGCGAAACACCAACCACCTTTTCGGTGCCGGGCTGGTGGAACTGCTGGCCCGCGAGATGACTGCCGACCTGCAAGCGATCCGCGCCAACGCTGCCCAACAGGCGCGCGCAGAAGGCCGGTCGGTGACGCTGGCGCTTGAAACCAAGGGCGTGGATTTCGGCGCCATCACGGTTGCTGCCGACGGCATGGTCGATCTGTCGGGGCTGGACGGCGTCGATACGGATTTGGTCATCCGCCCGTTCAGCCAGAAGGGTGTGATGACCTCGCTGCGCCAATTTACCGTCAATGCGCTGAACCACCATCACGGCATCCAGCCCGATGAGCGCTTCGGCACGCGGTGGACCGGCGAGGCTGATTTTGACGAGGATGGCATGGACAACGAGATGTCCGCCGACCATGTGTCCGCGCTGGTGGCGTGGCAGGCGACTTTGCCGCCGCCCGCCCCTTTCGTGCCCGATAATGCGGCATGGCGTGAAGCCGCCGCGCGCGGCAGCGATGTGTTTGACACGATTGGTTGCGCCAGTTGTCATGTGCGCGCATTGCCTTTGGAATCGTTGCAATTTGCCGACACTGGCCCTTACGACACCGCAGGCACGTTGCGTGCCGGCGAGGTGGACGGCGCGGTCTATGATCTGGCCTTGCTGGATTGGGCCGCCAACCTGCCGCGCAACGCGGACGGCCATGTGATGGTACCGCTGTTTGGCGATTTGAAGCGCCACCGCATTGCGGACCGCGAAATCGCCGCGCTCGGCAATGAACTTTTGGCGCAGCGCTTTGTCGACCGTGATGTGTTCCAGACCAGCGAATTGTGGGGCATTGCCGATACTGATCCCTATGGCCACCGCGGTTCCATGACGACGCTGGACGAAGTAATCCGCGCCCATGGCGGCGATGCTTACGATCAAGGCCGCGCCTATGAAGCGCTGCCTGATGACGCACGGTCTGATCTGATTGCCTATCTCAAGACCTTGGTGATCCAGCCATGATGCAAAAGCCTTGGATGGTGCGAAGGGTTGGGCTTTGGCTCGGCTGTTTGCTGGCCACGCCTGCATGGGCTACCGGTCAATCCGCGCCGGTGATGGATGTGCCGCAGATGGTGGAGCGGGCTGAAGCAGCAGGCCTCATCCACAGCTATGAGGGCGGTTGGGAATATTTCGTCGGTGGTGGTGCGGCGAGCTTTGATTGTAATGGTGACCGAAAGCCTGAGCTGTTGATTGCCGGTGGCACCAGCCCGGCACAGTTTTTCATCAACCGGTCGGTCACCGGTGGTGAATTAGCTTTTGAGAAAAAGGACATCGGCATCTCCGCCAATCTGCTGACAAAAGTCAGTGGCGCCTACCCGCTGGATATCGACAATGATGGCTATCAGGACATTGTGGTCTTGCGCCTCGGTCGCAATCTCGTGCTCAAGGGCGGGCCTGACTGCACATTTGAGAACGCTGCCAATGATTTCGAGTTCGACGGCGGACGCGAATGGACGACCGCATTTTCGGCGACCTTCGAAGCGGGCCAAACTTTTCCCACGCTGGCTTTTGGCAATTATGTCGACCGCACTGCACCGGGCACGCCTTGGGGCACCTGCCATGACAATGTTTTAATGCGTCCGCAGCCCGGCATCGACACACCATCATACAGCCAGCTTGAACTGCTGACCCCCAGCCACTGCACGCTCTCAATGACCTTTACCGATTGGGACCGCTCCGGCAGGCGCGATCTCCGCGTGACCAATGACCGGCAATATTATCGTGGCGGTCAGGAACAGCTGTGGCGCATGGAGCCGGGGCGCGCTGCGCGCGAATACACCTCATCGGATGGTTGGCGAAGCGTCACCATTTGGGGCATGGGCATTGCAACCGCGGATCTCGATGCCGATGGCTTGCCTGAATTTGCGTTGACGTCGATGGGCGACACCAAGCTGCAAACGCTCGATGATGAAGCCGATGAGGGCACGCCCGTCTATCGTGACATCGCCTTTGAGCGCGGCGCGACCGCGCACCGGCCTTACACGGGCGAAGCCGTCAAGCCATCGACGGGCTGGCATGCCGAATTTGCCGACTTCAACAATGACGGACGCAATGACCTGTTCATCGCCAAAGGCAATGTTGAGCAGATGCCGGACTTTGCCGCCTTCGACCCCGACAATATGCTGCTCGGCGATCATCAAGGCAGCTTTGTCGAAGCAGGCGACCGCGCCGGTATCGCTCTTGATACAAAGGGTCGGGGCGCGATCATTGAAGATTTCAATCATGACGGCATGCTGGACCTGATGGTCGTCAACCGGTCGCAAAATGTCTCACTGTTTCAAAGCACCGGGGCTGTAACAGACAAAATGCCCCGTATGATGGGCAACTGGCTGGCGATTGAGCTTCAGCAGGATGGCGCAAACCGCGATGGTATCGGCGCGCGCATCGCCGTCAAAAGCGGCAATGACACACGCATCCGGTTTGTCGACAGCGGTGGCGGGCACGCATCGGGCAAGGCGGGCTTTGTTCACGTTGGCCTGGGTGTGGCAGAACGCGCCCAAATCCGCGTGCAATGGCCCGACGGCGAATGGTCTGCGCCCTACCGCGTATTCGCCAACCAGTTCGTGGTCATCAAACGCGGCAACGAACAGGCACGCTATTGGTTGCCGGAATAAGCACTAAAACATTGCGCGCGTAAATTTAAATTTGCGGTTTGCAAAATTCATTGTAAGCTTCCAGCTCACTTACACTCAATTTGGAATGTAGAAATGGCTGACCGCAAGATTCGCAACATGGAGGAGTTTGCGGCAGTCAGCGGTCTGTCGCGTCCCACCGTGTCGAAATTTTTTAACGATCCCGACAGTGTGCGTTCATCGACCCGCCGCCGGATTGAGGAGGCGTTGGAGCGTTATGACTACAGGCCAAACATCTATGCCATCAACCAGAACAGGCGCCTGACCAAGAATATCGGCATCGTCGTGCCCTATCTGTCTGATCCGTTTTTTGCTGAAATGGCGCGTAAGCTTGAGGTCAAATGCATCGCCGGTGGGTTTTCACCGTCGCTGCTCAGCACCCATGGCAATGCCGAGCAGGAAAAAGAGGTCTTTGATACGCTGCGCTCTATGAAGCCGGCCGGCGTCCTGTTGGCACCGCTCGGGCGCTTGTCAGACCAAGCGGCGGTGCGCCGGTTTTGTGAAGACGTGCCGACGGTCCTGTTCGACAGCAATGTTGAGGGCGCAGGCAGCGCGTTTATTGGCTCCGATAACCGGCAATTTACGGCACTGATTGTCGAATATCTCTGCCGAACCGGTGAGCCGCCTTGCCTGTTTGAAATGAAAACGCCGCCCAACCCCAATTCGCGCAAGCGCAAACAGGGCTATATCGATGCGATGCAAGCCCATGGATTAGAGCCAATCATCGTGCAGGCCGAGGGCGAGGGCTGGGCGCTGGAAGACATCGGCTATCAGGGCGCGCTAACGGCAATCAAAGAGGGCGCGTTCAAAACCAAGACTGTTTTGTGCAGCAATGACCGCCTGGCAATCGGCTTTTTGGCCGCCTGTCATGCGCTCAAACTGCGCGTTGGTGTGCAGCGCGACGCAGAATTCCGCGTTGCCGGACAGGATGACCATCCCTTTTCGCGTTTCACCTACCCGCCGCTGACGACGATTGCCCAGGACTATGAAGCCATTTCCGAGCGCGCGGTTAACGTTCTGTTTTCAATCATTGAATCCGGTGAGCAGCCACCCCAAAGGATCGACAAGATGTTTGAGGGCATGCTGGTGATGCGCGAATCTGCCTGAATAAAATTTGCGCGCGTAAAATTTCTAGTTGACCCGTGTGATTATTCGTGATCTATGGAAAGCCATCCAAACCTAGGGAGGAAGACGGATGCTTTCTAAGAAAGTTCTTGGCCTGACAACGGCCATCGCAGTCGTAGCTGCCGGCTCTGCAATGGCAGCCAGCCACTCAAAATCATTGACCATCGCCATCGTGAACAATGGCCACATGATCAACATGCAAAAAGTCGCTGAAGCCTACACCAAAGAAACCGGTGTTCAGCTTGAGTGGGTTTCACTGGAAGAAGGCGTTCTGCGCGAGCAGGTCACCTCTGACACAGCCACCGGTGGCGGCCAGTACGACATCATCAATATCGGCATGCAGGAAGCACCAATCTGGGGCGCTGCAGGCTGGATCGAGCCACTGGAATTCGGCGCAGAATACGACATCGACGACATGCTGCCAGCAATGCGTAACGGCCTGTCACACGAAGGTCAGCTGTACGCAGCGCCTTTCTACGGTGAATCATCCATGGTGATGTACCGCAAAGATCTGGCTGACGCCGCAGGTGTTTCAATCGCTGACAACGACAGCTGGGAAAATGTTAAAGCAGCCGCCGCTGCGATGCACGATCCAGACAATGGCGTATACGGCGCATGTTTGCGCGGTAAGCCGGGCTGGGGCGACAACATGGCGTTCGTTACGACCATGGTAAACTCATTCGGTGGCGCTTGGTTCGACAAAGATTTCAAACCAACCATCGACAGTGACGAATGGAAAGCTGCTGTAAGCTTCTACGTTGACCTGCTGGGCACATACGGCCCTCCCGGTTCAGAAGGTAACTCATTCAACGAGATCCTTGCTCTGTACAACGAAGGCAAATGCGGCCTGTGGATTGACGCCACAATCGCTGCATCATTCCTGACCGTTGACGGTGTCGCTTACGCTCAGTCACCAAACGCCGGTAACCCGGTTGGTGCAAACTGGCTTTGGGCATGGGCAATGGCTGTTCCAGCTGGCACAGAAAACGCTGAAGAAGCAAAAGCCTTTATCGAGTGGGCTACTTCTAAAGAGTACATCAAAGCTGTTGCTGAGCATCCTGAATTCGGTTGGGGTTCAGTCCCAACAGGTACACGTGCATCAACATATGCGTACCCAGAGTTCCAAGCTGCTGCACCATTTGCCGCTGCTGAAATGGCTGCCATTGAATCAGCTGCTCCAGCTGCAACAGACCTGAAGCCATATGTTGGCGTTCAGTTCGCTGCGATCCCAGAATTCCCAGAAGTCGGTTCAGCCGTCGCTCAGGAAATCGCTGCAGCGCTGTCTGGTGCAAAGACAGTTGAGGAGGCTCTGGCCGCTTCACAGGCTGCTGCTGACGCGATCATGAAAGAAGCTGGCTACTATTAAGTCAGACATTTGGAAGGCCCGGCTTGGCCGGGCCTTCCAGCAAAATCACCTTTGCTTTTCCGCTTCACAATAAGCGATGCACAAAGGTAGCTTAAGAAATTAAATTGGACGCAATGCGCTGGCGGGGAACTCATCCGTCGGGGGGAGCAGAGCTATGTCAAACAGAACCATTCCACGTTTGCTGCAAGCGCCGGCGGTTATCCTGCTGTTGATCTGGATGATCGTGCCGCTGAGCATGACGCTCTATTTCTCATTCATCCGCTATGTGCTGAACAATTTGCGCCGTCCTGAATGGACAACGCCGTCCATCAGCAATTGGCGCGGCTTCGGCAACTATCAGTTTGTTCTGGACTCAAAAGACTTCTGGTTTGCCGTCCAAAACAGCCTCTTCATCGTCTGTAGCATTCTTTTTCTGACGGTCGCTTTGGGGATCTTGATCGCGGTCCTCATCAACAAAGCTTTTCCGGGCCAAGGCATTGTGCGCGTGCTGTTGATCTCGCCGTTTTTCGTCATGCCCGCTGTGAATGCGGTGCTTTGGATCAACATGATCCTTGACCCCGTGCTGGGCCTGCAGGGCATCGCCGTCGGCGGCATCAATGAGATGATCGCCTCGATGAAAGATGCGCCGCTGGTTGGCTGGTTCTTCTCGCTGTGGCCAACGCTGGAGCCCATCTCATTCCGCGCCACCCAAACATCGGCCTATGCCGTCATCATCATGGTGACATGGCAGTGGACACCGTTTGCGGTTCTCATCTTCATGACGTCGCTGCAATCCGAAGACGAACAACAAAAAGAAGCCGCCATTCTCGATGGTGCAAGCGCATGGTCCATGTTCCGCTTTCTGACGCTGCCGCATCTAGGCCGACCCATCGCCATTGTGGTGATGATCCAGGCGATTTTTCACCTGTCGCTTTACGCGGAAATTGAAATCGTCAGCCGCGGCAATGGCAACAAAAACCTGCCTTATCTGATTGGTGAATTCGCCAACAACAATATCGGTGCCGCCAGCGCAACTGGCATCATCGCCGTCATTCTCGCCAACATCGTCGCAATCTTCCTGCTGCGCATGGTTGGCAAGACACTGATGGAATAGGGAGAGAGACCATGGCAATTGTTGCACAAAAATCAAAATTCGGCACCTATGGCCGCCCCGTGTTGGCATGGGCCGTTGGCCTGTTGTTTTTCTTTCCGATCTTCTGGTTGATCCTGACCAGCTTTAAGACAGACGCAGACGCGGTGAAGCCGGAATTCTTGTTCTTCTTCACGCCGACGCTCGAAAACTATCTCAACATGACCGATAATTATGACTATTGGCGCTTTGCGACCAACTCGGTCATCACTTCCGTATTTGCGACAGCTTTTGCGCTCGCCGTCGGCATTCCAACGGCCTATGCGATGGCGTTCAACCCGACGCGGCGCACCAAGGACGTTCTGATGTGGATGCTGTCGACCAAGATGTTGCCCGCCGCCGCCGTGCTCTATCCGATGACATTTCTGACCAAGAGCCTTGGCTTGTTTGACACCCATTTCATGGTCATCGTCGTGCTGACGCTGATCAACCTGCCCATCGTCGTCTGGATGCTGTTTACCTATTTCAAAGAAATTCCCAAGGACATCATCGAGGCGGGCAAGATGGACGGCGTCAATACGTGGGGCGAGGTCAAGGAAATCCTCATCCCGTTAGCTTGGGGCGGCATCGCATCCACCGCACTGCTGTGCTTCATCTTCTGCTGGAACGAAGCCTATTGGACCGTGCGTCTCACCACCACGGATGCGGCCACACTCTCCAAACTCATCGAAGGTAACCGCGCACCGGAAGGTCTGTTCTTTGGCCGCCTGTCCGCTGTGTCAGCTGCTGCCGTCGGCCCGATCGTGGTGCTTGGCTGGTTCTGTCAAAAACAACTCGTGCAAGGTCTGACCTTCGGCGCCGTTAAATAAGGATAAGATTATGGGACGCATCGTACTTGAGAATGTCACCAAAAGCTTCGGCGAAACCGAGGTCATTCCACCGCTGAATCTAACCATTGAAGATGGCGAGTTCGCTGTATTCGTAGGCCCGTCCGGGTGCGGTAAGTCCACACTTCTGCGCCTGATTGCCGGTTTGGAAGACACATCCGGTGGGCGTATCATTATTGACGGCAACGACATGACGGAAATCTCACCGTCAAAGCGCGGCCTCGCAATGGTGTTCCAGTCCTACGCGCTTTACCCGCATATGACGGTGCGCAAAAATATTGCCTTTCCCATGCGCATGGCAGGCGTCGATGAAGCCGAGCAGGAAAAGCGCATCATGGCAGCCGCCAAAGCACTCAACCTGACCGATTATCTGGACCGCAAACCCGGCCAGTTGTCGGGTGGTCAGCGTCAGCGTGTTGCGATTGGCCGGGCCATTGTGCGCGATCCGTCCGCGTTCCTGTTTGACGAACCATTGTCAAACCTGGATGCGGCACTGCGGGTAGGCATGCGCCTGGAAATCAGTGAAATGCACAAGCGCATGCAGATCACCATGATCTACGTAACCCACGATCAGGTGGAAGCGATGACCATGGCAGACAAGATCGTTGTCCTGCGCGCCGGCCATATCGAGCAGGTCGGCTCACCGCTTGATCTCTACCGTGAACCGCGCAACGAGTTTGTTGCAGGCTTTATCGGCTCGCCGCGCATGAACTTTATCAAAGGTGAGGAAGCGGCCAAACTCGGTGCCGAGACCATTGGTATCCGCCCCGAGCACATCGATGTGACCGATAAGAATGGTAAATGGAGCGGCGTGGTCGGCGTCGCCGAACATCTTGGTTCAGATACGTTCTTCCACGTTCACGATACTGGCTTGGCTGACACGATTACGGTTCGTGCAGCAGGTGAGGTCAGCTTCAAACATGGCGACAAGATCAACCTGACACCGCGTGCCGACAGCATCCATAAATTTGATGTTGAAGGTCTTCGTATCGCGTAGGGGTAGAACGCAGATCGTGCCAAAGCGCCGTAGGGTGCTTTGGTTTTACAGTTGGCGGTAACGTCGAAACCAATTTTAGACGACACGGACATGGCCGGTGAATGATGAACCAACAGCGTGAGAAGGCATTGATGGAAGCGCTAGTATCGCTTTGCAACGCGAATTTGGATCAGGTTCCGGACCATGTCCGAAAGCCGCGCTATAACCGTCCCGGACTGTCGGCGGGCATCGTCCACATTGGCCTTGGTAACTTCCACCGCGCCCACCAGGCATGGTACCTGCACCGCTTGATGGACGAGGGCTTGGCCCATGATTGGGCCATCGTCGGCGCCGGTGTGCGCGCCACCGATGCCGCCCAGCGTGACCGCCTCATCGCGCAGGATTGCCTGACTACCCTGATTGAGTTGGATCCCGCGAGAAAGTCCGCTGAGATTTGTGGTTCCATGATCGATTTTCTGCCGGTTGACGCCGACAATGGCGCATTGATCGCGCGCATGGCTGATCCTGATATCCGCATTGTCTCTTTGACGGTCACCGAGGGCGGCTATTTCATCGATGCCTCGACCGGTGGTCTGGACAGCGCCCATCCCGATCTGATCCATGATGGCGCCCATCCCGATGCGCCACGCACTGCCTTTGGTGCGATGGTCGCCGCCCTAAAAATCCGCCGTGACAGTGGTGCGGGTCCTTTCACGGGCTTGAGTTGCGATAATTTGCAGGGCAATGGCGCTATTCTGCGCCGCGTCGTTGTCGCGCTGGCCGCCATGAGTGACCCGTCGCTCGCCAGCTGGATCGACACCAACTGCACATTCCCCAATTCCATGGTCGACTGCATCGTGCCCGCCACCGGTGACATTGAGCGCGCTCTGGTGCGCGATTTCGGCATTGACGACAAAGCGCCCGTGACCCACGAAAATTTCCGCCAATGGGTGATCGAAGATGATTTTTGCGCTGGCCGTCCAGACTGGGACAAGGTGGGCGCAACCTTTTCGGCAGACGTCCACGCTTTCGAATCCATGAAGCTGCGCATTCTCAACGGTGGCCATCAGCTCATTTCAATGCCCGCAGATTTGCTTGGCATCGAAACAATTGCCGCCGCGATGGCCCATCAAGGCATCCATGCGTTTTTGCGCAAAACCATCGCTGAAGAAGTCGCTCCCAATGTCGCTGCCGTTCCCGGCATGAAGCCGCTGGACTACCTCGATCTGATTGATCGGCGTTTCTCCAATCCCGATATCATCGACACCACGCGTCGCGTTGCGTTTGACGGATCCAGCCGTCAGACGGGCTTTATCATTCCTTCCATCAAGGATGCGCTTGGCGCCGGTTTGCCCGTCAAAGGGCTTGCTTTGATGAGTGCGCTGTGGATGCGTTACTGCACCGGCTTGCGCGCCGATGGTTCACCGATTGAGCCCAATGATCCCCATCATGAAGCGTTGAAACAAGTCGCCATTGCGGCCTTGGCCAACCCTGTGTTGTGGATCGAGCAGAACCACTATTATGGCTCTCTGGCTGAAAACCAGGTTTTCGCAGACGCTTTTGTCGATGCGGCCAACGCCATCAATCAGCACGGTGTGGAAGAAGCGCTGTCACGCTTTACCAAGTGACATCTGAGCGATCAGGAACAAACGCCGCAGCAGTGCATTGAACTCTTCAAAGGAGAGTATCATGCAAGAACCAAGCTGGATTTTTATTCTGTTCGTGGCAACAATTGCGCTCGTCGTCGTGGCCTCAGCCTTCTCATATCTGCGCACCAAGAAAGACCAGGAAAAAGGCACCAATTCCAAGCTTGGCAATGACTAAGCGCTGCCGCACTTTCTTAAAATGAATCAAGAAACCACACCAGCCAAAGCGTGATCACCGGAAAGCTGGCGAGGATGACGACGCGAACCAAGTCTGTGAGAACGAAGGGCAAGACGCCGCGATAGGTCTGGCCGATAGGCGTATCCTTGGCCATCGAATTGATGATGAACAGGTTCATGCCGACCGGCGGCGTTATCAACCCCACCTCCACAACAATCAGCACCAGAATGCCGAACCACAAGCCGAAATCATCGGCGCTCATACCAAAATCAAGCGCGGACATAATCGGAAAGATGATCGGCACCGTCAGAAGGATCATCGACAGACTGTCCATCACGCACCCGAAGACAAGATACATGACGAGTACGATTGCCAGCACAAACCAGGGCGAAAAACCCTGCTCACCGACCCACAGTGAGGCCATTTGAGGTACTTGGGTAAGCGACAGGAAATTGTTGTAGATACCCGCCCCCAGAATGATCAGAAAAATCATGCCCGATGTTGCGGCGGTCTCAAGGATCGCTTCTTGCAGGCGCGACAAATTCATCTCACCTGCCGCGATTGCCGCGATGAAGGTGCCGGCAGCACCCACGGCAGCAGCCTCGGTGGGGGTGAAAAGACCGGCATAGATGCCGCCGACCACGACGATGAAGATGGCAACAACCGGCCAGATCTTGCCAAGCATTGTCATCCGCTCGGCCCACGCCACGCGTTCACGCACAGCCGCACTGTTTGGTGAGACGCGGACCCAAATGGAAATAGCAATCATATAGCCGATAGCGGCGAGAATGCCCGGCACCAGAGCAGCCGCAAATAGCTTCTCGATGTTCTGTTCGGCCAAAATGGCATAGATGACCAGGATAACCGATGGCGGAATGAGTATGCCCAGTGTGCCACCGGCGGCCAGCGCTCCCGTTGCCAGCGAGCTCGGATAGCCATAGCGCCGCAATTCAGGAAAGGCGACCTGTCCCATCGTCGCTGCCGTTGCAAGCGAAGACCCGCAAATGGCGCCAAAGCCCGCGCACGCGCCGATAGCAGACATCGCAACGCCGCCTTTGCGATGGCCCAGAAACCCCTCCGCAGCCTTAAACAGCGATGCAGACATGCCTGACAGCGTGGCGAACTGACCCATCAACAGAAAAAGCGGGATGATCGAAAACGAATAGTTTGAAAACGTCCCGTAGGTCAGCGTCTTCAACTGGTTCATGGTCATGAGGGGGCTGCCGATGACAAGCCATGTGCCGCCGACCCCGACACTGATCATCGCCAGTGCAATCGGCATACGCACGAAAACAAGCAGCAGCAGAACCGGAAATGACCACAGGGCCAACTCAATGCTACTCATTGCTGTTCTCCGCAGATGGCATCGCCAATGCGCGCGCCGAACGCAGCACACAGAAGGCTGCGACAATGACAAAACCGGCGCAACCCACAAGGCTTGCCGCATAGCCCTGCCAAACCGGAATTTGGGCAATCAGCGTTGTCTCGCCAAATGACAGCTTGTCGCTCATGCCGAGATAAAGCCGCCACGTGCCGACAAGTGCGACAATGAACATGGCCACGTTGAACACAAGATCCAAAAGAGCGCCACTGCGTTTGGGAATGAAACGCGCAAACAGATCGACCCGCGCATGTGCCTGCGTGTATTGAGCCCAGGGAAGAAACGCAAAAATTGCAGCTGCCATACCAATCTCGGTCAGGTCATAGATACCGCGGATGCCGCTAATGCCGATATCAAGCGGAACCATGGCGCGCCCGATAATCGAGACACAGGTCAGCGCAACCAGCGCCAGAAGCACCACCCCGCCCGCCAGCGCGAGCACCATTGCAATCCAATTGGCTGTTTTATCAAGGCTGGTGTACATGGACATGATGCCGATAAAGAGGGGGAGGGTGGCTGCCCCTCAAAGCTAGAAGTAAGACTGTAGCGGCCACGCTGTTTAAATCAACGCTCCGGCACGTTCAATAAGCGCCGAACCATCGATATCTTTGCTTTGCATCGATTGGTCTATTGGCATCGGCAAGGGTTCACCCGGCGCCATGGCCTCGAAACGTTGGATCGTGATGCGGCCGCCGAATTTTTCCTTTGCGCTGCCATCCAGGACGATTGTCTCTGTCAGGCGTCAGTGAACGAAAACACCCTCATAGCCGCGACTTTGCACCATTTGAACGTCGAGAATGCGCATAGATGAGTGTCCTCCTAAAGCGATCGATCTACTCCGTGCCATGCGGATCGATCGTATCGCGCCAGTCAGCCAACACTTGGGTTTGTTTCAGACGATCCAGATATCCGATCAGGCTGGGGCCGATTTTAATCGGTTGCATCGCCTCGGGATTGCCGAAAATTGCCATTCGATCACTGTCGGTCTCAAGCGCTTCTATGATTGATATCAAAGCCGAGCTTTCGGCAATCTTTGCCTGCCCCTCGCGCGACAAAAGATATTCGATGAAAATCCGCGCCGCTTCCGGGTTGGGCGCCGACTGGTGAACAAACGCACTTCGGCTCAACACCAACGTGTAGTCGGAGAAGGCTGCAATACCAATCCTTGGATCCAATCTCGCCCTTTCGGCGGCATAGGACCCGATGACATTGTAGCCAAGAACGAGTTCCCCTTTTGCGACTTTGTCGAGAACCAGTGATGTACAGCAGAATGTGGCCGTACCAGCGCGCCCAAATGATTCAACCAAACGCCAGAACTGATATCCTTTTTCGATGTCTTGCGCTGCAAACAGGTAGCCAACGCCCGACAGCGCGATGTCATAGGTACCGATCGCGTTGTTGAAGAAGGCCGGGTTGTCACGGATCGCGAGCGCCAGTGCGGATCGGGTTGCGGGTAGTTCGAGTGTCTCAAAAGCCTTTTTGTTGTAGACGGTGACGACGGGCTCGAATGTGAAGCCGAAAAGTTCAGAGCGCCAACTCGCCCATCGCGGCATTGTGACATCGCGCGCCGGATCGATCCTGCGTGCCAACCCGCGGTTCACCAAATCCACCTGCAGATCAACCGATGAACTGATAACGATGTCGGCATCTTCAATGTCGCCGTCGACGATCGCCTTGTGCAGCTCCCGAGTGTTGTACTCGGTGTAGACGACATTCACATCTGGGTATCTGCTTAGGAAAGCATCCAACACCGTTTGCATCGCAGACGTGTCGGTTGCGCTGTAGATATTCAGTCGCCCGTCGCTCGCAGTCGCCGGGAATAGGGGCCATAAAACGGCCAGAGAAATCGCAACCAAACAGCGAACAAGAGTACTGCTAGTGTTCAACGTGTCCTCCCTGGTGACCCGGAAAATAAAGCTCCACGCGTAGACCGCCGCCCGTCGCATCCGTCAGCCGAACTGTGCCACCATGCGCATCCATGACCGCCTTGACGATGGCCAGACCGAGGCCGGAGCCGGAGGCACTGCCGAACCGCGAGAAGCGTTCGAGTGCGTTGGCACGTTCAGACGGCGGTATGCCAGGGCCATTGTCTTCGATCACCAGTACCGCACCGGCGCCATCGGTTACCCGCTCGAAGGCAAAGCGCAGGCGGGGTTGTTGACCGGCATGCGCTTCGACATTGCTGATGAGATTGCGCAGTGCTTCCTTCAAGGACACCGGATCGCCGACGATGACGGCACTCGTCCCATCCTCATCACGGGAAAACTCGAACTCGATTCCCGTATCGGTGCGCTGTATGACATGAGTTTCGATGGCAGATGTGACGAGTTCAACCAGATCAACATTTAACTTCAACTGGTTGTCGGCACGGTGGATGACCATGGCATGCGCCAAAAGCTGATTGGTCAGACCAATCGTCTTCTTTGCCTGGCGGCCTGCCTCGTGGATCCTTTGCTTGACGACCTCTGGCGGCCCGGGCTCGCCGGCCAGTTCAAGCTGCCCGTTGAGTGCTGACAATGATGTCCGGATCTGGTGTGCCACATCTGCAATGAAGTTTTGTGCATTGTCCTTGTTCGCATCCAGCCTTCGCATGAACCCGTTAATGGCCGCGATCAGACTTGCAATCTCGCGCGGCGGCAAGGCTTTGAGTTCTTCAAGCTCCGAGGGATCGCGGTTTTCAATGTCGGTGACGATGCCCGACAGCGGTTTCAGCGCAAGATTGATGGATAGCCGCGCAAAGACAATACCGGCTACCGCAAGCGCGCCAAGAACCATCATCCCCCGATAAAACAGAGCGTTTCGATGTTTGTCACGCGCGATGCGCGTTTGACCAACCTGCACCAGCACGGTTTCCGTCTGGTTGTTGGTCGCAACGGTTTTGCCTTGCCGCACAAAGCGGACCAGCGCACCGCTGTGCTGAGCGTCGAAATATTCCACTTCGCCACTGTTGCTTTCAACGGGCAGACCGGGAAGCTCGCGCTCACCGGTCAGCGTTTCACCGCGCATGGTATAAATCCGGTAGAAAACCCGATCCTCTTCAGCCAGCCCCAGCATTTCCAAGGCGGCTGGTGGAAAATCGACAGATATCCCTTCTGCCGTCGATGATATTCGTCCAAGGATCGTGATGGCGGAGCCCTCCAGTAACAGATCATAGCTGCGGTTGGAGGCCGAAACCGCATAGTTCCAAAGCGCAACGGCAATGATGCTCAGGATAAACAGGAAGCCGCTGATCATCGCGATCGTCAACCTCAGTCGCAATGAATATGGTCTCGCCGGTCTAGTGCTCACGGGCATTGGCGATATATCCGAGACCACGAATTGTCCTGATGATGATCGGGGATCCCTCAAGCTTTTTGCGAAGCCTCGTCACGCCCTGTTCGACCGCATTCAGGCTTGGTGTTTCTTCAAAAGAGTAGATCTTGTCCGCAACATCCTCTTTGGCGATCACCCGGTCGAGACTACCCAGAAATGCTTCGAGCAGCTGGACGTCGCGGTTGCGCAGGTCAAGGTCAGTGTCGTTAATGAAGGCACGTTTGGCTGTTCTATCGTAAAGGAAATTGCCGCATTTGAACACATTGTCAGCTTGGCCCGTGCGCCGTCTCGCCAAGGCCCGGCACCGCGCCGCCAACTCGCGAAACTCAATAGGTTTAACCACATAGTCGTCGGCGCCGCTGTCCAATCCCGCCACACGGTCATCAATCTCGCTGCGCGCGGTCAGCATCAACACCGGCGTCGCATCGCTGCGCTCACGCATGCTACGCAGCACCCCGTATCCGTCTTTGCCAGGCAAATTCACATCCAGAACCACAATATCGAACGTGCTGTGTGCCAAAAGCTGGGCTGCGCCACTTCCGTCACTTTCGATGTCCACGGCATCGCCCTGCGCGCGGAAACGGTCAGCGAGCATGGTGGCGAGTTCAATGTTGTCTTCGACGAGAAGGATACGCATGGCCCTTAAAACATCGCAAATCTGACAAGCCTTGGAAAGTAACCAACGCGCAAAGTCAGCTTTGGGTCAGTTCCATGTCAAGATGGAGTCAGCCACAACTGCTAACTGATCAATGTGCCTGTCTTTGCGCGAGCGACCCGGCACTGTGAGCGGCAGCATATCGCACATGCCGAAACCGATTATACGATCTGGGAGGAATTATCGTGAATCACTTCAAGCTTTCAATTGCGGCGGCTATGGTTGCAGCTTCGTTTTCCCTGCCGGCATTTGCAGCCGACATTGAAAAGCCGGAATGCATCGCACCGGCCAACCCTGGCGGCGGGTTTGACCTGACATGCCGTGTCGCCCAATCCGGCCTGGAAGGGCATATGTCCAATCCCATGCAGGTGACGTTCATGCCGGGCGGCATTGGTGCCGTGGCAATCAACCTTTTCAACACCACACGCACCGACGATCCGAACGCCATCGTTGCGTTCTCATCCGGTTCACTGCTGAATATGGCAACCGGCAAATACGGTGAATGGGGCTCCGACGATGTCCGCTTCCTGGCAACCGCCGGTGCCGACTATGGCGCAATCATTGTGAAGGCCGACAGCGAGTTCCAAACGCTCGACGATGTGATGGCCAAAGTTGGTGAAGATCCCGGCTCCCTTGTGTTTGGTGCTGGTGGATCTGTTGGCTCGCAGGACTGGATGAAAGCGGCTCTGTTGCTGAAATCACGTGATCTGGACCCCAAAGCCATGCGCTATGTCGCCTTTGATGGTGGCGGGGAATCGATTGCCGCACTGCTTGGCGGCTCCATTCAGGTCTATACCGGCGATGTTGCCGAGATGGCCTCCCATCTTGATGCAGGTACCATGCGTATTCTCGCCGTTATGAGCCCAGAGCGTCTGCCCGCGCCATTCGACCCGTTCCCGACAACAAAGGAACTGGGCTATGATGCCGAGTGGATCATCATGCGTGGTTTCTACATGGGCAAGAACGTTTCTGACGAAGCCTACAACGCGTGGGTTGATGTCTTTAAGACCGCCTTTGAAACCGATGAGTATGCGGCAATTCAAAAAGAGCGCGGTCTGCTTCCGCTCAACATGGCAGGTGCCGAGTTTGACGCAGATGCCAAAGCCCGCGTGGAGCGCATGGAAGGCATTGCGCGCGAAGCGGGCCTGATCGAATAATACTTAAAAAACGAACGCTTGCAGGCGGCCTTTTGGGGCCGCCTGCGGGCTTTGCCAACGACCAGGGAGGGGTTTATGGCGGATCGCATTTTTCATTCGATATTGCTTGTCATCGCAATCGGCTACACAATCATTGCCTTTACGGTAATCAAGGCGCCGTTCCAGTACGATCCGCTTGGTCCTGAATCCTGGCCCAGACTGCTGGGCATTCTCGCCATTGCGTGCAGTGCCTGGATCGTGATCAAACCGGATATCGCTTCCCTCGATCTGACACGTGCAACGCTGTCGCGCATTGGCTTGGCGCTCGTTATTTTGAGCATCTACGCTTACCTTTTCCAGCCGCTCGGCTTTGTGTTTTCGACATGGTTGTTCTGCATCGCGCTTGGCCGGATGCTGGGTGCGGGTTGGCTGTCTTCGGTCATCTTTGGTGCCATCGCCGGTATTGGCGGCTATCTTCTTTTCACCGTTGTGCTGGACCTCAATCTGCCCGCCGGTGTGCTTGAACCCATTTTGTGAGGCATCGTTATGGATCTCGTACTTTCCGGCCTTGCGCAGGGCTTCTCCGTCGCGCTGGACCCGTTCAACCTTTTTCTCGTTCTCGCCGGTTGTTTTGCTGGCACGCTGATTGGCGCATTACCCGGCCTCGGGCCGATCAATGGTGTCGCCATCCTGATCCCGATCGCCTACAGCCTGCAATTTCCGCCTGAATCCGCGATCATCCTGCTGGCAGGCATCTATTACGGCGCAGAATATGGAGGACGCATTTCATCCATCCTACTCAATGTGCCCGGCGACGCGTCAGCCGTCATGACGACGCTCGACGGCAACCCGATGGCAAAGGCGGGCAATGCCGGAAAGGCGTTGTCCCTGTCGGCGATCGCATCATTCATCGGGGGCACGTTCGCCGTCATCCTGCTGGCAATATTCGGGCCGCTGATTGCGTCTTACGCGGTCACCTTTTCTCCGTCAGACTACGTTGCTTTGATGGTGTTCGCCTTCGCCTGCCTGGCGTCTCTGGTAGGCTCGAACCCGGTCAAGACATTGCTGGGCACGCTGATCGGCTTGATGCTGGCGTCAATCGGCATCGACGCCAACACCGGCGTCATCCGATTTACCTTCGGCATACCCGATCTGCTTGCTGGCATTGACTTTCTCGTGGTTGTCATCGGCTTGTTCGGGATGGCCGAACTCATCCATCTCGTCGAGCAGCAGGTAACCGGAAAACTCAAGACCGTTCAAATTGACAAGAGCTTTGTGTCTTTTGCGGACATGATGAACGTCAAGTGGACGATTGCCCGCTCCTCAGTCATCGGCTTCTTTATCGGAGTGCTTCCCGGAACCGGTGCATCGGTTGCATCGGCGGTGGCCTATGGCACCGAGAAACGTGTGCAAGGAAGTCCCGACAGCTTTGGCAAGGGCGATATCCGTGGCCTTGCAGCGCCCGAATCGGCAAACAATGCGGCAGCCGGCGGTGCCATGGTGCCGATGCTGACCCTGGGCATTCCCGGCTCCGGTACAACAGCCATCCTGCTGGGCGCGTTGTTGTTGTTTAACGTCACGCCCGGACCGCTGATGTTCGTACAACGTCCCGAAGTTGCCTGGGGCCTTATCGCCTCCATGTTCATCGGCAACTTCGCGCTGCTTGTCATCAACCTTCCGCTCGTTGGCTTTTTCGCGCGCTTGCTAACCATTCCCCAGCAGTTTCTAACACCCATGATTGCAGTCCTCGCTTTCATTGGTGTGTATTCGGTGGTTTCCAATCCGCATGATCTCTACATGATCGTCGGCTTGGGTGTGTTTGGATGGTTGTTGCGCAAACTCGACTTTTCTCTTGCGCCGATTATCCTCGGTTTTGTGCTGGGAAGTCTTTTTGAAGACAATCTGCGCCGTGCGCTGTCAATTTCAGGCGGCGACTGGTCTATCCTGTTTACGTCAATTGACAGCCTGGTGCTCTATTTGTTCGCGGCCATTGTCGTGATCGTCCCAATCTGGCTTGGCCGCCGGGCCATGAAAGCCGAAGGCGACTGATGGCACACAAGCTTGGATTTGCAAGTGCCATCGCCCCACCTGTTTGGGCGATGGCAGCGTAGTCTAGGGAGACTTGAACCTTGGTCGGCAAACGAACGCAAATTGTGGGCGGTCTTGCAGTTGCATTTGCAGGATCCGCGCTGGCTTTCTACGTTGGCATCCCCGCTGCGCCCCTTGTCGGATCGACAATTGCCGTCACAGTTGCATCTCTGTTGAAGTTCGCCCCAAGCATACCCGACCCGCTGCGCAATCTCAGCTTTGCCGTCATCGGCGGAAC
>JBAUIL010000167.1:0-4304 GCA_049682915.1 Ahrensia sp. | reverse complement strand
GCGCTGTGCGCAGCCTATGTGCTGTCGCAATTTTATCGCGCGTTTCTGGCGGTGCTGACGCCGGACCTGATTGCTGAATTGGGCGCAACCAAGGCCGAGCTGTCGCTGGCGTCAGGCATGTGGTTTTTCACCTTTGCGGCCATGCAGTTTGCAGTCGGTGTGTCGCTGGACCGGTTTGGGCCGCGTCGCACGGCAGGCTATCTGCTCGGTGTCGCCGGTGGCGCGGGCGTGCTGCTGTTTGCGTTTGCCTGGTCACCCACCACCATCATCATTGCCATGGGCTTGATCGGCATTGGCTGCGCGCCGGTGCTGATGGCGTCGCTGTTCATCTTCTCCTACAAGTTTTCGCCGCTGCGCTTTGCGACGTTGACCTCGGTTTTCATCGGCATCGGCACGCTGGGCAATGTGGCGGGCGCGACGCCGCTGGCATGGGCGGCGGAAGCGTTTGGCTGGCGGGGTGTCGTGCTGGCCATCGGCGTTTTGACGCTTGCAGTCGCGGCTGCAATCTTGGCGTTGGTGCAAGACCCTGAAACAGACAAAACCAGCGGTGAGGGCGGCTTCAAGGGCTTCATTACGCTGCTGAAAATGCCGGTGCTGTGGCTGATCTTCCCCGCCATGCTGGTCAACTATTCAGCCGCAGCCGGCATTCGCGGCCTTTGGGCAGGACCGATGTTGATCGACATTTATGCAGCGGATGCGGCGACCATCGGCTTGGTGACCCTGTTTATGGCGCTTGCCATGAGCGCCGGCAGCTTCATCTATGGTCCGCTAGACACGCTGTTTAACAGTCGCAAATGGGTGGCCCTGTCAGGCATGATCATCGGCGTAGCCGCGATGGCCTATCTGGCGGTCGCGCCCAATTCGGGCCTCGTGGTGGTGACCGTGGCCTTCATCATCATTGGCGTCACCGGCATGGTGTATGGTGTCATCATGGCGCACGCCAAAGCGTTTTTTCCAGCCCACCTGACGGGTCGAGGCATCACGCTGATGAATTTTTTCTCCATCGGCGGTGTGTCACTCATGCAAATTGCCACCGGCAGCGTGGTCAGCAATGCGGGCGGCGAGGCGGCAGACGTGTATAGCGCGCTGTTCTGGTTCTATGTGGCAGCCTATGCGGTGCCGGTTGCGGTGTACGCGTTTTCGAAGGATGCGAAGCCGCGGGGGTGAGGTTGAGGTTTCGGAAACAAGGTGCGCTGCAGAGACTTCGGTGTGGGCGATTCAAGCATTCTACCGTATTCTCGAATGCGGTGACCTATAACCTGAATTTTTTCGACTATATTTTGCCAAATTTGGGCTATGTGTAAGTCGATGGCGCTGCTTACCAAAGCAGTCTCGATAAGACTTGCGGCTTAATTTTATGTCCGGTCGATGATAGGAATGTCTTATTAGATTAATCTGAATATGAAGGATTGGACTTAGTTATGTATTCCGATGATCGTTTGTCATGCTTTGCAAATCGCATGAAAGGTGTGGACCCGTTTGAAGGGCTTTCAAGCGAAGCACTAAATCGTTTTCTGGTATCGATCACCCATGCGCTCAAGGAAATAGTTTTCCAGCCATTAGTGTTAAGTTACGAAGCTGTTCGGTTTGACTTAATTAATGAGATTGTGGTTCGGGCCCATGACGAAGCTGCTATGGCTCTCGGACGACATAGCCTTTTCCAGATGCGCCAGCATATATTAGAGTCTAAAACCTGTTATGCCGACAACGCATTGGATTATCTTTCTGACAATCAACAAGACCCGATTGATCGCGTTAGTTTTCTTGAATTTGTCATTAATTTTTCGAAATATAAAAATCCAGATGGATTTTTAGAAATACAAGATTTGATCGCTAGTCATTTGCAGTCTCAATCCATTGGATTAGTTTATTATGAAGGAAGATTTTGTCCAAGTGATGGCCCTGAAATTCGAGATACTATCCATGATCCATTCTGGGAATTGCTGAGGGATTCAATTTGGGACAACGTTCGAACAGACATGGAGCAAGCCATCACGCTTAGAGACAGCGGTGGACCAAACCCGTCTCTTTATGCCGCTAGATCACTTGAAAGCACCATCAAAATTTTATCCTCCACCCATGGTTGGTCAACCGGACGGGAAAGAGGTGCGGCTAACTATATCGATAATCTTGTAAGCTCCAAAAATGGGCGTTTTATCGAGGTGTGGGAAAGCGAAATGTTAAAGCGCTTCTTCGCGGATGTGAGAAATCCAGACGCTCATGGTGCAGGATTAAGTCCTCAACCCAAACTGTCACCAGAGCAGGCTAATTGGGCTATCGAATTCTGCATGATTTCGATCAAAAGTTTATTGGCTCGAAATTTAAGATAGTAAAATTAAGAGCCTCATATGCGCTGAATGCGCCAAAAGAGATCTGAGGCCCTAAATGCTCGCTGCCTGCTCATTTGAAAAGTTTATGATAGGGCTGCGATCTTAACATCGTCCCCTAGCCGCTGATCGCGTATTTTTTTGCGTAACGGAAATCGCCCCTCACAAGCCCTTCACCCACTCCGCAATATCCCCCGCCAGCCGTTCCGTCGTGTTCGGGCTTAGCGCGTCGCCTGCAATGACGTGATTGTAGGGGTCGGTGCTGTCTTCGACTGTGATCAACGCTTTGTCGCCGCCCCAGCGGCTGTGGATTTGGCGGGTTCTGGTGTGGTTTACCACGCGGTCGCCATCGGCGAAGATGAACAATGCGGGGATGGTGACGCGCTCATAGAGCAGGCCATTGGCCTGTTTGACGGCGGCGGCCATGGGCAGCAGCGCGGTGGATGGGTATTGCTCTGTCCAGAACTTGGCGTGCAGCTCATTTTCCGGCTCAAAGCCGCGTTCCGCACCGACGATCATCGGCACAATTTGGCGCGCGAACGGCATGGTCAGCACGGGCGCGGCACCGGTGGCGAGTTTGAAGTTGGGCGCGATGAACACGATGCCGTCAATCTGGGTGCGCAAGGCGGGGTCAAACGCGGCAATCGCGGCGATTGTGCCGCCGGTGGAGGTGGTGACAAGAATGGTTTTTTCGCCGATGCGCTTGCCGATGGCGATGGCTTCGGCTGCGTCATCCATCCAGTCCTGCACGGTCGGCTCTGCCATCGCCTCGCCATCGCGGCCATGGCCGGAAAGCCGCGTGTAAAACACGTTGGCTTCCAGATCAGCCGCGGCCAGCGCGGTCAGCGGGTCGGTTTCGCCGCGTGAGGCAGAAAAGCCGTGAATATAGACCAGCGACACCGGCGTTTTGGCTTTGGAAGCGGGATAGGCCCAGACGACCTCCTTCTGCAGGCCCGGCTCAATATCGTCGAACTGCGCTTCGCTCTGGGTCAGATAGCTGTCGATATCATCGCCGATGCTGGTGGGGTCAAACCGGATGGTTGTGTCGACGGGTTCGCGCGGGCCAAACAAGAACAAGCCAGCCAGCGCCACAGCAGCAAGCAGCACGACGTAGAAAAGCACTTTGATCCATCTCCGTTTTTTCTTGGCTGGTGGGGCAGGTTGTGTATCGGTTGTTTCAGTCATCATAGCCGTCCGGTTTCATGGGGTGGCAAATATTGGCGCTGCGCGCCGGGCATGGTGCCATCCCTCTCAATATTGACGTATACGTAAATCCTAATCGTGCATTAGGCAATCGCCCATCGTTGACATCAAACTGCTTTGTGCCAGCTTGGTGTGAAACGGAGAACACCATGGTTGGATTTTTCAAAAAGCTGTTTGGCGGCGGTGATGCAGCGGGTGCATCGCCCGCCGATGCGGGGGCGGACGAGACTTACAAGGATGTGGAAATCCGCGTGCAGCCGGTCAGCGATGGCAGTCAATGGCGCGTGGCGGGCACATTGGCCAAGACTATTGACGGCGAAGTGATAACGCGGCGCTTCATGCGCGCCGATATGCTGCCATCCAAGGAGGAGGCGCGGACTGTGGCCTTGTCAAAAGCGAAGTTGATTATCGACCAGAACGGGCCAATGCTTTGGAAAGGCGACATTAGCGGGCCGTGCTGAACCGGACGAAAAAAGCGCGTGGCCGGGAGGGGTGCCACGCGCTTTGATGGATTGGGTTAGGGTGCACCGGCTGGAGGCTCCGGTGCAGGGCCTTATCGATTACCGGTCGCTAGAGCGGAATGATTTTGAAATGATGTTCTTGACGCCACCGTCCAGTGTGTAGCGGATTTCAGCGTCGCGGCCATTGATGACTTCAAGACCGGTGAAGACCTGGCCTTCAGCTACGCCACCGATTGAAGCGGTTGGCTCAAGGTCGAGTGCAGCGCCACCGAACAGTGTCTGTGGGTTTGAATCAAATGCGCGAACGTCGCCT
>JBAUIL010000166.1:0-11343 GCA_049682915.1 Ahrensia sp. | reverse complement strand
GGCAGGCGGCCTTCCAGCTCGAGCATTTGCTGCTTGGCTTCTTCGCCGATCACCGATTGGAACTCGCGCACCATTTCCGGATACGGATGCGGGCCCGCCGCGGTGCCGATCAGATAGTAAGTGCTATCCACATTGGTCACCCAGTCGCGCAGCGCCTCGTTCATCGCGTCTTTCAACGTGCCATTGCCTGACGTCACAGGCGTCACTTTTGCGCCGAGCAATTTCATGCGGAACACATTGGGTGCCTGCCGGTTAATGTCGGTCGCGCCCATATAGACGTGGCAGGGAAAGCCGAAACGTGCGGCAACAGTGGCTGACGCCACGCCGTGCTGGCCCGCGCCGGTCTCAGCGATGATGCGTGTTTTGCCCATGCGTTTGGCGAGCAAAATCTGGCCCAGGCAATTGTTGATCTTGTGGCTGCCCGTATGGTTCAACTCATCGCGCTTGAAGTAGATTTTTGCGCCGCCCAAATGCTCGGTCAGGCGCTCGGCAAAATACATTGGCGACGGGCGTCCGGTGTAATGCTTGTTGAGATGCGCCAGCTCGGCTTGAAATTCCGGGTCAGTTTTTGCTTTTTCCCATTCGGTTTGCAGATCCAGAATGAGCGGCATCAGCGTTTCAGCGACAAAACGCCCGCCAAAAATGCCGAACATGCCCTGTTCATCCGGCCCCGTGCGAAACGAGTTTGGCTCAATCGGTTTGTTCATGGCTGCGCTCCCGCGGGCTTTGGCCCGTGTAATTTACGTGTTTTTTGCTGTGGTTGCGTTGATGGCACCGAAAAACGCTGCAATCAAGCGTTCATCCTTGATGCCGGGTGCGACTTCAACGCCTGAAGAAATATCAAGACCCGGTGGATGGATAGCCAAGGCCTCAGCCACATTGCCCGCATCAATGCCACCCGCCAGCAAATAGTCAGTGTCCGAGGGCAAGTGCGTCAGGATCGACCAGTCAAACCGCACGGCATTGCCACCGGGCAAGTCAGAGCCCTTCGGCGGCTTGGCGTCCAGCAAAAACCGGTCGGCAATGCCGCGATAGGCATCAAGCTTGGCAAGGTCTTCTTGAACTGAAATAGCCAGCGCCTTCATCACGGGCAAATTGTAGCGTGCTTTCACCGCCGCTACCCGCTCCGGCGTTTCGCCGCCATGCAATTGCAAAATGGCCGGGTTCATGACCGAAACGATCTCATCAAGCTGCTCATCGCTGGCGTTGACGGTCACCGCCACCGGTAGCGCGCCCAAGGACGTGCTGAGCGCCGCCAGCGGCGCTGCTGCCTCAGGCTCAATGTGACGCGGCGACTTTTCAAAGAAAATATAGCCCGTATGGGTTGCCCCGGCTGTTACCGCAGCGCGCACACTGGCAGGCGTCGAAAGACCACAAATTTTTACATCAAGTGCCATGGAAACCGCTTAGCGTGATGCAAGGGGTGGAGTCGAGTGTGGTTATTGCTGGGCTGCAGGAGGCGGTGTTGCAACCGGCTGCGCCAAATCTGGTGCAACGGGTTGCGCTGTTGACCAGCTAGACACCATCGCGCCGTTTGACGTGCGCACGATCTGGTCAAAACTCGCAAGTTCGCGCTCCAGCAAGGCGTTGTCATCGCAGGTGGAAACCAGTTCCGTCACCGCATCGACCTGAATGCAACGGCCGGGGTTCTGCGACAGCCGTCCTGAGGCAAAGTCCGTCACGATCCCATCCGGGTTGACCAGAAAATAAGTCAACTGCTCGAAAGTCTGGGTGGTTACCGCTTGCGGTGTCTGGGCCGCGCTGCCCATCACCTGGTCAATCATCGATTGTTCCGGCGCCGGTGGCGTAAAGGGCTCCACCACTTTCAAATGCTGATAGACGACAAAATCATCGGTCAGAAAATAGCGGTTGATCATCGGGCCAAACGCAGTCTCTGATGACCCGAGATTTTCATCGGTCAGCCCGACAAGCGACGTATAGGCAGTGTCCATGGCCACCGCATCCAGCTTTTGCGCGCTCAACAGGATTGGCGTTGTATCAACCGGCGTTGATTGACACCCCACCAAAACCGCCAGTGCGGACAACATGATAAATCGACGCATAACACACCCCATTTACCGCGCTCCTAGCGCGGTTTGGGCATTGGTTCAACCAAGCCCGATGGCTTGCAGCTTTGTCCCGTTGCGCTTCAGCCAGTCTTTGGCGC
The DNA here is from genome assembly GCA_049682915.1 of Ahrensia sp. Taxonomy (GTDB): domain Bacteria; phylum Pseudomonadota; class Alphaproteobacteria; order Rhizobiales; family Rhizobiaceae; genus JBCDLI01. Next base: position 9,176 of record JBAUIL010000166.1, on the reverse strand, counting down.
GCTTCATGTCCGGGCAAAGCGCTTCGCATTGCGCCCAGAAGCGCGGTGAGTGGTCCATATGTTTCAGGTGAGCCACCTCATGGGCGACCAGATAATTGATCACCGCTGGCGGAGCCATCATGATGCGCCAGGAAAACGATAAATTGCCGTCCGACGAGCACGAGCCCCAGCGGCTTTTGGTATCCTTGTAGCGGATGGATTTCGCCGGTCGGCCAAGGGTCTTGGTGTGGTGTTGCACCAGCGGCTCAATGTCCTGCTTGGCGCAATTTTTCAGATAGTCCGCAACCCGTCGTGCCACAAAGCGGCCATCGCCATAGACCACCAGTTGAGCACCTGCATCCGTGTCGCGTTGATGGCTCACACCGCGGCCGGTTTCACGCACAATCAAATGCGGTACACCGCGAATAGGCACCTTCATGCCTTCAGCCAAAGCGGGCTGATCGGGCACAAGATCGAGCTTGCCTTTCAGCCATCCCGATTGGCGCGCCAGAAAATGCTCTATTTCAGCGTCATCCACGCCCGGCGGTACGGTGACTTTCAAGCCGCGCGCGCCCGGCTCGATGCGCAGCGTGATGTTTTTGGCGCGGGCGTTATGGCGCACCTGCAGCGGCAGCGTTCGCCCGCCAACCGTATGCGACGATAAGGCTGAACCGCCCGGTGCCGGACCTGCCTGTTTCAAAAAGCGAAAAATCATGGGTCTTTTCTTAGCGCGATTCGGCGCTCAAGCGTATAAAAAACCCGCGCTATCGGTGGATGGCGCGGGCTGATTGTCGTCAAACGTGGTTTGACTTATTGGTCAGAAACTGTCGGAACAGACTTGCCCTTCTTTTTCGACGGGCCCTTGCGCTCGGCCATGAAGGCGTCGAATTCTTCCTGATCCTTGGCGCGACGCAGCTCCCGCATATAATCGTCGAACTCTTGGCGCATGTCATCCAGCTTGCGGCGCTCTTCGTGCAGCCGGTCCAACTCGCTTTCACGCCAGTCGTCAAAGGCCACATTGCCGGTGCGCGCCGTGTAGCGAGCTGGTTTGAAATGAGCGGCCAAATTATCGGCAGCGCTATTGACGTCACGCTTGAAGACCTCGAAGCGGTCGCCAAAGATGATGTAAGCCAGCATGGCGAGGCCAAGCGGCCAGAACACCATGAAACCCAAGATCATCAGCGCGATGGTCGCCGGTGTCCACGCGGGACGGATAAGTGCAGAATTAGTCATGTGATATACCCCATTTTGAAGTGATGATTGGTGTCACCCTTGGGCTAGATATGGTGATCAGCCGTATCCTGCGCAAGAAATGGCGCTCAATAATTCGGCAAAATATTGAAAACGCTTGCCTATTTTCGGGTAAATTTATCAAGACCAATGACAGCAAGGCCAGCGATCAGCCCCCAAAAGGCGGACGCAATGCCCAGAAAGCCAACGCCCGACGCAGTTGTCGCCAAGGTCACCATAGCGGCGATGCGTTGGGTTTCATCCCCCAGCGCAATGCGGGTCGCATTGATCAGCGGCGACAGCAGGCCCAGCCCGACAATCAGCGCAATCAGGACCGCGGGCAGCGCCGTAAACAAGGCGGTAAGCGAGACACCAAACAGCGCGAAAAGCGCGTAGAAGAACCCGTACCAGACACCCGTTACCCAGCGCTTGTGTTGATCAGGGTGCGCGTCCGGGCCGGTGCACAGCGCAGCGGTAATGGCCGCCAACGCCGTTGACACCGCACCAAATGGCGCAGTGAGCAATGACACAAAACCCGTTGCACCAATCAAAACACCCGGCGGTGCTTGATAGGCGTCAGTGCGCAACACCGCCAGACCGGGCAGGTTCTGTGAGGCCATGGTGACCAGATAAAGCGGGATCGCCAGCCCGACCAGCGCTTGCGGCGTAAACGCGGGTGCAATCCACACCGGTACAGGCCAGCCAAAAGACAGCGTGCTGGGTGTTTCAGGCACAAACAACAGTGACCAGATGATGCCGACCAGCAGGATCAAGATGAGTGCAGCCGCACCATTGAAAAGCCGCAGCACAAAAAATCCGGCCATGAGCGCGCCAACAAAAACCGGCGCGTCGGCCAATGTTTGCGGCACCGCCAATACGAAAGGCAACAACACGCCGGCCAACATGCCCGCCGCAACCGATGAGGGAATAGACGACACAAGCCTTGTGAACGGTTTGAAAAGCCCCGTTAAAACCAGAAACACAGCTGACAAAATATAGGCGGCACTCATTTCATGAACGGTGTAGCCAGCGCTTTGGGCGACCAGGGCCACACCGGCTGTCGAGGTGGCACACACAATCGGCATGCGCAGATAGGTTGACAAACAAGCGCTTTCGATGGCCATCGCGATACATACAGCGATGACGAAACTGGCGATTTGTGCCTCGCTGGCACCGGTGCTGCGACCGGACTGGATGATCAGCGGCAACACCACAGCCATGCCTACTGCGACAGCGACAAACGCGCTGGAGATGGCACTGGGCCGCAAGAAATCCCGTACAACCAAACCCCGTGTCATGATGCTGATGCGCGCGCCACAAGCTCAAGGGCCGCGCGGTTGATGATGGCGATATCATCGGGCCGTGACAGCCGGTGGTCACCATCTTTGACGTAGGCGAGTGTCGCGTCGTCTTTTGATAGAAGTTCAAACAGGCGCTGGGCATGCTGCCATGGCACATCGGGGTCTGCTTGCCCCTGAATAATATGAACGGGGCAAAACGTGTCGATCGGCCCCGTCATCACCCGGTTTTGACGCCCGTCCTCAAACAGTTTTTTCGTAAACCTATTGGGTTCAGGCCCGTACGGTGTCGGCACTTCAAAATAGCCTTTCTGGTCCATCTCGGTGCGCTGCGTGTCGCTCAGCTCCGGCTCCATCAGTTCCACCGTGAAGTCCGGTGCGGGCGCAAGCAGTAAAAGCCCGGCGATCGGGTCACGATCCGTACCGGTGTTGAGCAATTGCACAAGCCGCAGCGCCACCCAGGCACCCATCGACGAGCCGACCAGAATTTGCGGGCCGGTCGTCACCCGCTCAAGCACAGCGCGCGCCTGCGCGGTCCAGGCCGAAATTGAGCCGTCAAGAAAGTCGCCGCCACTTTCGCCATGGCCCGAATAGTCAAACCGTGTGGATTGCACGCCGGCAGCCAAAGCGGCTTTTTCCAATTCCAGCGCCTTGGTGCCCTGCATATCGGAGCGGTAACCACCCAGCCAGACAAGTCCTGGCGATATGCCGCCATGGTGATGGTGCGCAATAGCGATACCATCCACATCCAATATTGAAGTGCTCATCGGTTTTCCCCCACTTGGCTGGCGCAATACGGCGTCGAAAGCACATTGCAAAGCGCCGGCCAATGCACCACTTATCAATTGATGATGATTTATCCAAAATCATGTGCTATTGACACCGCTATTCGCATGGCACCATAGCGAACACCCACTGTCCGACGAACATGTCCAAAGGAGACTACGAACATTCGCCGTCCTTTCCGAGCGCAAGCAGCGCAAAAATCCGGCCCCGCCGCAAACGAAGACATTCGTGAATCCGAAGTTCAACTGATTGATGATGAAGGCAACCACCGCGGCGTAACTGATACGCGCGATGCCCTCGCAATGGCTGAGGAAGCCGGGTTGGACCTCGTCCTGATTTCTCCCAACGCCAAGCCGCCTGTTGCCAAGATCCTCGATCTGGGCAAGCTGAAATATGAGCAGCAGAAAAAGGCCGCCGCCGCCCGCAAGCGCCAAAAGACCGTTGAAGTCAAAGAAGTGAAGATGCGGCCCAATATTGACAGTCATGACTATGAAACCAAGATGAAGGCGGTCCGCCGTTTCTTCGACGATGGCGACAAGGTCAAGGTGACATTGCGTTTCCGTGGCCGTGAAATGGCCCACCAACAACTCGGCATGGAACTGCTCAAGCGCGTTAAAGACGACGTGGCTGAGATTTCCAAAGTCGAAGCTGAGCCAAAGCTTGAAGGCCGTCAAATGATGATGGTGCTCGCACCGCGCGGCTAAGTCCCGTACACTATGATTGAAAGCCCGCCATGTGCGGGCTTTTTGTTGGTTGCAATTGTAAAATTGTGAGTCTATACGCCCGTGTCCCGAACAGGCCGGCAGGGCATGCCGTGTCCGTTCATAATGCTCAAAGCCTCATGCAACCGAGCGATGCAAGAAGGTGCCGACCGGCACCCGTCCAGCTCTTTGGACGCCTTGCGGAGCGTCTGCCTTGGCAGACTAGCGTGAGCAACAAAAATGGAGAAGCAAAATGCCCAAAATGAAGACGAAAGCGTCTGTAAAGAAGCGTTTCAAGATTTCAGCCAATGGCAAAGTGATCGCCGCGCAAGCCGGTAAACGCCATGGCATGATTAAGCGTTCAAACAAGTTCATCCGCGACGCCCGTGGCACCACTGTGCTGGCCGAGCCCGATGGCCGTATCATCAAGAAAATGGCACCTTACGGCCTGTAAGCCGCTGCCTTTTCCCACGAGATTTTGAAGGATTAAATCATGTCACGAGTAAAACGCGGCGTCACATCACACGCCAAACACAAAAAAGTTTTGAAGGCCGCCAAAGGTTTCCGCGGTGCCCGCAAGAACACCATCCGTATCGCCAAACAAGCCGTTGAGAAGGCCGATCAGTACGCGTATCGCGACCGTAAGGTCAAAAAGCGTAATTTCCGGTCGCTCTGGATCCAGCGTATCAACGCGGCGGCCCGCGAGCATGGCCTGACTTATGGTCGTCTGATCGATGGTTTGACAAAGGCCGGTATCGAAGTGGACCGTAAGGTGCTGTCTGATATTGCGATCCACGAGCCTGCTGCCTTTGCCGCGGTTGCCAAACAAGCCAAAGACGCTTTGGCTTATTTGAAAGACACCACGCCAAACGCATTTGAAAGCGCTGTCCGCTAAGCAGCCGCGCTCTCAACCCTGACTTTTGAGAACCCGCGCTGGCTGGCCCAGATGCGGGTTTTTTATTGCGATTTGGCAACCAAACGCTAAGACACAACAAAACAACCGGATTTGAACTGATGAGTGACGCGCACACCGAGCTGGAAACGCTTGAAACCGATTTGATGGCGCAAATTGAAGCCGCCGGCGATGAGGACGCGATTGAGGCAATCCGCGTCGCCGCTATCGGCAAAAAAGGCGTTGTGTCCGAGCGCATGAAAACGCTTGGCAAAATGTCCGCCGAGGAGCGCCAAGCCATGGGCCCGGCGCTAAACGGGCTGAAAGTCCGTATCACGGACGCGATCACGGCGCGTAAAACCGCGCTGCGCGATGCGGCGATTGACGCGCGGCTGGCCATCGAAACCGTGGATGTAACGCTGCCCGTGCGCCCGTCGCCCGTCGAGACCGGTCGCATACACCCCATCACCCAAGTGATTGACGAGATTACCGCAATCTTTGGCGATATGGGCTTTGCGATTGCCGAAGGCCCCGATGTCGAAACCGACTATTATAATTTCACCGCGCTGAACTTCCCCGAAGGCCACCCGGCGCGCGAAATGCATGATACGTTTTTCTTCAATGCCGATGAGCACGGCGAACGCAAAGTGCTGCGCACGCACACAAGCCCCGTCCAAATCCGCACTATGGAAGCGCAGGAGCCGCCGATCCGCATCGTCATTCCCGGCAAAACCTACCGCCAGGACAGTGACCCGACCCACACGCCGATGTTTCACCAGTTGGAAGGTTTGGTAATCGATAAGTCGGCTAATGTTGCCAATATGAAATGGGTGCTCGAAGAGTTCTGCAAGGCGTTCTTTGAAGTGCCGTCGCTCAACATGCGCTTCCGCCCGTCCTTCTTCCCATTCACCGAGCCGAGCCTTGAGGTTGATATTCAATGCGACCGGTCAAAACCTGGCGAAGTGCGCTTCGGCGAGGGTGATGACTGGATGGAGATTCTGGGCTGCGGCATGGTGCACCCCTATGTGCTGCGCGCCGGTGGGCTTGATCCCGATGTCTATCAAGGCTTTGCCTGGGGCATCGGCATCGACCGCATTGCCATGCTGAAGTACGGCATGCCCGATCTGCGTGCGTTCTTTGACGCTGATGTGCGCTGGCTGAAGCATTACGGGTTTAGGCCGCTGGATATGCCGACCTTGTTTGGGGGGCTGACTGGCTAATGCCGACCTTGCTTGTTTGGCGTGGTTACAAGTTTCGTTTCTATGCGCTTGACAGATTCGAACCGCCCCACGTCCACATCGTTAAGGATGGCAAGTCCGCTAAAGTATGGCTGCGCAGTTTAGACTTGGCCCACAATAAGGGCTATAATGAACGTGAGCTCAAGGAGTTGCTGGCGTTGGTTGTGCAAAATCAAAACGAATGGATTGAGGCTTGGGATGAGTTCTTTGGAATTTGAAACCGACGAAATGCGCCCGGTGAAAGCATGGTGCGCCGATGGTGAAGTCCATGTCACGATTGCTGACGGACGCACGATATCAGCCCCTTTGTGGTGGTACCCATTTTTGGACGGTCTAGCTCATGCAGAGCTCAATGCAATCGAGCTCATGTACGAAGGTATCTGGTGGGAAGCAGTTGACGAAGGCGTGTCGATAAAAAGTATGTTTTTGGGTTCAAAAGCGCCCGGCGCCAAAAAACCACAGGAAGCCGCTTAGCCCGCCATGACCCGCTATTCCGATGCCGCATTGTTGACGGGCGATTTCGCTCATATGGCTGCCGAGTTCAAGGCTGGTAACCGCGCGGCACCGTCAGCTGACGAATGGGGCAAAACTGCTTGCGACAATGGCGCCGAGCAAGCCGCTCAGTCCGTCGCTAAGCAAATTTTCACGCTGCAAGGACAGATCGACAAGGAAGCTGAACAGCTTGAAATTGCCGCGATGAGCCTTGCGGGTCCGATGATTGTGTCGGGTGTGTTTCCCGATGATGGCGATATGCTGCGCATTGACGGGCATCTGGTGGCTACCAAACAACCGGTTGCCGTGCTGACCCATATAAGCCAATTGGCGCTGACCATTACCAAAAGCCCAATTGCCGAAACAAAGCCCGAGGATGATGGCCTGAAAATCGGCTTTGTCATTTTTGACGAACTGGAAAAACGCGCCGCTGCCCGAAAGAAGTCGGGCTCTGCTAAAAAGACGACTGCGAAGAAAGCAAAAACAAAATGAAATTCACGCTCTCCTGGCTCAAAGACCATTTGGATACGGACGCAACGCTGGATGAAATCGTCGAGCGGCTGACGATGATCGGCCTTGAGGTCGAAGAGGTCGACGACAAAGCACGTTTTGCGCCGTTCAAAATCGCCAAGGTGCTGACCGCCGAGCCACATCCGGATGCCGACAAGCTGCGCGTGCTGTCCGTTGACACAGGCGATGGCAAGCCGGTGCAAGTGGTGTGCGGCGCGCCCAATGCACGCGCCGGCAAGGTGGGCGCTTTTGCCGGGCCGGGCACTTATGTTCCGGGTATCGATGTGACGCTCGCAGTCGGCAATATTCGCGGTGTCGAAAGCCATGGTATGATGTGCTCCGAGCGCGAACTGGAAATGTCAGACGCCCATGACGGCATCATCGACCTGCCCGATGACGCCCCGGTCGGCACATCTTTTGCCGCCTATGCCAAATTGGATGACCCCATCATTGATGTCGGCCTGACACCCAACCGGCCCGATTGCACCGGTGTCCATGGTATCGCCCGCGACCTTGCTGCATCCGGCATGGGTACGCTGAAAGTGCCGCACATTCCTTCCATTGAAGGCGAAGGTGCTTGCCCGGTGGCGGTGAAAATCGAGGCCGATGATCTGTGCCCGGGTTTTGGTCTGCGCTTGGTCAAAGGCGTCAAAAACGGCCCGTCACCTCAGTGGATGCAACAGCGCCTGATCGCCATCGGCCTGCGTCCGATCAATGCACTCGTCGATATCACAAACTATGTCACTTTCGGTTGGGGCCGCCCGCTGCACGTGTTTGATGCGGCCAAAGTCTCCGGCAAACTGGTGGTGCGTCGTGCCAAGGACGGCGAAAACATCCTCGGTCTCGACGGTAAGGAATATGCGCTGAGCCCTGATAATTGCATCATCGCCGACGACCGTGGCCCTGAGTCCATCGCCGGTATTATGGGTGGTGAAGAATCGGGTTGTGATGAAAACACCACCGATGTGCTGATTGAAAGCGCGTTGTGGAATCCCATAAATATCGCGAAATCCGGCCGTAGCCTCGGCATCATCACCGATGCGCGGTACCGGTTTGAGCGCGGCGTTGATCCGGCTTTCATGGTCGATGGTTTGGAGCTCGCCACGCAAATGGTGGTCGATCTCTGTGGTGGCACACCGAGCGAAAAAATCGTCGAGGGCTATCAGGAACCCGAGCGTAAAGTCGTGTCTTTTCCATTCTCCGAGACGTTGCGCCTGACCGGTGTCGACGTGCATGCAGGCGAAGCGTCCGAAACGCTGGAAAAGCTCGGTTTTCGCGTGGCACCAAACGGCGACAAAGCGGACGTGACCGTGCCGACCTGGCGGCCCGATGTCGACGGCAAAGCTGATCTCGTTGAAGAGGTGATGCGCATTCACGGCATCAACAATATTGCGCCGCAACCACTGCCACGCACCGGTGCGGTGGGCACCCAAATTTTGACGCCGCTGCAAATCCGCACCCGCAACGTCAAGCGCGCGCTTGCCAGTCGTGGCATGATGGAAGCGGTCACCTGGTCGTTCATTTCGGCCAGCCAGGCCGAAGCCTTCGGCGGCGGCGCGCCATCGCTAAAACTGTCAAACCCGATTGCCGCCGATATGAGCGACATGCGCCCGTCTTTGTTGCCGGGCTTGTTGTCAGCGGCGCAACGCAACGCCAATTTCGGCCATGGCGATGTCGCGCTGTTTGAGGTGTCGGGCACCTATGAAAGCGACACACCGGACGGCCAGCGCCGCGTGGCCGGTGGTGTGCGCCGCGGTACGGCAGGGCTTAATGGTGCAGGACGTGACTGGGCAGGCAATGCCGCACCTGTCGGTGTGTTTGACGCCAAGGCTGACGCCTTTGCCGCGCTGGCCGCCGCCGGTGCGCCAACCGCCAATCTGATGATCGAAACCGGTGCACCAAGCTGGTACCACCCGGGCCGTTCCGGCGTCATCAAGCTTGGTCCGAAGGTCGTTCTGGGCCATTTTGGCGAGTTCCACCCCCGCACCTTGGAAGCGATCGACGTGAAAGGCGCGCTGTGCGGCTTCGAGATTTTCCTCGACGCCCTGCC
>JBAUIL010000165.1:0-9455 GCA_049682915.1 Ahrensia sp. | reverse complement strand
AAAATCACATCGACTTTGCCGGTGGGCATTTTACGCGGCTTGAGCCGACGAACCGCCCGCTCGCCTGCCTCTTGGCCGACTTCAGCCGCAGACTTTAGATCACTGGCGTGGATGGCGCTGGAGTACGCGTAGTCGCGCTCCATGCCGGTGCCGGAACCGGCGATCACCGACACCGATTTGCCAAAGCCCGAGCGCAGATAGCTACCGGAAAAACCGTGCGATGTGACCAGCACCATGCCCGCATGGCCGGACGATGCGCCCGCACCGGACGATTTGCTGACACCGTCTACCGCCAGTGCGGCAGCTTCAGTCTCCAGTGCTTCACGCGTCAGATCTTCGGCGGTGATCCGTGTTTCATCAAAAAGCTCAAGATCAGGGAATGTGTGTGCCAGCCGGTCTTCTGGCGCAAGCTGATTGAACGGGTCTTCCGGCGAGGCCTTGGCCATGGCGACCGCGCGCTGCGCCAACACATCCGCGTCACTGCTGGCCGCCGCCGATACCGAAGCGACACGCTTGCCGCAAAACACCCGCAGCGACAAATCATTGCTTTCTGACGCGTCGGTGCTTTCAACCTTGCCCTCACGCACGGAAACGCTGGTCGACGCGCCGCGTACGACGACCGCGTCGCAGGCATCGGCGCCTGCGCGTTTTGCTGCCTCCACCAGTTTTGCGGCGGCATCGAGCAGGACTTGTGTGTTGTCGGACATCATATCTCCTAAAGGCGGGCGAACCATGTATTCACATGGCCTACTGACATCTATGGCCGATGGCGCTAAGCATCAAGGCAGGCAGATGCAATTAGCAGGAGCGTGACACATGGCGGGCGGGTCAACACCGGCATTTTTCTCACAGGCAGTTGTACTACTGGGAGCTGCCGTGGTTGCCGCGCCACTGTTCAAGCGTCTTGGATTGGGTACCGTGCTTGGCTATCTCGCCGCGGGCATTATCATCGGGCCGCTGCTGCAAATCATCACCGGTGCAGAAGAAATTTTGACCGTCTCCGAGCTTGGCGTGGTGTTTTTGCTGTTTGTCATCGGGCTTGAACTGAAACCACAAAAGCTCTGGGCGCTCAGGCGCGATATATTCGGCTTGGGTTTTCTGCAAGTGTTGATCAGCGGATTTGCGCTGATGGCGCTGGTGATGTGGTTTACCCCGCTTGGCGTCAGCGCAGCGATTGCCATCGGGTTCGGCCTGGCCCTCTCATCGACCGCATTCGCACTGCAAATATTGGGCGAGCGCGGCGAACTGAACCAACGCCATGGGCAAAAGGCTTTTGCCATTTTGCTGTTTCAGGACCTCGCCATCGTGCCGCTGCTTGCCATCGTGCCGTTTCTTGCGCCAGTCGGTGCTGAGATGGATGGCTCGATGGTCAATGATGCGTTGATCGCCTTCGGCGCTGTGGCACTGCTTATCCTTGCCGGGCTTTATCTGCTCAATCCGCTGTTTCGCATCATTGGCAATACCGGCGCGCATGAAGCGATGATTGCAACCGCGCTGCTGGTGGTGCTTGGCAGCGCTTACTTGATGCAGGCCGCAGGCCTGTCGATGGCGCTGGGCGCTTTTATTGCGGGTGTGATGCTGGCCGAGTCGTCCTACCGGCATGAATTGGAGGCTGATATCGAGCCGTTTCGTGGCTTGTTGCTTGGCTTGTTTTTTATCGCCATCGGCATGAGCGTCAATTTGACGACGTTGGCCGAGCAATGGCTGATCATTGTGCTCAGTGTGCCCATCATGATGTTGGTGAAATCGCTGATCATCTATGGTCTGACGCGCTTGTTCGGAAACGACCACGCTATCGCGACACGGGTTGCGCTGACACTGCCGCAAGGCGGTGAGTTCGGCTTTGTCATCTTTGCGTTGGCGGCCAGCCTGAATATTTTTGACGACACGGTCGCATCAATCCTGATCGCTATCGTCACCCTTTCCATGGCGCTGACACCGCTCACCGTTGCGCTGCAACGGCTGCTGATACCGGATCAGGCCGCCGAAGAAATGGATGAGGATTTTGAAGGTGCGGGTGCCGATGTGCTGATGATCGGATTTTCGCGCTTCGGTCAAATCGCCTCGCAAATTCTGCTGGCCGGTGGCTCGCATGTGACCATTATTGACCACTCCGCTGACCGCGTGCGGGCCGCCGGGCGGTTTGGGTTCCGGATTTATTTTGGTGACGGCACCCGGCGCGAAGTGCTCGAGGCGGCCGGTATCCGCCAAGCCAAGCTGATTGCCGTATGCACCAATAATCGTGAGATAACCGACCGCGTCGTCTCCATCGTGCAGGACGCATTCCCCAATGCGGCGCTGTATGTGCGGGCCTATGACCGCGAGCATGCCATTGAGCTGCGTAAGCGGGACGTTACATATGAACTGCGTGAGACGCTGGAATCCGGCCTCGCCTTCGGGCGTCAAATGCTGATTGAACTGGGCACCAGCGATTATGATGCGCAAGAACTGACCAATGACGTCCGCAAGCGAGACGAAGAACGATTGCGCAAGCAGGTGGCTGAAAACAGCCTGATGGCGGGCAGCGACATGATGCATGTCACGCCTGTTAAGCTGGAGCCGATGCCGCTATCCAAACCGGAGCATGAGGGCAAAGTGCTCAATAATGCTGAAACCGAAACAAAGCAGGAGGCCAATTCTTGAGCGAGCGAACCATAACACCCTTCCATCTGGCTTTTCCTGTCACTGACCTGAATGAGACCCGCGATTTTTATATCGGCGTTATGGGATGTCAGCCGGGCCGGTCTTCTGAAACATGGACGGATTTCAGCCTTTTCGGTCACCAGATGTCCGCCCATTTGAGCGACAGTGCTTCGAGATCTGGCCCTACCGGCACCGTGGATGGTGTCGCTGTGCCTATTCCTCATTTCGGCGTTGTGCTGACCATGGAACAATGGAAGCAACTGGCTGATCGGCTCAGCGCGCAAGAGGGCATTGATTGGCTGATCAAGCCAACCACCCGCTTTGTCGGTGAGCCGGGAGAACAGGCGACCTTGTTCTTGCGCGACCCATCAGGCAACGCGCTTGAGTTCAAGGGTTTTGCATCCATGGATGCGGTGTTTGCACACTGAACTAGAGCATTTCCGATTTCAGTTGAATCAGCAATCGCTGCCTTTCGCTGCGCTCAAACGCGTTTGCTGATACTCTAGGTGATGCAACCTGAACCGGAATTGCTCTAGGTTCAGCCGCCAGCACGTTGCTCAAGACGGTGTGCTTCAAAGGCGGATTCGATTTTGTATTTCATTTCGTCGCGCACCGGCTGCGTTGCTTCCAGAATTTGCTTTGCCTTCAAAAAATCCATCACCCGGAAACGGGACACCGGCGGCATGATCAAGATGTCGGGCGCACTAACCAGCATTTTGGTTTGCAAAATCGACTGCATCATCAATTGGCTCGCGCCATACAGACTATCCATTGATGACGGTACTTCACTGTCATCGCCCAAGGGCACGCCCACCACATCGACACCCATCACAATGTCGGCTTTATTCAAAAGATGCTCATAGGGCACCGGATTGAAAATCCCGCCATCGATGTAAATCCGGCCATTGCGCTTGACCGGCTTGAACACCGCCGGCAAGGCAGCTGACGCGCCGATGGCGCTCATCAGGTCGCCGTTTTCAAACACTGCTTCACTGTGGGCATAAAAGTCAGTGCCCACGATCGACATGGGGATAACCAGTTCCTCAAAGGTGGCGGGCAGATCGTCCGGAAGAAATGCTTTAACAACGCGTTCGATTTTGAATTGGCCCAACCGCAAGCCGCCATCCATCATATCTGACAAGCCGCTGGGGCGCGCCGCCCAAAACCGGCTGAGCAATTCGGTACGGTTGGACATCAGATCCAACACATATTCACGCATCATCTGGCCGGTCATGCCAGCCGCCATGCAACTGCCCATAATGGCACCGATGGAAGCACCTGAGATCGCCACCGGACGGACCCCCATCTCGTCAAGTGCTTCGATGATGTGGATATGGGCATAGCCGCGTGCGCCCCCGCCGCCGAAGGCGACCGCCAGCGTTGGCTCCGTGCTCGTCGGTTCGATTACACCGGGCGTGGTTTTAAGGGGGGCATCAGCCATGGTTCAGCCTTTCAGACGCAAAAAGCGCAGCACCGTTTGCCCGGTCTTGCGCTCATCTTCAATCATATAGGTGTCCGGCAGTACAAATTCAGCATTTGCTGCTTCTTCCAGCACCAATAGCGCCTCTTCATTCAGCCATTTGCCGGTGCAAAGTTCAGTCAATGCTTTTTCGCCAAGCCGCTTGCCATAGGGTGGGTCCAGAAAAACCAGGTCGAACGGCGCGACCGCGCCTGCGGGGCCAAGCGTGGCTGCATCACGCCGGAAAATGCGGGTATTGCCCTGCAGACCAAAGGTTTCAATATTGGTGCGTAGCAATGCGCGGGACTGGGCCGCAATCTCCACAAACAGCGCGTAGCGCGCGCCGCGCGAAATCGCTTCAAAGCCAAGTGCGCCGGTGCCGGCAAACAGGTCGGCGACGCGCGTATTGTCGAGCTTTTGCGGCCAACGCGCCTGGATGATGTTAAACAGGCTTTCACGCGCACGGTCGCTGGTCGGCCTGATGCTCATGTCGCCTTTGGCGGGGCCCGCCAAGGCACGGCCGCGCAAACTGCCACCGACGATCCGCACGCTTAACTCTTTTTGAAGCCCGGCTTACCGCCGGGTCTGCCGCTTGACCCTTTATCCGATTTGCCGTCTGGCTTTGCGTTGCGGCTTTTGGGGCGTGCACCCGGTGCCATCCACACATTGGTTGACCGAGAACGTTCCTGCGCACGATCGGCATCATCAGCGCGCGCGCCCTTGCCGCGCGGGGCGGGCGCGTCACTGCGCTTGGTCGTGAGGCGATCAAGCGGCGCATCGCCGCGCTTTTTGTCGCCAAAGCCGCCTTTGGCAGGTCGCGCGCCTTTTTTGGCCCCGGCGTTGGGATCGGCACGGACCCAGTCACCGCGTTTTTCAACGGTCACGCGCAGCGCATCGGCTTCTTCATTGTCACGGCGCGCTGGCACCGGCGCGTTGGGGAACGGGTTGGTGATCGGCGCTTCAAAATTGGCACCCGATGCTTCGATCAGGTTTGCGCCAAGCTGCTCTTGCAACACCCGGCCTTTCACTTCCAACACGTGGCCGGGCGACAGATCACCCAGTTGGAACGGGCCGAACGAAGTGCGGATCAGGCGGTTCACATCCAGCCCCAATGCGCCCATTACATTCTTGATCTCACGGTTTTTGCCTTCACGCAGCGACACTTCAATCCACACATTGGACCCTTGTTCGCGCTCAATGGTCGCTTCAATCGCGCCGTAGAAAACACCATCAACCGCGATGCCGTCTTTCAATTCATCCAGCTTGCTTTGCTTGATCTTGCCATGGGCGCGCACCCGGTAGCGGCGCAGCCAACCGGTTTGCGGCAATTCCAACGCACGTGCCAGGCCACCATCATTGGTCAGCAGCAAAAGGCCTTCGGTATTGATATCGAGCCGTCCGACGCTGAGCACGCGCGGCAGTTCCGTCGGCAGTTTTTCAAAAACTGTTGGGCGGCCCTCAGGATCTTTATTGCTGGTCACGACACCGGCAGGCTTGTGGTGCAGCCAAAGCCGGGTGCGCTCAATTTGCGGAATGGGTTTACCGTCGATGGTGATGCGGTCTTCCAGCGTGACATTGAAGGCCGGTGATGTGAGCGTCTTGCCGTTGACGGCAATGCGACCGGCTTCGATGATTGTTTCGGCCTCACGCCGCGAGGCGATGCCCGCGCGCGCCAAACGCTTGGCGATGCGTTCTCCGGTTGGCGCCTGGGCAGCATCGGGGCTGACGACGCGCACACTGTTTGTGCCCGGACGATCTTTCATGCCACGCGCGCCAGTTGGCCGCGCGTTGCCGGATGGCCTGCCCACATCACCGCGCGGCCCACCACCGGGCTGATCTTTGAAGCCATAGCTACGCATTGGCTTGCCATCGCGCGAAGGCCGGTCGCTGCGTTTGTTTTCGCCCATCTTTGGGCCACGGGGCTTTTTATCGTCGGTCATTATTGCTGCCTTGAATGCAATGTCGTCGCTTGGTGCGCGGTTTAGATCAAATCAACCGTCGGGCGAACCGGAATTTGCGTTTGGGTCGCGCATTTTTCCGGTGCATAATCAGTTTCATCAAAGTTGTTCCCGCTCTATCAGCATCGGGCAGACTTTGCGAGACCTATCGAAAGGCAAACATGTCATCGCCCACCCCCATGGAAAGCGCGTTGCAACAAGCACAACAGGCCGCTGCACGCGGCGAAGTGCCTGTCGGCGCTGTGGTTGTGCATCAGGGGCGCATCATCGCCCAAGCGGGCAATGAAACCAAGCAAAGCGGCGACATTACCGCCCATGCTGAACTATTGGCCATCAAGCGCGCCTGCGCGGCGTTGGGCACAGAGCGGCTGACCGATTGCGACCTTTACGTTACGCTGGAGCCATGCACCATGTGCGCGGGGGCAATTTCCCATGCGCGGCTGCGGCGGGTTTATTTCGGTGCGAGCGATCCGAAGGGCGGTGCCGTTGTTTCCGGTGTGCGCTTTTTTGAAGCGGACACCTGCCACCATGCACCAAGTGTGTATGAGGGGATTGGCGAAATGCAATCCGCCGAGCTTCTAAGAGAGTTTTTCAGAAAGAAGCGGGCTTAACCCCAAGGAACAAGCCTGCGCCAGCCGGTTTTTTGGCCACGGGCAGCGCGTTTCAAGGCACGCTCTTTCTTGGCTTCGGAAACACCCACATCGTCAATCACGGCGGTTTGCGCAGGCTGACGGTATTCGGTGGGCGGATCGGTCAAAAAGTTGCGCCGTGCGGTAACCGGCGCACCAACTTGCGCAGGACCGGCCGAAGCACCGGCACGGTCAACCGCGTCCTGGCCACCGACAAAGCGCGCGCTGGTGTTGCCCTCGTCGATTTCTGCGCGGATGCGCGCGCGGCGCTCTTCGGGCGATTCGATCCACGCACCTTCCTGCTCGGTCACACTTTGCTGCGGTGCGGGCAGGATTGCCGGGTTTGGCGGCTGCACAAGATCGGGCCGTGGGGCATAGTTGATTTGTGTGGTTTCAGTGCTGCGCAGTGACATGGCTGAGCCAAGATCTTCCATCAACTGCTCGCCCGCTGTCTTGTCGGTGCCGTAGGTCGGGCCAAGGCAACCAGCCAGCGCGACAAGGCTCACCAAAGCCACCGGCTTGGCAACAGGCAAAACAACAGTGGATGTAAAACGATTGATCATAAACCACACTCTTTCGAAACTGCCCGTCAGTGCACCGCAAATCCGGCTAGAATGTGATTGTTCTATCACACACACGCCACTGGTCGCAATCAGGCGCGTTCAGCTTTGGTTAACCATAGTTAGGGGATCCCGATAGTCTCGGTCGCCGGGCCCTTCAGCATTGGCGGGCGGCGACGAGCTATAGCGGGTCAGTCGTCTCGCTTTCACATCCCAATGCCAAGCAAGCCAGCCGAAATTCGCAAATATCTGATCATAATAGACCCATTTGCCGTCCTTGTTGGAATATTTCCAACGCTCGCGTTGAATAAAGTCTGCGGCATCATTCCAATCCCGGACCACAACACCCTTCATCCACAAGCCGTAAAAATCTCCATCCAGAGTTTCATTCTTGATTCCTATCGCAATCAGTTCGTAGTGGTTGAGAAAATCCAATATGTCTTGGCGGTCTGTCTTTTCTGCGGAGATTGCCGGGGCATGAAGCCTGCCCAGACGGCTTTCGTTTCGGTATCTTTTGAATGTCTTTTGAATGCGCCGATATTTTTCATCGGTTTCAAACTTCTCAATCAGGTCGAGCGTCGCCTTTTGGCGGGCGGTACGCGCGGCAGACTTGATGCTCACATATGCAAACGCCGCCGACACGATCAGTATCAGCGGCGTCAAATTTGGCAGATTGGCCCACATGTTCAACGCTCAATCAAAGACAAGCGTGTTTCAAGCGAGTTAGTCACGAACGCCTTCTCTCATAACGACATCCTTTCCGGTGGTTCAACGCACCTATAACTCCGTCATTGACAGCCTTAACACACAATGAAGCTTGAATCCAGACGCCCCCCGCTCACAGCCGCCCCAATGCCTTCAACTCGTGCAGCACCTTGGCATCACGGGCTGAAACGTCCGGGAAAGCGGGATCGCTGCCGACGTCTTTGGTGACGCGCCAAGAGCGGGCGCATTTTTGGCCTTCCGCCTTGGCGGGGATGACCGCTACACCGTCAACTTCGGGCAGGGTGAAGGCACCGGCAGGCGCGGGCTTGGTGGAAAACGCGATGTCGGACGTGATGCAGATTTCAGCCATGTCGACGCCTTCGATGGCTGCATTCAGCGCATCATTGGTGACATGCACAAAGGGTGCGGCTTCCAGTGACGAGCCGATGCGCTTTTCCTTGCGCTCGATTTCCAAGGCACCGGTGATAACGCGGCGCACCTGGCGGACGCTTTTCCATTTTGCCGCGAGTTCCGGCGCGTTCCAATGGTCCGGACATTGGCGGAACTGCTCCAGATGCACAGAGACTGCATCGGGATAGCGCGCCTGCCATGTCTCCTCCATGGTGAAAGGCAGCATGGGCGCCATCCACGTGACCAGCCGGTCAAACAGCTGGTGCACTACCTGCAGGGCCGCTTTGCGCTTGGTGCTCGACGGGCCGTCACAATACAGTGTGTCTTTGCGCACGTCGAAATAGAACGCCGACAACTCAAGCACCATAAAGTCCATCAGCACGCGGGTGATGCGCTTGAAGTCGAAATTGTCGTAACCATCGCACACGACGCGGTCGAGTTCCCACAACCGGTGCAGCATCAGGCGCTCCAGTTCCGGCATGTCCTCATAGGCAATGCTTTCGCCCTGATCGTGCGCCAACGTACCGAGCATCCAACGCAGCGTGTTGCGCAGTTTGCGGTAGCTGTCGATGTTGGTTTGCAGGATGGTTTTGCCCAGACGCAAATCTTCGGAATAGTCCGAACTCATCACCCACAGGCGCAGAATATCGGCACCGGATTGATTGATGACCTCCTGCGGGGTGACGACATTGCCCTTGGATTTCGACATTTTCGTGCCGTCTTCGGCCATCACGAAACCATGGGTCAAGACTGCATCATAAGGCGCGCGGCCACGGGTGCCCGCACTTTCCAACAGTGACGAATGGAACCAGCCACGGTGTTGGTCCGAGCCTTCAAGATATAGATCCGCCGGCCATTTCAAATCAGGCCGCATTTCCAGACAGAAGGCATGGGTCGAGCCGGAGTCAAACCACACGTCGAGAATGTCGTCGACCTTTTGCCATGGTGTCATGTCGTCAACGAGTCCCTCAAGAAAACGCTCCTTGGCACCATCGGCATACCAGGCGTCAGCACCTTCAGCCTTGAAGGCCGCCATGATGCGCTCGCTCAACTCGTCCGACTTGTCGAATTCCGGCCCTGGGATCACCTG
>JBAUIL010000164.1:0-5998 GCA_049682915.1 Ahrensia sp. | reverse complement strand
CTTGGCGCGCCCAACCCGGTGGCGAGCGCCATCATGGCGGTGTCCGGCATCGCGTGGGGGATTTATTCCATCCGTGGCAAAGCAAGCAGCAATCCGCTGGCGGCAACGGCGGGCAATTTTGTGCTGGCGGTGCCGTTCGGCGCTGTGCTTGCCGCACTTGCGTTGCCCTCGCTCAGCGTGACGGGCACCGGCGTGTTGCTGGCGCTTATTTCCGGCGCGGTGACATCCGGGCTTGGCTACGCGCTGTGGTACCGCGTGCTCGGGCGCATTACGCAAACTCAGGGCGCCATTGTGCAACTGACCGTGCCGGTCATTGCGGCTTTCGGCGGCGTGGTTTTGCTGGGCGAAGCCATCACCATGCGGCTCAGCCTTGCTTCACTATTCATTTTGGGCGGGGTGGCTCTGGCGATTGTCGCCAAAGCCAAGCGCGCTGCCTAACGGCTGAAGGGTGACCGGCAATAGGCACGGTGGCCGACGCGCGGAATATAGGTGTTATCTGACACGCGATAGGTGCGATACCGGTTGGCGCACCAGCTCACATGACGATTGACGGCACGATAACGCGGCTCAGCATAGCGCGGACGGTGAACGCGCGGTACGACACGCAGTTCAAACGAAAATGCCGCGCGCGGATAATAGTAACCTCGGTGGTGGCGATAGCCTTTGCGTGCATAGCGATACCCGCGATAGCCGTTGTAATAGCCGCGCTTGCCGCGATATTCGTGCGCGTGGCGGTTCACGCCATAGATCGGCGTCTGGTTTTCCCGGCTGCCATAGTGCTGTGAGCCATTGACGGGCACCACCATGCGCTCAGCAGATGGCACCGCCGGTTGCGACAAAGCCAACGACGCGGAGTTGGATAGCACAGACGGCGCGGCCTTGGCCGGCACAAGAGTGGCCAGTGCGGCAAACGCAGCTATGGCCAAGTTTAACAGTGTCCTCATTGATTTTTACTCCCTTATTCGCGCCACGGGCAGCGGCGCGAGCAGTTAGAAAAATCCCTTCGGGCTTAGCATAGTGCCAAATTGGCACAAAAGCCAGTTCACATTAACTTTACATTAACGAAGCTGGATGATGCGCGGCTTGGTGTGGCGGACTTTGGGTGCGCTGCCCGTGCTGCTGCGCGGGACCACGCCGCCAACGCGGCCGGTGTAGGAAAAGCGATAGTCGCCCTGTTTCGGGCCGAAGCCCTTATAAATTGTGCGACCGGTGGTTTTCTTGTCATAGCCATAGCGCTTGTCAGCATATTTACCGGTATGTTTGCCGCTACGGTGATCATGGTCATATGATTTTTCGACGTAATAGCGTCGTTTGGCGCTGCCGCTGACGCCGCCGCTCGCCACCAGTTGCACGTCTGTTGTGACCGGCACAGAGGGGGCTGCGGTTGCTAGCGGTGCTGCACTTGCGGGCAGTGCGAACAAGGAGGCGACTGCAAAGGCCGCACCGACGATGAAAGAGTTACGCATGATGAGGGCTCCAGATGTGTTGTCTTAACTTTCTGCTAACCATAATGCACGGTTAATGCATTTGTTCAAAGCCCTGATTTGAAACAGTTTTTTGTGCCACAATGGCACAGGTTCAGCCGGGGCGTTTCAGCGTGCTGCGTGCGTCTTCAACCCTTTGGCGGCAACAGCACCCTTCCAGATGGTCGTTGACCAGACCCATCGCCTGCATGAAAGCGTAAACCGTCGTCGGCCCGACAAATGTCCATCCGCGCTTTTTGAGGTCTTTGGAAATACGCGTCGACACCTCAGATGTCGTGTTCTGCATCGCCCACGCAAAGGTCATCCGGCTCGGGCGATCCTGCGGGCCGGGTTCATGCGCCCAAAAGAATGCGGCCAGCGACCCGAACTCGGCGCGCAATTCCAAGGCACGTTTGGCATTGTTGATGGTGCTGACGATTTTGCCGCGATGGCGCACAATGCCTGCATCGGTAACACAACGCTCAATATCGGCGTCATCAAAATGCGCCACTGTGTCGAAATCAAAGGCGGCAAAGGCGGCGCGGAAATTGTCGCGCTTGCGCAAGATCGTCAGCCAGGACAGACCGGACTGGAACCCTTCCAGGCAGATTTTCTCAAACAGGCGCACATCGTCGGTGACGGGCATGCCCCACTCATGGTCATGATAGGCAAGATAGTCGGGTTTATTGTCGTGCCACCAGCAACGCTTTTTGCCGTCGTCACCCACAATCAAACCGTCCATTGACCCTGCTCCCATTTGTTAACCATTGGGTTTAACCACGTTTGTTCAATGGCGATAAACCACGCCTTTCAACACGCTGATAACCCTACCGGCAACTTAGCGGCTTTTGGCGTAATTTATTGAATTTGATTCATAAATCAGTCTGGGAAATTTGCCATGCTGGTCGTCAGTACTCCTGCCAATGCGTGTCAGGAGAAGATGCGGTTCCAGTGTAGAGAGTTAACCGATGAACAGATTTATGGCCTTTTCCGCCCTGCTGGCTGCGGGTGCTACAATCGCAACACCGGCGCTTGCCAATGACCGTTATGCCACGCCACCACCGGTGGTGATGAGCCCGAATTTGACCGCACCATGGGTGATGCAATTGCAAAACCGTAATGGTCAAGTTCGCTCCGTGCCTGCCGGCACACGACAGGTGATTGTGCGGCGCGAGCGCCAACCCCTGCAGCGCATCGTACAACCCCAACAGGTGCAACAACGCTTTGAGCGGCCCGCCGTCACAGCCGCACCGGTGCAGCAAAAACCAGCCGCGCAAGACGGCCTTGATCCGATGTATTTGCCGCAAGTTGTCAACTATAGCGGCAACCACAAACCAGGCACATTGGTGATCAGCACCAAGGACCGGTTCCTCTATCTCGTCATGGAAGGCGGCCAGGCGCGGCGCTATGGCGTTGGCGTTGGCAAGCAAGGCTTTACCTGGCGCGGCACCGAAAAAATCACCCGCAAGCAGGAATGGCCGTCATGGCGACCGCCGGCAACAATGATTGCGCGGGAAAAGAAAAAAGGCCGTGACCTGCCCACGTTTATGCCCGGCGGTCCGGACAATCCGCTCGGTTCCCGCGCGCTCTATCTCGGCTCGACGCTCTATCGCATCCACGGCACCAATGCGCCTTGGTCTATTGGTCAGGCCGTGTCTTCGGGTTGCATCCGAATGCGCAACGAAGATGTGGCAGACCTTTACGAGCGTGTGCCGGTGGGTGCCACGGTGGTGGTGCTCTAAACAGACAAACAGGGGGACGGTGCGCACTATGCGCTGTCAGAGAGAAGCGCCTCGGCCAACAGCCGGGGCGCTTTTTTTGCGTTCCCCTTCAAGAATACTTGGCTGATTTACTTCGAATTAACCTTGATCATTAACCATGCGCGTTAACGATCAGGGCGCAATGCGGCCCTGTGGCCGCCCTTCCGGGTGGTTCATCAATCCGAATTGTACTCGAAGGAAATAGTATGCGTACTTCAGTTATCCTGGCCGCTTTTGCCTCAACACTAGCCCTGAATACGGCCCTTGCCGCCGATATGGACGACAATCTGGTCATTGAAGCGCCGGAAGTGCTCGTGTCCGGCGACCGCACCGGCCCCTATGTTGCGGCGCGTTTGGCGGCCGCGTTTGGCGACGACACACAGTTTGACCTCGACATCGTCGATACTTTCGTCATCAACGAGTATGAAAGCGTCAGCGTGAATGGTGCATTGGCCATCGGCTATCGCTTGTCAGACATGTTCGCCGCAGAACTCGAAATCGGCACCGGCGAACAGGACATTGAAGCGCATACACTTACCGCACTGGGTGCCCGCCTTGACGGCGAAAATGCTTTCGGCACGACCAAGCTAACCTATGGACTGATCAACATTACCGGTGAATACGAAACCGGCATGGCTGTGCGCCCTTATCTGTCTGCTGGTATCGGCTTGGCCAGCGCTGAGTTTGAGAACCATGGCGTCACCCTTGCCGGGCCCGTTGGCCCGCTGCCAGCCGGTGATGTGACGGTGATGAACGACAAGGACCGCGGCATCGCCTACCAAATCGGCGCAGGCATCGTCATCGATATCACCGATAAGATCGGCTTTGAGGCCGGTTACCGTTATTTCTCGGTCGACGACATTGAACTGACAGCGGTCGACAATGTTGTCAGCGACATCAAGATCAACCAGCATCAAGCGCTGTTTGGTGTGCGCTACAGCTTCTAAACCCAGCCGATATTCAGGCAGGGCCTCCAGCAGACGGCTTCCCTCGGGAAGCCGTTTTGGTTTATTCGGCCGCGTCGATCAGATAGTCGAGGCTGGTGCGCTGACTGGCTGGCTTTGGCTCAGGCAGCCCCTCGGGCTTGTCACCGCCATAGGCCCAATCCAGCAGTTGAACGGTGTGGATCAACGGCAAATCCGTGCCAGACGCAATCTGCGTGATGCAGCCGATATTGCCGGTGGCGATCACTTGCGCCTTGGTGGACTCGATATTGCGGACCTTGCGCGCCTTCAATTGCGCGGAAATCTCCGGCTGCATAATGTTGTAAGTACCCGCTGACCCACAACACAGATGGCCCTCCGGCGGATCTTTCACGGTAAAGCCCGCAGCTTTCAGCAGATTTTTCGGCGCCGTGGTGATTTTCTGGCCGTGCTGCATGGAGCACGCCGAATGGTACGCCACCGTCAAATTCGTATTGGCGACCGGAGCGGGCATTTCCAGCGTTGAAAGATACTCGGTCACATCCATTGCCAGCTTTGAAACGAGTTCCGCTTTTTGCGCATAGGCTTCATCGGCGCGGAGCATATAACCATAGTCCTTGATGGTGGTGCCGCAACCGGACGCGGTGATGATGATGGCGTCCAGACCGCCTTTGCCGATCTGGCGGGTCCACGCGTCGACATTGCGTCGCGCATCGTCCATGGCTTGCTCTTCGCGGCCCATATGGTGCACCAGCGCACCACAGCAGCCCTCACCTTCCGGCACCACCACTTCAACGCCGAGACGGTTCAGCAGCTTGATGGTCGCCTCATTGATCTCCGGCTTCAGTGATGGCTGCGCGCAACCGGTCAAAATGGCGACGCGTCCACGTTTTTCAGCCTTGGCTTCATGGGTGCCAGCGTCTGCGTAGGGCGAGTGCGCCGGAATTTTTGCCGGTGCCAGTTCCAGCATTGCCCCAAAGCTTTTGAGCGGCGGGATGGCCTTGAGCAGGGGCGCGAAGGGACGGCCCAGCTTAGCAGCATAAAGCGAAGCTTTGAAACGCTTGGGATAGGGCAGCACCATCGCCAGCACATTGCGGGTCAGCCGGTTGAAGAATGGCCGCTTGTAGGTTTTTTCAATATGCGCGCGGGCATGGTCAACCAGATGCATATAGTTCACGCCCGACGGGCATGTGGTCATACAGGCAAGGCACGACAGGCACCGATCGATATGGGTGACGGTCTTTTCGTCCGCATCGCGCCCGTTTTCCAGCATGTCCTTGATCAGGTAAATGCGGCCGCGCGGACTATCGAGTTCATTGCCCAGCGTCACATAAGTCGGACATGTCGCGGTGCAAAAGCCGCAATGGACGCAGGAACGCAGGATTTTCTCGGACGCCGCGACGCCGGGATGTTGCAATTGTTGTGGTGTGAAATTGGTCTGCATCGTCTCGCCTTTACGCTGCGCTGGCTTGAGCGGGGCCACTCATACGCGCGGCATGAAATAACCCATCGGGGTCAATGGCTGCGCGGATGCGCCCGTTCAACGCTTGCACCGCGGGCGGCTCAGGCTGAAACACGGGCACCGTTGCACGCAGCGCAGCCGACGCGCGGATCAACGTCGCATGCCCGCCACCGGTTGCAGCAACCGCGCCGCGGATAAGCGCCGCATGCGCATTGTCGGCATCATCAAGCGCCAGCCAAACCATCCCGCCCTGCCAATCATAATAGGCCCTCGCGCCGGTTTTCGCCTGCACGGCAGCCACAAGCTGATGGCCCGCTGAGGGCGCGACAGAAATGCGCCACACTGGCTTTTCCTGGTCGGCGACGAATGCTTCAACATCGCGGATCGCCG
>JBAUIL010000163.1:0-3481 GCA_049682915.1 Ahrensia sp. | reverse complement strand
GGTCTCGTGAAAACCCTTGGATGTCGGCGCTTTGACACGGATCCAGTCCGGCTTTTTCAGCGCGGTGGCCTGGTCAGGCTTGTGGGCCTTTTCTGGATGCCGTGCTTTACCGGTCGGCTTGCTTGTATCGAGTACCGTCACCATGGTGTGTGTCCTAGCTGATGATGTTGGCGATGATAAGCACAACAACCGCGCCAATGGTCGCGGTGATGATTTGCGACGCCAGCGGGTTCTTGATGCCCAGCGAAACGCCCGTTGAACTGAGCAGATAGCCGCCGACAAAAGAACCCAGCACGCCGCTGACCAGATAGCGTATCAAACCGCCATCGCCGCCAACGAAGAAACTTGCCAACCAACCGGCGACAATGCCAATGCCTGCCATGGTAAGAAGCGCTTTCGCATCCATTGAACTATCCTTTCGCCGCCATCGCTAACGCCTTGAAAATAAGCACCCATATAAGACCGAACAAGGCACCTGCGACACTGCATAAACCGGTAAGGGTCCACACGCCAACCCACCCCTCAATCAGGCGGCCATTCAGCGTAATGCCACTGCCATTGGATATCGCCGCAAAGCCCGCGGCAAAACCCAACACTGTAAAGCACACAACAGACCATTTAAGCACGGTGAACCCTGCACTGTTCCAAACAGCACCATTGCGTGCGAGTGGCACAATGCCGGATCGTCCCCGATGTTTGCGGTCTCCAGCCACCTTAAGCGTTCAATGCGCGGCCATATGCATCCAGCACGCTTTCCTTCATCATTTCTGACAAGGTCGGATGCGGGAAGATGGTGTGCATCAGCTCTTCTTCGGTGGTCTCAAGCCCCATCGCGACGACAAAGCCCTGGATCAGTTCGGTCACTTCCGCGCCCACCATGTGCGCGCCGAGCAACTGGCCGGTTTCCTTGTGGAACAGCACTTTGATCATGCCATTGTCTTCGCCCAGCGCAATCGCCTTGCCATTGGCGGCAAACGAGAAGCGGCCAACGCGCACCGGAATGCCCTGCTCTTTGGCTTTGGCTTCAGTGATGCCGACGGAGGCAACCTGCGGGTGGCAATAGGTGCAGCCGGGGATCTTGTCTTTTTCCATCGGATGAACGCCGGGCACGCCAGCAATTTTCTCGATGCAGATTACACCTTCATGCTCAGCCTTGTGCGCCAGCATGGGCGGGCCTGCCACATCGCCAATCGCATAGATACCGTCAACATTGGTTTTGCCGTAGCCATCAATCACCACGCAGCCGCGATCTGTTTTGATACCGAGGTCTTCCAGACCGAGATTTTCGATATTGCCCTGCACACCGACCGCCGAAATCAAACGATCCGCCTCAATCGGCGTGACTTTACCGTCTTTGCCTTCAACGTGCGCGACGATGGAATTGGCCTTCTTCTCAACCTTGACGACCTTGGCATCGGTGATGATTTTCATGCCATGCTTTTCAAGCGCCTTGCGCGCGATGCCGGAAATTTCAGGGTCCTCCACCGGCATGATGTTAGCCATCAACTCAACGACCGTTACATCGACACCCATCGAATTGTAGAAGCTGGCAAACTCAATGCCGATAGCCCCGGAGCCCATGACGACGAGCTTTTTCGGCATTTCCTGCGGCACCATCGCCTCGAAATACGTCCAGATCAGCTTCTTGTCCGGCTCAATGCCCGGCAGAGCACGGGGCCGCGCGCCAGTGGCGATGATGATATGTTTAGCGGTGTAGTCGCCCTCGCCCTTCACGCCTTTCGGCGTCGGGTGTGCTGGCTGCACAATCTCTTTGGTCATTGTGCCGACGGTGACTTTGCCTTTGCCCTTCAGCTTGGCTTCACCCCAAATGACGTCGATCTTGTTTTTCTTCATCAGAAAGCCAACGCCGCCGTTCAGCCGCGCCGACACGCCACGCGAGCGCGCGACGACATCTTTGACATTGGCTGTCATTTTGCCTTCCAGCGTCAGGCCGTATTCCTTGGCGCGGTGAGCATAATCCATCATCTCGCCGGAGCGCAGCAGCGCCTTGGTGGGGATACATCCCCAATTGAGGCAAATGCCGCCCAAATGCTCGCGCTCGATGATGCCGACTTTCATCCCCAACTGCGCAGCGCGGATGGCCGTCACATAGCCGCCGGGGCCGGAGCCGATGATCAAAACGTCATAATTATTGTCAGCCATTGTGCTTCCCTTTCTGTGGGAAGCAGCGCCGGTTCAGGCTGTCAGCATCCCGTAAATATCATCCTTGAGCGCCATGCGCTGCTTGCGCATCTGCTCCATGTTGAAATCGTCCGTCGGCTTTACATCGGTTTCTGCTACGTGAATGGCGCGGTTGATCTCGTGGTACGCGTCAAACAATTTGGCAAAGTGCGCATCGCTCGTCTTCAACGCACTGATTTTTTCGATGTGGTCCGGAAATTCCTCGGCCAGTTCATGCGGTGTATGCGCCATGATTGTCTCCCTTTGGTTGGCTGGGAGAAGCCTAGAATCTCCGACGGTCTGCTCCTTGATTTACCTCAATTCAAAATCGCTTTGACGACAGGCACGAGCGCCCGACCGATGGCTGCTGTATTGTCCGCATCCAAATGCACGCCGTCCAAGGGTGATGCATGGGCTACCTGACCCGCGTCAAAAAACGCCACGCCCATCTCATGCGCCAGCGCTTGATACATCGCAGCCAGCATTTGGCTTTGCGCGATGCCGCCCGCAAACATTTGCGCCAAGTCTTCGTTATCTGTCGGCACGATTGGCGGTGGCGATACGATCAATACGTCAGCCCGCAAACCTTCGGTCAGCCCTTGCGCATGCTGCTGCACAATCTGCACCAGCCGCCGCATGCCTTGCTTGGCACCCAATGCCGTGCCGCAAATATGCGGCTTCATATCGTTCACACCAAGCATGATGATCACCAGATCAATCGGCGCATGGGCATAAAGCACCGTCGGCAAAATACGCGCGCCATTGCGGTCGCAATCAGCCAAATGCTCGTCATAGGCCGTGCACCGGCCCCGCACACCATCGCTGATTATGGTAACACCTTCACCCAGACCGGACGCTAAAACATCCGGCCAACGATGGCTCACAGGATGCCTGCGCCCGGCAACCGCCGGGTCTGAGCCCCAAGTGAGCGAGTCACCATATGCGAGGATGGTGGTCATCGACGTTTACACCAACAGCCCCATCGGGTTTTCAATATAACCTTTGAACGCGCCGATCAGCTCCGCCCCCAAGGCTCCATCCACACAGCGGTGGTCGGTGGAAAGCGTTACGGTCATCACGGTTGCCACGGCCAATGCACCGTCTTTCACCACAGGCCGCTGCTCACCGGCACCAACTGCCAAAATGGTCGCATGCGGCGGGTTCACAACCGCTTGGAAGTTTTTGACGCCCATCATGCCCATGTTGGACACAGCGGTCGTGCAGCCCTGATATTCGGTTGGGGCGAGTTTCTTCTCTTTGGCGCGCTTGCCAAGGTCTTTCATCTCGTTGGAGATTGTAG
>JBAUIL010000162.1:0-2210 GCA_049682915.1 Ahrensia sp. | reverse complement strand
GATCGCCATGGCGGCAGCCAGCGTGATGGGTCTGATGCGCCTGTTTCCCGCGCAGGCAGCAACCCATGCCATCGCAACACTGGCGACTTGGATCGGCCCGCTGACCCCGCGCCACAAGCTGGCACTCGATAATCTGCGCCATGCCTTCCCGGACAAGTCCTCCAACGCGCGCAAGGCCATCGCCAAGGGCATGTGGTACAATATGGGTCGGCTGGCCGCAGAATATGTCTATCTCGACCAGCTGTTTGACTTCGACAAAGACGCGACAGAGCCGGGCCGGATCGAAGTTTCCGGTCGTGAGATTTTCGAGCGTTTGACCGAAGGAGACGGGCGCTATGCGTTTTTCACGGCGCACACCGGCAATTTTGAGCTGCTACCGATTTGCGCCGCTGCTTTCGACCTGGAAGTCACTGCCCTGTTCCGCCCGCCGAACAATCCATACATCGCCAAGAAAGTGCTGGCCGCGCGCACCACGACCATGGGCGCCATTGTGCCATCAAAAGCCGGTGCCGCATGGGCGCTGGCGCGGGCCTTGGAAAATGGCAAGTCTATCGGCGTCCTCGTCGACCAGAAATTTCACCGCGGCCATGAAACCGCATTTTTTGGTCGCCCCGTTCGTACTAATCCGCTGTTGCCAAAGCTTGTGCGCCAGTTTGATTGCCCGGTGCACCCTGCCCGCTGCGTGCGCCTGCCCAATGGCCGCTTTCGCTTGGAACTGGAGGAAGCGATCGACCTGCCGCGCGATGCCGATGGTGATGTCGACGTGGCCGCCAGTTGCCAAGTGCTCAATGATGTTGTTGAGCGCTGGGTACGTGAATATCCTGACCAGTGGATGTGGTTTCACCGCCGCTGGCAGATGAAGTAAAGGCGGCCTTCGCCGCCAGCGCCTATGCTCAGTACCGGATACTGACCCGCATATTGTTCGGGCCAACCGAACGGGTCAGGTCATAAAGCCGTTTGGCGTTTGCCGTATGCAAACGGATGCAGCCATGCGACGCCGGACGGCCCAGACGCGACACATAATTGGTGCCGTGAATGGCATAGCCGCCGCGGAAAAAGATCGAATATGGCATCGGTGACATGTTGTATTTGCGCGAATGCCACATGCGGTGCATGCGCTTCGGGCTGTAAGTGCCCGTCGGCGTGCGATAGCCCTTCCTGCCCGATGAAATTGCCCATCGATAGAGCGTTCGCCCGTCCTTTTTCACGACCATCGTCTGATTTGAAAGATCAACATGCGCAACCAAACGCGCTGCCGAAGCAACACCGGTGGACGCAAACAACATGGTCGACAAGACCATCATCACAGCGGCAAAATGTTTCATTTTTAATCCCCGACTTGTACTCAAAATACTTCGCCATGCCAAAAGGCGTTAACAAAGAGTAACACAAACACAACAATATTGGCGAGTCGCGCCGCCCAGCACCTTGTTTGATGGTTAAACCGCTGCACTTGGATTGTGAAAATAGCGCGCCGGTCTTGCGGTGCCGCACGCCGCGTGCATCATCACGACATGAACAATGCGTTTGAAAAAGCAGTCCGTGACAGACAGTCAGAATTGGTCGAACTGACGGTCGATCTGGTGCGCTTTCCGACCGTCAATCCGCCCGGCGACGCCTACAAACCCTGTGCGGAATTCATCGCCAAAACACTGTCCAAGCGCGGCTTCGATTGCCGCCTGATGACCGCCACCGGAGAACCTGGCCACACAGAGCGCTATCCGCGCACCAACATCGTTGCGCGCAAGGAAGGTTCGCGGCCCGGCCCAACGGTTCACGTCAACGCCCATATCGATGTGGTGGAAGCAGGCCTCGGCTGGACATTTCCGCCGTTTGAAGGCGTGATCCGTGGCGATAAAATTTACGGTCGCGGCACCTGTGACATGAAAGGCGGCTTGGCGGCGGCCATCATCGCCGCAGACGCCTTTATGGCTGTTATGGGCGATTTTCCCGGCGCAATCGAAATTTCAGGCACGGTGGATGAGGAATCCGGCGGCTTTGCGGGTGTCGGCTGGCTGGCCAAACAGGGTCTGTTTTCAAAGCCCCGCGTAGACCACGTCATCATCCCCGAACCGCTGAACAAGGAACGCATTTGCCTCGGCCATCGCGGTGTCTGGTGGGCAGAAATTGAAACCAACGGCCGCATTGCCCATGGCTCGATGCCCTTTTTGGGCGACTGCGCTGTCCGCCACATGGGCGCGGTGCTGAAC
>JBAUIL010000161.1:0-66140 GCA_049682915.1 Ahrensia sp. | reverse complement strand
AGGGCCTGTTTGGAAAGGGATGCACCGGCGAGCGGGGCGAGGGTCTGCAATTTGGTGTTCATGACGTCAAATCTCCGATCATCTATGATGTCGCTTGTTCCGCAAGGGCTGGCACTTGTCAAGAATTGAGCGCGTTATCCAATAGTCATCGCGTCAGATTTTGCCTGTCCGGCTGGCCAACCAGTGCGCCAACGCGCCATGGCTGTCGATCACATGGTCCGCGCCCGCGCCAACCAGCCGGGGCGCGTGGGCCGGGCCCGCATGGCCGCCGCCGGTAAAGCCAACCGTCACCATGCCCGCCGCCTTGCCGCCGCGCACGCCATTGGCGCTGTCTTCAATGACAATGCAGTCTTGCGCGTCAAAACCCATGGTGCGCGCGGCCAGCAAAAACAAATCCGGCGCCGGCTTGCCGTTTTCCACCTGATCGCCGGAAAAAACATGGTCGCCGAAGTAGCCCGCGAGACCCGCCTGTTTGAGTTTGCCCGGCAGAAATTTCATCGAGGTTGAAGACGCCACGCAACAGGGCAGGGCCAAATTGTCTAGCAAGGTTTCAATGCCCGCAATCGTGGTCAGCTCATTGAGCACGCGCGTGCGGCCTTCAAGCTTCAAAGCATCATATTCAGCGTCGGTCAGCGCTGCGCCGGTATGCGCCAACAGCAGGTCCGACAATTTGGCACGCCACTTATCCATGCCCAGCGCCATGAATTCGCCAATGTACCAGTCGCGGTCGATATCGATCTTTTTGGACGCGAGAAACGAAAACTCCACATCCAGATAAATCGCCTCGCTGTCGATGAGCACGCCATCGCAGTCAAAAATGATCAGGGGGTTGGACATAGTCGTCGGCTCACGCGTGCGAGAAAATATCGCTGTCGTCCCACCCCATCAGGTCGAGTTTGGCGCGGGTCGGCAGAAATTTGAAGCAGGCGTCAGCCTCTTTGGTGCGGCCGTCGCGCGCAAGCCGTGCGCTCAAAACGTCCATCAACTCATGCAGGTATAAAACGTCCGATGCCGCATAGGCGAGCTGCGCGGGGGTCAATTCTTCCGCCGCCCAGTCCGATGATTGCTGCTGCTTGGACAATTCAACGCCGAGCAATTCGCGGCAATTGTCTTTCAGCCCGTGCCGGTCCGTATAGGTGCGGGTGAGCTTTGAAGCGATTTTGGTGCAAAACACCGGCTGCGCCACCGCGCCGAATGTGTGCTCTAACACCGCAATGTCGAAACGTCCGAAGTGAAAAATCTTGGTCTTGGTCTTGTCCTTGAGGAGCTTGACCAAATTGGGCGCTTTTTTCTGGCCTTTGGCAATTTGCACCACGTCCGCAGAGCCATCACCGGGCGACAATTGCACCACGCACAGCCGGTCGCGGTGCGGGCGCAGGCCCAGCGTCTCGCTGTCGATGGCCACACGGTCGTTGTAAAGCGCCAGCGCTTCATCGCTCAAATCGCCCTTGTGGGTGCGGATGGTCGGCTCGCCCATGAATTACCTCATCAAATAGTGTCTTCCGCCTGCATATCTGCGCGACCGGCAATGCACAACCGTGCCCATGCATCCCATAGTGAATTGCCAGCGCCCGCTTTTTGGGGCATGAGCCAGCTATGTCAGCCAAACCACACGATACCGAGCATAGTGTACTGCATGTTATGCGCGATGCCTTGCTTACCGAAGCGCAAGCGATTGAGGCTTTTGCGCAAACGGATCTCGATGCCTGTCAGCACGCCGTTTCGCTCATTCACGGCTCCAAAGGCGCGCTGGTCACCACTGGCATCGGGAAATCCGGGCACATTGCCAAAAAGATCGCCTCCACTTTTTCGTCGCTTGGCAAGCCGGCAATGTATGTGCACGCAGCCGAAGCCAGCCATGGCGATCTGGGGCTCATCCAGCCCGGCTCGATTGTTCTGGCGCTGTCCAATTCCGGTGAAACCACCGAACTGTCTGATCTGTTGCAATATTGCGCGCTGTACTCAATTCCGGTGATCGCGATTACCGCGCTGCCGACCAGCACGCTGGCGCGCGCCAGCCAGATTGCAATCACCTATGGCAAGGTGGACGAAGCCTGCCCCAACGGCTTGGCACCAACAACCTCGACCACGCTGAGCCTCGCCATTGGCGACGCGCTTGCCATCGGCGTCAGTGTCCTTTTGGGCACCGCGCCTGACGATTTCCGCAAATATCATCCGGGCGGCAAGTTGGGCTTGCGCCTGTTGCGCACCGAGCAATTGATGCGAACCGGCGATGCTTTGCCGCTGGTCTCACCCGACGCGGACATGAGCGAAGTCGTCGTGACGATTTCCGAAAAAGCGCTCGGCGTTGCGGTACTGGTCGACAAGGGCGGCGCTATTGCCGGTGTCATCACCGATGGCGACATGCGCCGGCACATCAAGGATTTGTGGAACCTCAAGGCACGCGATATCGCAACGCCCAAGCCCATCCGCATTGACCGCGACTGGCTGGTGTCAGATGCGGCAGCCTTCATGTCCGACAAAGGCATCACGGTGTGTCTGGTCGCCGATGATGATGACAAGCTTGTCGGCTTGCTGTCCATCCATGATTGTCTGCGCGCCGGTATCGCTTAAGCGCTCTTGGCCTGGGCCATGGGTGCCACGCCCTGTTGCTCGATGCGCTTGCGCATTGCTGACAGCGCCACATTCACGGCGTTTTCAGCCGCAGTAAGATCGTCTTCATGCAGCGTTGCGTCGGCGGCGGCTTTGTCTTCCAAATGTTGCATGACCTGACGGGCCTGCTCGGCACCGGCGCTGGCGCTCATCGATTTGAGTGCATGGGTAAGGTCAACCAACGCATCTCGCGGCACGTTATCAGCGACCGCTTGCCTGATGTCATTGAGTGCCGGTAGCGCCCGCTCCTCATACATGCCGAAGATCTTGACCATCATCGCGCCGCCATTTTGCGCGCCCAACATGGCAAACATCTCCAATGTCTGGCGCGACAGAATGTCGACGTCATCATTATTGCTGTCCGCATCGTTGTGGGTCGCAGCGGGCTCTGCCTGCTGGTCGGTGTCGGCTTCAAACGAAGCTTCATCAACAACGCGGTCGCTATCGCCGGTTTCACCTTGGACCGATTTCAAAACGGCGATAATATCGCTCACCACAAATGGCTTGGTGATGTAGTCGTCCATGCCTGCCTTGCGGAACTGGTCGTGCTTCATGCCGCTAATATGGGCGGTAAGCGCCGCAATGTGCGCGTTGTCGCGGTTCTCGTCCGCTTCGCGCTCGCGGATGATTTTGGTCGCTTCATAGCCGTCCATGCCGGGCATGGAGCAGTCCATAAAAATCACATCGTAACCATTGCGCATATGCATCTTGATGGCATCGGGGCCGTTTTCAGCGAAGTCAGCCTGAACACCCAACGCCAGCAATGTCTCGTTGATCACCTCGCGGTTGACCGCATTGTCATCAACGGCCAACACGCTGACATGGTCAAAGCGCGGCAGCTTTTCGGCCCTGGCGTCTTCGTCAGCCCGCGTGTCAAGCAATCGCCAGTCTTGTGTTGCTACCGCTGTGCCAAGATTGTGCAAGTCGGTGCGGCTCATCGCCAGCGGCACGCGCCCGACAGGCTTGTGGTCCAGCCGACCGCCGGTGGATGCCATGCCGCGCATCATTTCAACCATGTGCACACCGCTTTCATGCAGCACATTTTGCACATGCTCCATGGGCGAATGCCCCTCATCAATCAGACACGTCACCTGACCCGCGTTG
The DNA here is from genome assembly GCA_049682915.1 of Ahrensia sp. Lineage (GTDB taxonomy): Bacteria > Pseudomonadota > Alphaproteobacteria > Rhizobiales > Rhizobiaceae > JBCDLI01. The sequence continues at coordinate 62,423 of JBAUIL010000161.1, read as the reverse complement.
GATATGCCGCTCAGGCTGGTCAGGTCGACAATAGTCCCGCCATAGGCAGCAACTGTTCTGCTGATTTGCGTGCGGACAAACTGGCTATCACACAATATCATATAGTTCTGGCCAGCCAGTGGCGCGCCGATATCGGCGGGTGTGACGATTTCCAGATCAACCGTAAAGATGAAGCTCGAACCACGGCCCACAGTGCTTTCGACACGCAAGTCACCGCCCATGGCTTTGGTCAGTTTTTGACAGATGGCGAGACCAAGACCAGTGCCTCCATACTCGCGGGTGGTGGACTGTTCGGCCTGTGTAAAGGCTTCGAAGATGGTGGCCAACTTGTTCTCCGCAATACCGATACCCGTATCGGTGACCCGGAATTCCAGGGTCTGCCTGTCGCCTGTAATGCCCTTGTCGAGCACATGGATGGCGACGCCACCTGAAGCGGTGAATTTCAAGCCATTATTGACCAGGTTCGAGACAATCTGGTTCAAACGTGTTGGATCGCCAGCCGATGTTTTGGCAATAGTGGGATCGATGACTACGGCAAGATCAAGGTTTTTCTCCCGTGCCCGCTCTGAAAACAGGCTGACCGTATCGGTGAGCAAAGTGTCGATTGAAAACCCGACGGTTTCCAGTTCAATTGAGCCAGCTTCGATTTTCGACAGATCGAGAATGTCGTTGATGATGGCCAACAAGCCCTTGCCGGAGCGGTGAATTATTTGCGCATAGCGTTGATGGCGCGACGATAACGGTGCCGCGGCCAGCATTTCAGCCATCACCATCATGCCATTCATTGGCGTGCGGATTTCATGGCTCATTGTCGCCAAAAACTCCGACTTGGCCACGTTGGCGGTTTCAGCGGCAATCGTCGCTTTCTGCAATTCGCTGGTGCGTTGCTCAACCTTGTCTTCCAGGTGCAGCCGGTAGTCGTTGAGTTTTTCATCGCGGCTCTGAATTTTGTCGAGCATCGTGTTAAACGACGCGGCGAGTGCACCGACCTCATCACGACTTTGAACGTCGGCGCGACGGCCATAGTCTGTGTCGGCAGACAGCGCCGCCATTAGATTTGCCAGTGACGTGACTGGTTTGGTCATTCGGCCAATCATCAACATCACGAGCAAACCGGTCATCAACGAGACGGCGAGCGCCACAATCAGCGCATTGATAATCCGGTTAAAAAAAGCAGCACGCAGCTCTGACAAATCACCCAAAAGATGCAGCGTCCCGACCTGCTGGCCGCCATAGATAACCGGCGCGCCAATCCAGAACGTATCGCGCTCCAGCAGCGCGGCCGCGGTGATATCTACATTGGTGACGGCATTGGCTCCATCCGTCAAAAAGACAGATGAGCCCACGCGCACAAAGTTCTTGCCCTGGTTGTCGAGCACAATGGCAAAGTCGATTTCATCCATTGAGCCGATCGAAGAGAGCACCCGCGAGGTCGTGGCCTTGTCTTTCTGCGCCACTGCGCTTGACGCCGATACCGCCATGACACTGGCAACATTCTTGAGCTGCTTGCCGGCGGTGTTGGCATCATTGGTCAGGGTCGACCATGCGGCAAACCCTGTGAAGCTCAGGACGCAAACAAGCACCAGCGCAGCTGTGACAGCCGCAAGCCGCACGCGGATTGACTTGTGCCATACCACGCGGCTCAAGGCGTTGGCTTCGCTGGTTTGCGCGATTTTCATGTCATCCCCGATCAATTTCCAGGGCGATATTAAAGTGAAAATGGAAACTAATCGTTTATTGGTCGTGTTGTATCACATTTGAACAAAGCATTTCACGCGGTTGAAATGCCAATGAATTATGGTTCAACCTATGATGCTGACAAACGCGCCCATTCGAGCGGACGAAACCGAAGCGGCTCTGCCGGCTGACCAAGCGATGGCGGGTGAGTTCATTCTGGTTGCCGATGATGATCCGATCCTGACCGAGACAATGCAACTTGCGTTGACGGGCATGGGTGCGGAGCGGGTTGTTGTGGCCAGCGACGGTGTGCAGGCCCATGAGGCCTTGTTGAAATTCCGCGACAAGATAACCCTGATTGTTTTGGACCTGCGGATGCCGAACGAGGATGGTGTGGGCTTTCTGCGCCGTGCCGCGGAACTTTCCTATGAGGGGCGCATCATCGTCATCTCTGGCGAGCAGCCAGAAATTTTGAAGGGTGCCGAAAGGCTGGGTCGCCTTTTGGGACTGCAATGTGTAGGCGCTTATCGCAAACCATTTCACCCGATGATGCTGATCAACGCGCTGACAGCGCACGAAAACCAGTCCAAGACACGACGGCTGATGGGGGACGAACGCCCTTACCGTCTCGACCACATGACCTATCAGCCCCGCATTGACGTCAAGACGTCGAAACTGGCTGGCGCGGAAGCTTTAGCGCGTTTTACGGATACTGAAGGGCGCCCCTACCACACGGAATTGGCGATTGTGTCGGCCGAAAACAGTGGCTCGGTTGGTGCGTTGACAATCGCGATTATCGACAAGATCACCACCGATCTCCGTTCAATCCGGCGCGATTTGAATACGTCGTTGCCGATCTCGCTCAACATCTCGTCGCTCAGCGCGTCTAGAAGTGGGTTTGCCGATGATTTGGAAAAACGCATTGTGGGTGCAGGCTATGACCCGCGCTCATTCATCATCGAATTGACCGAAACACAGTTGAGCACCGATATTGTCACTGCGCTGGAAAACCTGACGCGACTGCGCATCAAAGACTTTGGATTGGCGCTGGATGACTTCGGCACCGGCCATGCTAACATCGACCAATTGGCGAATTTTCCATTCACCGAGCTGAAGATCGATAAGCGATTTATCATGCGTGCCGAGCATGACCGCTTTGCGGCCACCTGCGCTGAAGCTGCGGTTGAAATTGGCAAGTCGATGCAACTCACCGTCGTCGCAGAAGGTGTGGAAGACCAGTGGGGCCACGACTTTATTTCCAATCTCGGCGTCGATCTGGCCCAAGGTTACTTTTACTCGCGCCCGCTTTCCGGCGAAGATCTCGTGGCTTTCGGCAAGCAGCACCTGTAGCCGCGCCCCTCAGTCTATATTGGTGATTTCGATCTTCTTGATCAGTTTTTCAGGGCGTGGCCGGTCCAGATCAATCGACAGCATGCCGTTTTTCAGCTCGGCACCCAAAACCCGCATACCGTCGGCCAGCACAAATGCTTTTTGAAATTGGCGCGCCGCAATGCCACGGTGCAAAAATTCGCGTTCCCCGTCCTCGCTTTGCCGCCCCCGGATGACCAGTTGATTGTCTTCGGTGGCAATGTCGAGATTTTCCTTGGCAAAACCGGCAACCGCCAGGGTGATGCGCAAAATATCATGCTCGCCACGCTCCAGTCGTTCAATATTATAGGGCGGATAGCCATCGGTTTGCTTGGCGACGCGTTCCAGCGATTTTTCAATCGCGTCAAAGCCCAGCAGAAGTGGTGAAGAAAAAGTCGTAATGCGTGCCATGTTGGTGGCCCCTTAATGTCCTGAAAAGCGACGGGTCAGCAAACCCGCACTGGCACCTGCTGACCACCTATTTATGGTTGCTCCAAAGCCATATTTCAAGCACACCAGCGCCTAACACCGACCTGAATTGAGAGCAGATCATGCAAACCCAAAAGCGCGCTATCATCATTGACACCGATCCGGGCCAGGATGACGCCTTGGCTTTGCTGTTGGCTTTTGCCAGCCCCGAGCTTGAGATTATCGGTATCGTGACTGTCGCGGGCAATGTGCCGCTGGCGCTGACCACAACCAATGCGCTCAAAATCTGCGAACTCGCCGGTAAAGCTGATACGCCTGTGTACGCCGGTTGCGCCCGGCCGATGGTGCGCCCGTTGGTGACCGCTGAACATGTGCACGGCCAAACCGGCCTCGACGGCCCGGACTTGCCCGTGCCAACCATGACCACGCGCGCCCAGCATGGCGTCGACTTCATTATTGACGCTGTGCGCGCCCACCCCGAGGGCCACGTCACGCTGTGCACATTGGGCCCGTTGACTAATATCGCCATGGCGCTCGTTAAAGCGCCGGACATTGCGCCGAAAATCCGCGAGATTGTCATGATGGGCGGCGGTTTCTTTGAAGGCGGCAACATCACACCCACCGCTGAATTCAACATCTATGTTGACCCGCAAGCCGCCGACACGGTGTTTTCAAGCGGCGTGCCCATCGTCATGGCACCGCTGGATGTCACCCACAAAGCACTGACCACCCAAGCGCGGGTAGACGCCTTGCTGGCCAAGAAAACGCCGGTCTGTGACGCCGCCGCCGCACTCATCGATTTCTTCGAACGCTTTGATGAAGACAAATACGGCACCGATGGCGGGCCGCTGCATGATCCGTGTGTGCTGGCCTATCTCATCGCACCATCCCTGTTTTCAGGCCGGATGTGCAATGTCAGTGTGGAGACCGGTTCCGCATTGACCATGGGCATGACGGTCATCGACTGGTGGGGCGTCACCGACCGGCCCAAAAACGCGCTTGTTTTAGGCGATGTGGATGCGCAAGGCTTTTTTGATTTGCTGACCGAGCGTATTGCTACGCTATAAAATCTGCAACGCGCTGGCGCGTTGGGATGGCCGGTTGTGCGCCCCGGTGAAGGCACGCGACCGCACCCGAGGCACAGGCCAGCCTCAAGGCATCACCAAGCGCCATGCCTTCGCTCAGGGCCGTCCCCAGATAGCCGCAAAACGTGTCACCCGCGCCCACCGTGTCAACCGGTTCAATCTTGGGTGCCTGCGCCCGCACCAAGCCGTCGGGCCCTGCAGCAAAAGCGCCATCACCGCCCAAGGTCACAACCATCGTTTTGCCGGTCCGGCGGGCAAAGTCCGCCGCGCGCGCCTCGCGCGTTGTTCCGGCTAACGCCATGGCGTCAGCGAGCAAGTCAAACTCGGTCTCATTGGCAATGGTCAGGTCGGCGTCCGCCACCAAACCTGGCGCATCGTTGCTATAGGGCGCAATATTCAGCAAAGACCGTGCGCCGCTTTGCTGGCACGCGGCGAGTGCCGCGCCGACCGCCGGGCTTGGCACTTCCAACTGCAACAAAACGCAATCGTCACCGGTTAACACCACATCGGCCACACAGGTGGCATTCACTGTGCCGTTGGCACCGGCTACGACGACAATCTCATTTTCGCCCGTGCCGGCATCGACCAATATCAACGCAACGCCGGTCGGCACCGTTGTGTCGCGATGCTGCACATGAGACAGTTCAACACCAGCCTCAGACAAAAGCGACAGCGCGGCTTGCGCGTTGGTGTCGGTACCCACAGCACCATACAGCCGCACATCCGCCCCCGCACGGCGCGCCGCCAGCGCCTGGTTTGCGCCCTTGCCGCCGGGCGCCATGTCAAACGACAGCCCCGCAAGCGTTTCGCCGGGCTGCGGCAGCCGTGGCACCCGCGCAATCATGTCCAGATTAATCGATCCAACAACAAAAATAGTCATGCCAAACAGGTGCCATTACTCCACGCGACCCGTCAATCGCCGGGCGACATACAAATTCAACAAATGACCCTCAACACCGCGCAATAGTGCGTTGACTTGGCCATGCAACCCGCCTAAAGACCGCTCACGATTTCGTGCCCAGATGGCGGAATTGGTAGACGCGCTGGCTTCAGGTGCCAGTGACCGAAAGGTCGTGGAGGTTCGAGTCCTCTTCTGGGCACCAACCGCAATTTTCGCAAAGCGAAAAATGCGGGACGCTTCCTCAAATCTCACCGAAGCGGCAGGCAATTGCGCTGCAAATGCCGACAGCGTGCGCGCACAAACATCGCGCTGTTGAAAACGCGTTAAACTTCACGTCTTTGTGAGACGTTGTTTTGGTTGCTGCATTGACGCACCCATGGTGCCATGGTGAATACCACCACCACTATGCACGGGAGCGAGATGCATTGAATATCGTCAGTAAAACACTGTTGGCCGCCACATTGGTCGCCTTTGCCACCACCACAACCATCAATGCCGAGCCCTTGTCGCCGAACCCGGCCGATTGGGATGCGGTGGTCGAAGCCGCCGACGGCCAAACGGTTTATTGGAACGCGTGGGGCGGCGCTGCCAACATTAACGCGTATATTCAGTGGGTCGGCGAAACCCTCAAGGAGCGCCACAACATCACCGTGCAGCACGTCAAGCTGGACGATACGGCAAACGCCGTTTCAACCGTCGTGACCGAAAAAGCCGCGGGCCGTGATTCCGGCGGCACAATCGATCTCATCTGGATCAATGGCGAGAACTTCGCTTCCATGAAGCGCGAAGGTCTGCTCTATGGTCCGGGCTGGGTTGAGCAATTGCCGAACTGGCAATTTGTCGACCCTGAAGAAAAGCCTACCGTGGTGACAGATTTCACCTTGCCGGTCGACGGCATGGCCGCGCCGTGGGGCATGGCGAAGCTCGTTTTCTTCTATGACAGCGCCCGTACCAATGAAGCGGACCTGCCGCAAAACAGTGATGAATTGCTGGCTTGGGCCAAACAGAATCCCGGTCGCTTTTCCTACCCGCAGCCACCGGATTTTATCGGCTCAAGCTTTCTGAAACAGGTGCTGCTGGAAAAAGTCGAAGACCCCTCCGTGCTGCAAATGCCGGTCGTGGAAGCCGAGTTTGATGCAATCACCAAGCCGCTTTTTGACTATCTCGATGAGCTGAACGCGGTGGCGTGGCGCTCGGGCAAGGCCTTCCCTGAAAACTACCCGGCGATGGCGCAAATGTTGGCTGACGGCGAAGTGGAAATCACTTTCGCGTTCAACCCGTCCGCCGCATCTGCCGCCATTGCCGAGCAGCAATTGCCCGACACAGTGCGCTCGTTCACCTTCCCCGAAGGCACATTGGCCAACACGCATTTCGTGTCTATTCCCTACAATGCGTCCGCCAAAGAAGGCGCTTTGGTGGTGGCAAACTTCCTGATGTCGCCGGAAGCGCAACTGCACAAGGAAGACCCGAATGTGTGGGGTGATCCGACCGTGTTGTCTGTCGCTAAATTGTCCGATGAAGACAAGGCAGGCTTTGCCGCCGTCGAGCGTGGCATTGCCACACTGGCTGCGGCAGATCTCGGCCCTGCGCTCTCAGAGCCGCACCCAAGCTGGATGAGCCGTCTGGAAGAAGCGTGGGCCGCACGCTACGGCGTTGCTAACTGATGATGTGAAGCCATGGCGTTTCGCCTTGTTAAAGCGGCGCCGGGGCTGACACTTCTGCTCTTGGTCATGCCGATGCTTTTCGGCCTGACCGGTACCATTTTGCCGGCCATCGGCTATCTGCCCGCCTTGGGTGGACATGATTTCACAACCGAACATTTCAGCGCGTTTTTCGCGCAACCCGCCATTGGCCGGTCCATCATGCAGGCGCTGGGTGTCGGGCTGGCCTCTGCCGTCATCTCGGTAGGGCTGGTGGCGCTTTTTGTGGCGGGTTGGTACGGCAAGCCGGTATTCCGCGCGCTGCAAGCGCTGGTCTCGCCACTTCTGTCGGTGCCGCACGCGGCGGCGGCTTTCGGCCTCGCTTTCATGATCATGCCATCGGGTTTCTTCTCACGGCTGTTGTCGCCATGGTTGACCGGCTGGCAGAGCCCGCCCGATGTGCTGATTATCAACGATCCGATGGGACTGGCCTTGATCGCCGGGCTGGTGGTCAAGGAGATCCCTTTTCTGCTGCTGGTCACACTTGCCGCCTTGCCGCAAGTGCCCGCCCAGCGCGCCCGCAGTCTGGCGCAGTCGCTCGGCTATGGCGCGACGATTGGTATGTTGCTCACCGCTTGGCCGATGATCTACCGGCAGATCCGGCTCGCGGTGTTTGCCGTTATTGCCTATGCGTCGTCGGTCGTCGACGTGAGCATTATTTTGGGGCCGAGCGTACCGGCCACTTTGCCGGTACGCCTGGTTGAATGGATGAACGATCCAATGCTCGAGACACGGTTTATGGCCTGCGCCGGTGCGTGCATCCAAATCGGTGTCACGGCTGCATCGCTGTTGATCTGGATCGGCTTTGAAAAACTTGCTTCATTCATGGCACGGCTTGCTTTGGAGCGCGGGTATCGCGTCCGGCGGGATCAGGCCCTGCGTTGGCTCACCCTCTTGGCCATCGGTGCCAGCGCCTTGGTGGTCTTTGGCGGGCTAGCCGTGTTGGCCCTATGGTCGGTTGCGGGCTTGTGGACCTATCCCGATGTGCTGCCAGCCAATCTGTCCTTGCGCATGTGGAACCGGTCGCTGCCCGGTGCCATAACACCATTGATGACGACAATATCCATCGGCATCACCGCGACGCTTATCTCAACCCTGCTGGTGATCGGTTGTCTGGTGCGGGAGCAGCAAACAGGCCGTACCGGCGGCCAGCGCGCCTTGGCGCTGCTCTATTTGCCGTTGCTGGTGCCGCAGACGGGCTTCCTGTTTGGCCTGCAGTTTTTGTTCGTCGCGTCCGATACGGACGCCTCATTCGGCGCGCTGGTTCTGGCGCATATGGTGTTCGTGCTGCCCTATGTTTTTTTGTCACTGTCCGCCCCATGGCGGGCCTATGACATACGCTACGAACGCGTCGCGGCGGGGCTGGGCGTGTCGACGGGTCGCATCTTCTGGCGGGTGCGGATGCCGATGTTGCTGCGCGCCATTCTGGCGGCGATGGCGGTGGGTTTTGCCGTCTCAGTCAGTCAATATCTACCAACACTGTTGGTCGGTGCCGGTCGCTTTGCAACGATTACCACCGAAGCCGTCGCGCTTGGCACCGGTGGCAACCGGCGCGTCGTTGGCGTGTATGCTTTTCTGCAAATGGCGCTTCCCTTTATCGGTTTTGCCCTGGCAACGGCCATCCCGGCATTGATTTTTAGAAACCGTCGCGCGATCAGTGTCGGGTGATGATGACGCTCAATTCCAAAAACCTGCCGCACCATGGTGCCGATCCGCTTATTCTGCGCAAGGTTGATATTGCCTTGAACGGCCGCCGGTTGATGGCCGCCGATACGGTGGTTGAACCGGGCAAAGTGCTTACCGTGATGGGCCCGTCCGGCGCGGGCAAGTCGACGCTTTTGGCTTTTGTCGGCGGCTTTCTCGATCCCGTGTTTGATGTTGAAGGCGCGGTCTTTTGCGGGGATATGGAGTTGACCCATCTGCCGCCACAGGCGCGCCGTGCCGGGCTTTTGTTTCAGGATCCGCTGCTGTTTCCGCATATGAGCGTCGGCCAGAATATGATGTTTGCCATGCCTGCCGCAGTGAGCGACCGGGCGCAGCGCCGTGCCGGTGTGGAGCAGGCGCTGGTTGATATCGGGCTTGAGGGCATGTTTGAGCGGGACCCGGCCACGCTGTCGGGTGGTCAGGCGGCCCGCGTTGCACTGGCGCGCACGCTTTTATCCGCGCCAGCGTTTTTGTTGCTCGATGAGCCGTTTTCCAAGCTTGATACGCAATTGCGCGGCCAAATCCGACAACTGGTTTTTGACAAGGCGCAGTCATCACAATTGCCGGTTATTCTGGTGACCCATGATGTGGCCGATGCGGAAGCTGCCGGTGGCGAGGTGATCAATCTGGATGCGGTTGATCACGGTGGCTGACCTGCCTCAGTTGCCGGTGAGCGAGGTGCTGGGCGATGTCAGCATGGCTCTGTCACGTCGCCACAGTGCCGTGCTCGTCGCACCGCCCGGTGCCGGTAAAACCACCTTGGTGCCGCTGCATCTGTTGCAATCAATCCATGCCGATGATGGCCAAACCATTTTGCTTTTGGAGCCGCGCCGCCTTGCCGCGCGCACGGCGGCCCATCGCATGGCCGCACTTTTGGGCGAACAGCCCGGCCAACGTGTCGGCTATGCCATGCGGCTTGACCGGCGTGTCAGCCCCCAAACGCGAATTCTGGTCGTCACCGAAGGTGTGCTGCAGCGGATGATTTTGGATGATCCGGAACTCTCTGGTATTGGCACCATCATTTTTGACGAGTTTCATGAGCGTTCGGTCGATGGCGATTTCGGCCTCGCACTGGCGCTCGATGTGCAGGAAGCGCTGCGCGAAGACCTCAATCTGCTGGTCATGTCGGCCACGCTGGACGGCGCGCGCATCGCACCCTTTTTGGGCGATGATGTACCGGTGATCGAAAGCCAGGGCCGGATGTATCCGGTGGAGCATCGCTATGCACCGCGCAGCGCGGACGAGAAAGTCGAAGACGCGGTCGCTGCCGCTATCCGTACCGCAATCATGCAGGAGCAGGGCAGCATATTGGCGTTCCTGCCCGGACAGGCCGAAATTACCCGCACCGCTGAAAGACTAACTGACCGCTTGCCGGCCCATTGTTTTGTGCAGCCGCTTTATGGTGCAATGCCGATTGCCGAACAAAACCGCGCCATCCAGCCCGCCCCCGATGGCGCGCGAAAAATCGTGCTGGCGACGTCGATTGCCGAAACATCGATCACCATTGATGGCGTGCGCATCATCATTGACAGCGGCCTGGCGCGTGTGCCGCGCTTTGATGCGGGCGTTGGTGTTACGCGGCTGGAGACCGTCCGCGTGTCCAAAGCAGCTGCAGACCAGCGCGCGGGCCGGGCAGGGCGCACAGCGCCCGGCATCGCCATCCGTCTGTGGGCCGAACCGGCGACCCGCGCCTTGCCGGAATTTTCGACGCCCGAGATCCTTAACTCAGACCTGTCGAGGCTGGTGCTCGATGGCTTGGCATTCGGTGTCGCAGACCTGACCAGCCTGCGCTTGCTGGACGTGCCACCCGCGCCTGCGCTAGCCGAAGCGCGCAACCTGTTGAAGACGCTTGGCGCAATTGACCACAACGGCCTGCTGACATCCTTGGGCGAGAAAATGCGCGCGCTGCCCCTGCCGGTGCGTGAGGCGGCGATGGTTGCCGCCGGGCCGGGTGAGGTGCGCCGCGCGCAACTGGCTCTGTTATTGGGCGAGCGTGGTTTGGGCGGCAACAGCGTTGATCTGGCCCGTCGGATGACAGGTTTGGCACGCGAATCGTCACCCCGCGCCAAGGCCATCAAGGCTTTGGCCGCGCGTATGACAAACGGCTCCAAACCATCACACAAGACCAATTCCGACGAGGCCAACATAGGCCGTCTCCTGCTCGATGGATTTTCTGACCGTTTGGCCAAAGCGCGCGGCGGCCAGCTCGGCCAGTTCGTCATGGCCAATGGCCGTGCGGCGGCGCTGGAAGAAACCGATCCGCTTGCCGCCGCGCCCTATCTCGTCATTGCTGACCTCACCGGCACCGCGGCCCGTGCCCGCATTCTTTCCGCCGCATCCATTGATGAAGCAGATATCACCGCCGCCTTGGGAGCGCGGATAGAGAGCCGGTTGGACATCAGCTTCGATACCAAGCGCAAGGCGCTTGTCGCGCGCCAGCAGCGCCGGTTTGGCAAACTCACCCTGGCCGAAGCAACAGCGCCCGTTGAGGCGGGTGACGCAACCGTAGATGCCTTGTGTCAGGCCGTTGCGTCCCATGGATTGGAATTGTTGCCATGGGGCAAGCCAACCCGCGCCTTGCGTGCGCGACTGAATTGGCTGCACGCCAATCTCGGTACGCCATGGCCAGCCATGGACGATGATACGCTGATTGCCGATATGGATGTTTGGTTGGCGCCCTATCTCGCGGGCCATACCGGCTTTAACACACTCAGCGAAGACGAGTTGCGCAATGCGCTTTTGTCGCGCGTCGACTATGGTTTGGTCCGCCAGATGGACGCGCTCGCACCGACCCATTTTGAGGTGCCGACCGGCAGCCGCATCCCGATCCATTACCGTGATGACGACCAGCCACCGGAACTGGCCGTGCGCGTCCAAGAGCTGTTCGGACTGGCAACGCATCCATCCATCGGCGGCGGCAAAGTGCCGTTGCTGGTCGAACTTCTGTCGCCTGCGCAAAGGCCGTTGCAACGCACGCTCGACCTGCCGGGATTTTGGCACGGCTCCTGGGCCGATGTGCGCGCCGACATGCGTGGCCGCTACCCGAAACATCCTTGGCCCGAAGATCCCGCAAATGCCGCACCCACACGCCGTGTGAAACCGCGCGGCTAGCTATTTCCATATGATCCCACGCCGCTATGTTGCCGGTATGGACACTGTCATCGACAATAATCAGGGACCGGGTTATGGCGCACGCCGTTTGCGTCTGTCGACGCTGATCAATACGCGCTGGCTCGCCGTGCTCGGCCAAGCCTCAACCGTTGGTGTGGTGTTTGGCTATCTGAAATTTCCCATGCCTATCGTGCCGTGCATCGCGCTCATCACCGCCTCTGTAGTGCTGAACATGGTGCTCACCTGGCGTTTCCCGCCCAATCAACGGTTAGAGCCACCGGCGGTTATGGCGATTTTGATTTTTGATGTGCTGCAACTGGCCGGTCTTTTGTATTTCACCGGTGGTTTGGAAAATCCGTTCTCCGTGCTGCTGGTGGTGCCGGTGGTAATTGCCGCGGTCTCATCGCCCGGGCTTTACACGGTGACGCTGGGCGGCCTGGTGGTCGTGACCGCATCAACCTTGGTTTTTCACCATCATTCTTTGCCGTGGTTTGCCGGTGTCGAGTTGCAAATTCCGTTTATCTATCTGGCGGGTTTTTGGACGGCGGTGGTGGTCAGTCTGGCGTTCAGCGCGTTTTACATCTCGCGCGTCGCCGATGAGGCCCGCAAATTGACCGACGCTTTGGCAGCGGCAGAGCTGGTTTTACAGCGTGAGATGCACCTGTCGGCGCTTGACGGTTTGGCCGCTGCTGCAGCCCACGAACTGGGCACGCCGCTGGCCACGATTTCGCTGGTTGCCAAAGAGATGGACCGAGAGGTGAAGGGGCCAGAGTCGCTGCGCGAAGACATAACCTTGCTGCGCACTCAGGCCGACCGATGCCGCGAGATCCTCAGCCGGTTGTCAACATTGCAGACGACCGGCGAGAAACAGATGGTGCGCCTGCCCATGACGTCGATGATAGAGGAAGTGATCGCACCGCATCGTGAATTTGGTGTCGAGATCAGCGCGGAAAAAACCTATTGTATCGGCGCAGAGCCGATTACCCGCCGCAATCCGGGTATCATTTACGGCCTGGGCAATATCGTCGAAAACGCGGTCGATTTCGCCCATGAGAAAGTGTTCATCGCCATCAGCTGGGACGAAGATCAAGTGACCATAGAGGTGGTTGACGACGGCCCTGGTTTTTCGGTGGAGCATCTGGAACGGTTGGGTGAGCCGGACATTCGCAGCCAACCCGGCGCCGAACGGCAGCGCAAGGGCTCAACAGGCCTTGGTCTTGGTGTCTTTATTGCCAAGACACTGCTGGAAAGAGCTGGCGCGACATTGCGGTTTTCCAATCAAATGGGGGCAAAAGGTGGCGCGAGGGTCTCGGTTTCGTGGCCGCGCAAATCCATTGACGGCGATTGGACGTACACAAACCAAGAACGAGAGAAGTAAGCCATGAATGAAGCAATACTGGAAGAAGAACTGGACCACGAGATCGGGCCGGATACCTCGCTGTTGGTCGTGGACGACGATGTTGCGTTTTTGCGTCGCTTGGGCCGTGCGATGGAAGGGCGTGGTTTTGAAGTGCGCACAGCCGAAAGCGTCAGCGAAGCCATTGCTGCGGTAAAGTTCAGCACGCCGGCCTATGCCGTGGTCGATTTGCGGCTGGAAGACGGCAGTGGCCTTGATGTGATTGAAGCCATTCGCGAACGGCGCGAAGAAGCGCGAACCGTGGTGTTGACCGGCTATGGCAACATCGCAACCGCAGTGACCGCGGTGAAGCTGGGTGCTGTTGACTATCTGGCTAAACCCGCTGACGCCGACGATGTCTACAATGCGCTGACCGCCATGCCCGGTGAAAAAGCGGCACCACCGGAAAATCCGATGTCGGCAGACCGCGTGCGCTGGGAGCACATTCAACGGGTTTATGAAGCGTGCGACCGCAACGTTTCTGAAACCGCGCGACGGCTCAACATGCACCGGCGCACCTTGCAGCGCATTCTGGCCAAACGCGCCCCGCGCTGATCAGCTGTCGACGGACCTTCCATGCAGCAATTCCGCATGGTGCAGTCGCATGGCTGCTTGGCGCGCAAAGCGCAAAGTCATCGCTTTGCGCCGTGCGGCACTTAACTTGTGCGTGCTAGCGTCGCGGATCATCGCCGCGCCAAGACTGTCGGCAACAATAAAGCCAGCATCTTGAGGGAAAATCTCGGCCGGCACATCGGGCAGGGTGGCGAAATAAAGCCGGTCGCAAAAATCGCGATAGTCAGGCCATTTATTGTCTGCCCTTAGGTCAGCCACCGACGATTTAACCTCAATGATCCAAATCGCACCATCTTTACCGAGCGCAACAATGTCGGCTCTGCGCCCATTGGCAAGCGTTACTTCCGGCACATGGGCCAAGCCCAGATCATCCAGCAAGCGTTGAACGCCGCGCCGCACCGCCAGCGCGCGGTCTGACTGACGGCCATCGTCCAGCGGATTGCTTTCATAGGCGGAGATAATCGGCATAATGACCAAAATACCATGATTCGCGTTTTTGCTTACCATTCGTTAACCATGTTTTGAGATGCCTTGTTAACCTTTCCCCGGGAGCCCATCATGACATTGAAAACATTGATGACCGCCGCCGTGATGGCCTGCGTCGTCGCGCTCACCGGTTGTTCGACAACCGGTCTATCGCAGTCCAACTATTTTGCAGGCGCCTATAAGGCCAGCAAGGATGGCGCTTTCACCCTGCCAGCCATTCCGGTTTCGAAAGTGCCGACAGAGTTCCGCCGTCAGATTGTCAGCTATGATACCAAAGAGCGCCCCGGCACGGTGATTGTCGACACCAAAAACCGGCATCTCTATCTGGTGCAGGATGAGGGCAAGGCGATCCGATATGGCATCGGTGTGGGCCGTGATGGGTTCCGCTGGTCCGGCACTGCCAAAGTCGGCTGGAAACGTGAATGGCCGACCTGGACACCGCCTGCGGCGATGATCCGCCGTCAGCCGGAACTCGCAAAATATCGCGGCGGCATGAAGCCAAGCCTGACAAATCCGCTTGGACCGCGTGCCTTGTACCTCACACGCAATGGCCGCGACACGGGCTACCGCTTGCACGGCTCACCGGAATGGTGGTCGATTGGCAATGCAGTTTCGTCCGGCTGTATCCGCCTGATGAACCAGGACATCGTTGATCTGTATGAACGCGTGAAGCCAGGTGCAAAAGTTGTCGTGCTGCCGGGCTGAGCATTGCGCACGGTGAACGAAAAAAGCCGGTCCCGCGTTATGCTGGACCGGCTTTTTTGATTAAAGGATTGCGTGTGTTAGACCGCTTCGACCTGCTGCACTTCCGGCACGAAATGGCGCAGCAGGTTTTGAATGCCGTGCTTCAAAGTGGCCGTTGAGGACGGGCAACCGGCGCAAGCGCCTTTCATCTTCAAAAAGACCGTGCCTTCTTTAAATCCGCGGAAGGTAATGTCGCCACCGTCTTGGGCGACCGCCGGGCGGACACGGGTTTCAATCAATTCCTTGATCGTCGCCACGATTGTCGCATCTTCAGCTTCAAAAAACTCTTCGCCATCATCGGGCATGCCCGATGGACCAGCTTCCCTCATCACTGGCTCATCGCCCATGAAGTGTTCCATGATAGCGGCAAGCACTGAAGGCTTCAAATGGGCCCAATCGAGAGCCTCGTTTTTGGTGATGGTGACAAAGTCATAGCCGAAAAACACACCTTGGACGCCTTCAACGTTGAAAAGCTTGGCGGCCAAAGGCGACTTTGCCACGGCTTCCGCCGCATCGGTGAAGTCGGCGGTGCCAACATTCATCACAACCTTGCCCGGCAGAAATTTCAGCGTCGCTGGATTAGGGGTCGTCTCAGTTTGAATAAACATCGGTTCACACCTTGTTTGGAATTATTCTAAATTTATGCCGACAAGACGACTTATTCAAGGCCTGTCGCAGCGTGCATTAACACAAAGCGGCGATGTCATCATCGGACAGGTTGGCGGGCACAACCGTTACCGGGATGGGAAACGCGGCGCCACGCCCTGCAATTGACGTGACCAGCGGGCCCGGGCCATCGCTATTGGAGCCCGCCGCCAGCACAATGATGGCAATATCCTGATCTTCCTCGATCAATTCATGGATTTGCTCAGTGGCTGTGCCCTCACGGATAACAAGCTCGGGCTCAATGCCGATTTTCTCACGCGCCAGTTCGGCATATTTCGCAAAAGCCTGCTCGGCCTGCTCGGTTGCTTCGGCGCGCATCACTTCGGCTACGCCAAGCCAGTGCTGAAAATCACCTTGCTCGATCACATAGAGCAAAATCAGGCCGCCATCGGTGTTTTTGGCACGGCTGGCCGCATAAAAAACCGCGCGCTCGCACTCCGGCGTCTCATCAATGATCGCTAGAAACTTGCGGCGGTGACCGTCAATCCGGCTGGTTCGTTTTTCTACCATGCTGTCTTCATGCCATGGGTTGATTAGAATTCCAAGCCGACGATCGCGCGCACATCCACCATGGTTCTTGCCGCGATTTTGGAGGCGCGCGCGGCACCGTCTGCCAACACTGTATCTATATAGGCGGGGTCAGCGGTCAGGCGACGCATTTCACTGGCGATGGGTGCGACTTTCTCAACCGCCAACTCAGCCAATGCGGGCTTGAACGCGGAAAAAGGCTGGCCGCCAAACTCTGCCAGCACCGACGCGACATCGGTGTCGGCGAGTGCCGCGTAAATGCCTACCAGATTGGCCGCTTCAGCCCGGCCTTCCAAACCTGTCGCTTCACTTGGCAGCGCGTCGGCATCCGACTTTGCCTTGCGAATTTTCTTGGCGATATCGTCGCTGCTGTCGGTCAAATTGATCCGGCTCATATCGGACGGGTCTGACTTCGACATCTTCTTGCTGCCGTCACGCAGGCTCATGATGCGCGTTGCTGGGCCTTCGATAATCGGCTCAGTCAGCGGAAAATAGCCGTTTATTGTCTCGCGGCCCATTTCCATCTCGACACCCAAACCAAGATCAGCGATGCGCGATGAATAATCATTGTTGAACTTTTGCGCGATGTCGCGGGTCAATTCCAAATGCTGCTTCTGGTCGTCACCCACCGGCACATGGGTGGCGCGGTACAGCAAAATATCCGCTGCCATCAATGTGGGGTAAGCAAACAGGCCGACCGACGCTTTCTCGCGGTCCTTGCCCGCCTTTTCCTTGAACTGGGTCATCCGGTTCAGCCAGCCCATGCGGGCAACACAGTTGAACACCCACGCCAATTCCGCATGTTCGCGCACGCGGCTCTGATTGAAGACGATATGGGCTTTCGGGTCGATGCCGGATGCAAGATAGGCAGCCGCTACCGCGCGGGTCGCGTCGCGCAATTCAACCGGGTCCTGCGGTGTGGTGATCGCATGCAGATCGACAACGCAATAAATGCATTCGTGCACATCCTGCAGCGCCACAAATTTGCGGATTGCGCCCAGATAATTGCCAAGCGTCAAATTGCCCGTCGGCTGCACGCCGGAAAACACACGCTCGTGAAAAGTGTTGGTCATTGTTGGGTATCCATTGTCGATGGCGGCCTTAGCAGCCTGCGGGTTGCGGTTCAAGCATTTGCGCGCTTGCGGCGCAGGCTGCGCATCAGGGCAGATCTATCCATGCCGCCGCTCAACAGCGCCAAGCCGAAATAGATGATCATGCAAAGCGCCAGCGCAGGCAGAAAGATCGTCAGCCGAAGCAGGATATTACCCGTGTCAAAGCGGGAGCCAAAGACGCCGAACCAGGCCACAAGAAAGCCACCCATGACCATCGCGCAGATGGTTATCTTCAGCACCCGCAGCAGCGTCGTTCGCGATGGACGAAAAGCGTTGCGCCGCCACAAGATGCCGGCGAGCATGGCCGCATTGCACCAACCCGACACCGTGGTCGCAACCGCAATGCCAACATGGCCATAGGCGGGAAACAGCGCCAGGCTGACCGCCACATTCACTGCAACCGCAATCAACGAAATCCACATCGGTGTGCGCATGTCTTCGCGCGCGAAATAAGCTGGCTGAAACACTTTGATGAGCACAAAGGACGGCAGGCCAATGGCGAAAGCCGCCAGCGCGGCGGCGGTCAGCGCTGTCGTTTCCGGGGTGAACGCACCACGCTCAAACACAATCGCAATCACCGGCCCGGGTATCAACGCAAGTGCCACCGCCGCCGGCACAGTGAGACCAAGGCCGAACTCCAGCGATTTGTTTTGAAGCGACAGCACTTCGGGTGCATCATTGGCCTTCAGCGCCCGTGATAATTCCGGCAACAACACCACCGAAATCGCGATGCCAATAACGCCCAGCGGCAGCTGATACAGCCGGTCGGCATAGCTCAAAAGTGCGATGGCGCCATCTTGCGCCGAAGCGATGATTTGGCCGATGACAAGGTTGATCTGCACAATGCCGCCGGTCAGCGCGGCGGGTGCTGCCAGCACCAGCAACCGGCGCACCTGCGGCGACAGTCTGGGCTTGCGCGGGCGGAATGAAAAACCGGTCTGGCGCAGGCCGATGACGAGCGCCGCCAATTGCAAAACCCCGGCCACAACCACGCCGATGGCCAGCCCCACACCCAGCGCAGGATCATCGAGATCGAACCAAAGCGCATAAGCCAGCACGCCAATCAGCACCACATTGAGAAGCACCGGGGCGAGTGCGGCGACAAAATAGCGGCGGAAGGCGTTCAAAATGCCCGACAGCATCGCCACCAGCGACATAAACGCCAAATAGGGAAACATGATGCGCGCCAGCGTGACCGTCAGGTCGAACTTGTCAGGCGTGTCTGAGAATGCAGGCGCGATGATGGTATTGACCAAAAACGGCATGGCAAGGATGGCGATCGCCGTCAGCGAGACGAGAATAGTTGCCAGCACCGAAAATACTTCACCCGCAAAGCGCTCCGCCTCGCCACCGGTTACGTTTTCGCCGTCAGCCTCGATTGCCTTGGCAAACAGCGGAATGAAAGCCGAGTTGAATGCGCCTTCGGCAAACAGACGCCGAAACAGGTTGGGAAACCGGAATGCGGCGTAGAACGCATCGGCCACCGGGCCTGCGCCCAGCGTTGCGGCAATCATCGCCTCGCGCACAAAGCCCAGCACACGGCTGGCCGCTGTCGCGCCCCCCACACTGGCAAATTTTGCGATCAGCCCCATCGGTTACACCCGCTTTCCGGCCAGCGTTGCGGTGCGCTTGGTCGATGCACCTTCATGGCGATAGTCGGGATCGAGCACGTCCAGCAGGTGCGCCTTGATGCGCATTTCCCGGGTTTTGGATGTGACCTTTTGGCCGACAAGATCCGTGACATAAAATGAATCGACCGCCTTTTCACCAAAGGTGGTGATGTGCGCTGAGCGAATATCCAGCGCCAAATCGGACAGGGCGGCGGTAACATCGTGCAGCAGGCCGGGCCGGTCCAGCGCTTCGATTTCGATCACCGAATGGCGGCGTGACAGATTGTTGTTCAGCCGAACGACCGGTGTCACCTTGAAAGCCCGGATGCCACGGCGCGCCTTGTCTTTGCGGGCGAGCACCTGCGGGATTGATTCAACACCAGTGAGCACTTTTTCGATTTGCTTGCCGATGCGCACAGCGCGGCGCATTTCATCGTGCTCATCGTCAAATTCACGGTTGAGCAAAATTGTGTCGATGGCCCGCCCGTCACTGGTGGTAAACGCTTTGGCGTCGTCAATGCGCGCACCGGAACTGGCGCAGGCTGCCGCAATAATCGACAGCAATCGCGGGTGGTCGGGGGTGATAACGGTCACCTCCGTGATGGCGTGGAACTCGTGGGTTCTTACGTCCACAAGCAGTTTTTCATCGCGCTCATCCAGATCGCGCAGCATGGCCGTGTGGCGGACCTGTTCTTCCAGATCGGTGTTCAAAAGATAGTTGCCATAGTGCAGATCAACGTAATGGGCCGCCTTGTCTGCGGGCCAGTCGGTCAAGCTGTCTTGCAGCGTCTGGCGGGCGATCTCAATGCGCCGGTCGCGGTTTGCTTCAGAGTAGCCGCCGGTCAGCGCCAGTTCGGCTTCTGCGTAAAGCGTGCGCAACAGCTGGCCTTTCCAGCCGTTCCAGACGCCGGGGCCCACCGCGCGAATGTCACACACCGTCAGCACCAAGAGCAGTTTCAGCCGCCGCAAGGTTTGCACTTTTTGGGCAAAGTCTTCGATGGTTTTGCGGTCGTTGAGATCGCGCGATTGGGCAACCGTGCTCATGGTCAAGTGCTCTTCAATCAACCAGGCAATGGTTTCTGTGTCTTCCTGCGAAAAGCCCAGCCGCGGGCACAGCTTGCGGGCGACGGCAGCACCGGCAGTCGAGTGGTCTTCCGGCCTGCCTTTTGCGATGTCGTGCAGTAACAACGCCGCATAAAGCAATGTCCGGTCTTCCTGCATGCTGGGCAGCAGCCGGTGCGCCAGCGGATGATCGCCGGCAATCTTGCCTTGCTCGATCTTCGACAAAACACCCACGGTGCGGATCAGGTGCTCATCAACGGTGTAGTGATGATACATCGAAAACTGCATCATCGCGACGATCCTGCCGAAGTCGGGAATGAATTTGCCGAGCACGCCAGCTTCGTTCATGCGCCTCAAATTCAGTTCTGGGTCATGGTGCGAGGTCAGAACGCGGATAAAGCTCGCATTGGCTTCAGGATCGTTGCGAACATCCGCTTTCACATGGCGCAATGATTTGCGCAGCCGGTGCAGCGCATTGGGATGGTATTCCATCCCGTGCCTGTCAGCGACTTCAAACAGGCGTATCATGTTGACCGGATTGTCAACAAACACGCTGTCATCGGCAATGTTGATGCGGTGGTTATCGACGATGAAATCCTTGTCACCGCGGATTTTGCGCACGCGGCTGCTCGGCAGCATCGCCTTGAACATCGAGTTGAGGCCGGGCGTTTGCTTGGCGTCCTGCTCTTCCAATGCGGCGCAAAAAATGCGTGTCAGATCGCCGACATCCTTGGTGATCAGGAAGTAATGCTTCATGAAGCGTTCGACATCTTCCAGCCCGGGGTGGGACTGGTAGCCGAGCCGGTTTGCCAGTTCACGCTGCATCTCAAACGACACGCGCTCCTCAGCCTTGCCTGTCGCGAAATGAAGGTGGCAGCGCACCGCCCACAAAAAATCCTCGCATTTGATGAACGTCCGGTAGTCGGCACGGTTGAACACGCCCATTGATGCCAGGTCCGAGCGTTTGCGCACGCGGTAGAAAAACTTGCCGATCCAAAACAGCGTGTGCAGGTCGCGCAGGCCGCCCTTGCCTTCTTTGACATTCGGCTCCACCACATAGCGCGTCTCGCCCATCCGCCGGTGGCGGTTATCACGCTCGGCCAGTTTTTCAGCAATGAAGTGCGAAGAAATCCTGTCTATCACCTCGCTGTGGTAGCGTTCTTCCAGCTGCGTAAACAGCGCTTGGTTGCCGGCCAGAAAACGCGCTTCCAGGATCGACGTGCATATCGTCATATCGGTCTTTGACAGGCGAATACACTCTTCAACGCTGCGCGTGGCATGGCCAACTTTCAGGCCCAAATCCCAAAGCATGTAGAGAATATATTCGGCAATCTGCTCGCCAACCGGGGTCTTTTTATAGGGCAGCAAAAACAGCAGATCGACATCGGAACCCGGTGCCATGGTGCGCCGGCCATAGCCGCCAATGGCGACCAGCGCCAATCGCTCGCCGTCGGTCGGGTTCGAATTGCGGAACACATGGCGCAGCACAAAGTTATACAACGCCTCAATGACCACATCCTGCAAATGGGCCAGCCGTTTGGCACATGCCAGGCCTTCGCCATCGTCGAAAAGCTGCGCTTCTGCCCGCTTGCTACCCGCTGCCAATTCTCGTTTCAGCAGTGAAACGAGGTCGCTGCGCGCCTCACTGGACGTGCCGCCGCCATGACGCGCGACCAGAGCAGCGATCTCCGCTTCCAGTGCAACCAACGTGATGATGGTGTCGAGTTTCAGGTCGCTTTTAGCCATAGCTACTTTCTAAGCGCGCAGGCGCTATTTTTTATCTGACACCAGTGCCTTGAGACGGTAGAGCGCGTCAAGCGCATCACGTGGTGACATTTCATCGGGCAGCAATTCAGCGACTGCCCGTTGCAAAGCGTCATCAGCCCGCGTGGCTTTTGGCGCAACCGCGATGTCAGCGGAAAACAGCGGCAGATCGTCGATCAGCTTGCTGGCTTTGGCATTGCTACCTTGTTCTTCCAACTGGTCCAGCACATCGCGTGCGCGCGTGACAACCGCATCGGGAAGTCCCGCCAACCGTGCCACCTGCACACCATAGGACCGGTCGGCAGCACCGGTGCCCACCTGGTGCAGAAAAATCACGTCACCCTTGTGCTCACGCACCTGCATGGTCAGATTGGCCAACCGTGGCAAGGTGCCCGCCAGTGCGGTCAATTCGTGAAAATGGGTGGCAAAAAGTGTCCGGCACCCATTATGCGCATGTAAATATTCCAACGTCGCCCAGGCAATCGACAGGCCGTCAAACGTCGCCGTGCCACGCCCGATTTCGTCCAAGATCACCAGCGCGTCCGGTCCTGCCTGATTGAGAATAGCAGCCGTTTCCACCATCTCGACCATAAAGGTCGAGCGCCCCTGCGCCAGATCATCAGACGCACCGACCCGGCTGAACAATTGGCTGACAACGCCAATATGGGCGCTACCAGCGGGCACGAAAGAACCCATTTGCGCGAGGATGGCAATCAATGCGTTTTGGCGCAGAAAAGTGGACTTACCACCCATATTCGGCCCGGTAAGCAGCCGGACTGCACCATGGCCGGTATCATCGGGCGGTGACAGGTCGCAATCATTGGCCACAAAGGGCACCGCGGCTTGCGCGCGCAGCGCTTGCTCCACCACAGGATGGCGCCCGGCGGTAATGGTGAAGGTGCGGCTCGCATCCACCACCGGCCGGCAATAGGCCTGGCCGCCCGCAAGCTCGGCGAGCGCCGTTTGCACATCCAGTTCGGCCAGCGCCTCCGCCACACGACGCACGGCATCCGCCTCCCGGACAATATGCGCGCTGAGTGCGTCAAACAGCGCCAGCTCGATCTGCAACGCCTGTCCCGCCGCATTGGCAATCCGGCTTTCAAGGTCGGCGAGTTGCGTTGTGGTAAAGCGCATGGCGCTCGCTAGGGTCTGGCGGTGGATAAAGCGCGCCTTGGCTTCATCGCTACCGGTCAGCGCATCGGCATTGAGCGCGGTGACTTCGATAAAATAGCCAAGCACATTGTTGTGCTTGATCTTCAGCGATTTGATGCCGGTCTCGTCGCTATATTGGCTTTGCAAGCCAGCAATCACCCGGCGGCTCTGGTCACGCAGGGCGCGCAATTCGTCCAACTCCGCATGATTGCCCGGCCGGGTGAAGCCACCATCGCGCGCGAGCAAGGGCACATCATCATCCAGCGTGTCGTTGAGCATGTCCACCAACGCTGTCGGCAAGGCGTGCAAGATCGTGCGGACGGCGCGCAGCAGGGGTGGTAAATCCTCGGGCAGTTGTTGGCCTAGCGATGCAGCAATTTCAAAGCCCTGCCGGATGGCCAGCATGTCGCGCGGCCCGCCGCGGTGCAGCGACAGCCGTGACAGTGCGCGCGCCATATCGGGCACATGTTTGAGTGTCGCGCGGAGTGTGTCGCTCACGGTCGCTTGCGCCAAGCACCAACTGACCGCGTCCAACCGCGCATTGATCGTTACCGGATCAAGCAAAGGCGCACGAAGCCGCTCTGCCAAAAGCCGCGCGCCCGCGCCGGTCACCGTGCGGTCGATGGCATGCAGAAACGAGCCGCTGCGTTTGCCTGAAAGCGTGCGCTCCAATTCGAGGTTGGCCCGCGTCGCGGGGTCGATAAACAGGGTTGAAGCTTCGGCTTCGCGCACCGGCCTTTGCAGCGACGGGCGCTCGGCAATCTGGGTCTTTTCAACGTAGGCCAAGGCACCGGCTGCAGCGGCCATTTCGGCGCGGCTAAAGTCAGCCAATCCCGCCATCGTCGCGACGTCAAAATAACGCTGCAGCTTTTTGGATGCTTCGCCGCTGTCAAACAGGATGGCAGGCAGCGGCTGCACAATATGGCCGAGCGGGCGCAGCACGGGCGCAAAAGCTTCATCATGAAACAGCGTGTCGGAAACGATGATTTCGCGCGCGCCCACCCGGGCAATATCAGCGGCGAGTGTCGCCATGGCGCTTGCGCTGACGATGAAGCCGCCGGTTGAGATATCAATCCGCGCCAGTGCCAACGCGTCACCCGCACGTCCGATGGCCAGCAGCCAGGATGTTTCACCCGGCGACAGCAATTTTTCCTCGGTAATGGTCGCTGGCGTCACCAGCCGTGTCACATCGCGGCGCACGACTGACTTCGAGCCGCGCTTTTTCGCCTCCGCCGGGTCCTCCAACTGTTCACACACCGCCACGCGATAGCCTTGCGCGATCAGCCGCTGCAAATAATCGTCAGCGGCATGCACCGGCACCCCGCACATGGCGATGTCGCCACCATCATGCTTGCCGCGTTTGGTCAGCGTGATGCCGAGCGCGGCAGAGGCGACATGGGCATCGTCAAAAAACAACTCGTAAAAATCACCCATCCGGTAAAACAGCAGGCTGTCGGGATTGGCCGATTTGATTTCCATATATTGCGCCATCATCGGCGTCGGGGCAGTGGCAGCGTTGACCGTGGTGCCGCTGGAATAGGGCTCCTGGTCCTCGGCAGGCTGGTTATCAGCGGGTTGTGGCTTGTCGTCCATCGATTGTCATTTCGTCCTTGGCCAAAGCGTGGTCCAATCTAACCCGCGCGCACTGTTCCGTCACCTGTTGCCAGCTTTTCCCACAACACAGGCATTGGGCTGAGGCGTTCAACGCGCAAAGCGCTGCGCGTCTACGCCATAATGGTTGATGTATCGACTAGTGATCGCACTGATCGGCAGCACCACCAAAACATCAGTCGTCTTGAAGGTGTGGTCGATCACCGCGCCGTCACCAAAGCCGGCCCCAAGCCTTAAATAGCCCTTGATCAAGGGCGGCATGGCAGCAAGCGCCGCGCGCATGTCGACGTTCTCTTTTGCCATCATGTTCATGTCGATGCGGTGTTCGGCATGGGCGCTAACGGTCCATGGCGGCCCGATGGATGCATGATGATGCAAAAACGACAGCGCCAATGCATGCTTGTCAGGCTCAGTACCGGCAAAGGAGGCGCAGCCCAACATAATGTCGGCCCGGTGCGCCAGCGTGTAGGCCCATATGCCCTGCCATAAAAGTTCAATCGTCCGGCGTCCGCGATAGGCAGGTAATACGCATGACCGGCCCAACTCCATGACACGCGCCGTTGAATTGCGCGCCATCAGCGCCAACACGTCATATTCCGCCTGACTGTAAAGCATGGGCGGGCGTTCAGCATCATAATCACTCACCGATAGCCGATAGGTGCCGACGATCTGGTCGAGCACTGCGCCTTGCAGTGTCGTGTCAAGCACCAGCAAATGATCACACACCGCATCAAAGCCGTCGCGGTCGCGCTGCAAGCGCCGGTTTTCCGCGTCAAACTGCGCGCCAAACTCTGTGGAAAAAATGCGAAAGCGCAGGGCTTGGGCAGCGTCAATTTCCGCCATCGTGCGTGCCAGCCGCACCTGCAAAGGCCCGATTTGCCCCAGCGTGTCGGTGGCGGTCCTGCCAGCCTCAGCGTCAATGTCGTGTACTTGGTTCATCGCGTCCAAATATAGCCGGTCAAGCCGTGCCGAACAGGGCTGCTTCGAATGCTAGCAGCCTGTTGCGACAGGTCGATGACTACAGGCTTTGAACGCTTCGGTCGATAGTGGCCAACATATCGGTGCTCAGCGGCTTCGGCATCAGGTCCGTGCCACCGGCATTGATGACGATTTGGCGCGTATGGTCGGTCGTATCGGCGGTCAGCGCGAAGATCGGCACGGCTATGCCACCGGTTTCTTCCTCATTGCGGCGAATGTGCTCAATGGCATCCACACCATCCATTACCGGCATGTGCAAATCCATCAAGATCACGTCGAAAGCTTGAACGCGCGCCGCGTCACAGGCAGCTGCGCCATCTTCGACATGGGTCACCGTATGGCCCGCATCTTCCAACAGACGACGCGTCAAGATTGCGTTGATCGCATTGTCCTCGGCCATCAAAACATTCAAAGCGCGGCGTTTGCGCTTGCGCGAGGCTTTCGGCTTTTGCGGTTCCACGCGCTCGGGAAGCGAGCCACCTTGGCTGATAGCCGCCAAAATGCGGTGGGCGGTGGACGGACGGATCGGACGCGTCAGATAGGAGTGACCCTCCGCTTTGAAAAGCGCACCGGTGGAGCCGCGCTGGATTGGTTCGATCAAAGCGACGATGTGATGATTGTCGATCTCTGCGGCCAGCGCATCAATCTCATCAGGCAGGCGCTTGTCGACAATGATAATGCTATTGGGCGCGATCGCGGCAAAGTCCAGCGCGTCCGCAATGTGCATATCTGCTTTGGAGTCGCGCAGATAGCGCGCAATCATGTCCCGCTCCGGCCCGGCCTGCATGATCAGTGATACCGGCATCGCCTCAAGAAAGCCGACATCGTCAATCACCAATGGTTCCGCGTCGCGCATGGGCAGGGTGATCGTGAAACATGAGCCAACACCGGGCTCACTTGTCAGGCTCAATGAGCCGCCGCCTGCTTCGACCAATCGCTTGGCGATGGACAGGCCAAGCCCCGCGCCCTCATGGCTGCGCGCCAGGCCGCTCTCGGCTTGTTCAAAGGGCTGAAAAATCTTTTCCGCTGCTGCCTCATCAATACCGGGGCCGGAATCCGACACCGCTATTGTCAGCACCCGCCCATCGGTTTCAATGGTAATGCTAACGCCACCGATTTCGGTAAACTTGACCGCGTTGCCGATCACGTTGAACAGCACTTGGCGCAAATGGCCGGGCACCAACGTCAATTGTACCGGTACGTCCGGCGCAATATAATAGCCAAAATCCAGTCCCTTGGCGTGCGCCTGATTGGCCATCAGTTCCACCACACCGGCAACCATCGTGCGGATATCCACGGATTCCGCGCGCGCCTGCGTGTCGCCCGATTCAAGACGCCCGAATTCCAGCAAATCATTGACCAGCAGAAGCAACGCTTCACCCGACGAGGTGATCGCATCCACATAGGAATGCTGCTCCGGCGTCAATTCGGTGTCTGCCAGCAGTTTGCCCATGCCGATCAACCCGTTGAGTGGGGTACGGATTTCATGGCTGACGGTTGCCAGAAAACGGCTTTTGGCGCGGTCGGCGTCGCGCGCATTGTCAAGCGCGACGCGCAGCGCATCAGGGGTGTCGGTGGGTGCGGTATGTTTGTTCATGCGGCGGTTCTACCACCGCATGGTTACAATCATGTTGAGCGCTATGCTTAACCGGCCATATCCACGACAACCCGGCCACGCACCTTGCCGTCCAGAATGCCGGTCGCGGTTTCGATGATGTCGTCAAAGCCGATTTTGGTCGACAGGCTTTCCAGCTTTGCCGCATCCAGATCTGTCACCAGCCGTGACCATGCCTCTTCGCGCAGCTCTTTTTTAGCCATCACCGAGTCGATACCGAGTAAAGATACGCCGCGCAGGATGAACGGCATGACAGTGGTGGGCAGGTCAAAGCCCTGCGCCAGGCCACAGGCCGAAACAGCACCGCCCGCCATGGTTTGCGCCAACACATTGGCCAGTGTCGTCGAGCCGACAGAATCAACGCCACCGGCCCACAATTCCTTACCAAGCGGACGGCCCGGCTCGCTCAGTTCAGCGCGGTCGATAATCTCACTGGCACCAAGCCCTTTCAGGTAGTCAGCCTCTGACGCGCGGCCGGTGGAGGCAATCACACTGTAGCCGAGCTTGGACAGAACCGATATCGCAACCGAACCTACACCGCCGGATGCACCGGTGACCACAATCGGGCCGCGATCCGGCGTAATGCCCGCGCGTTCCAGCGCCAACACACTCAGCATCGCGGTGTAGCCCGCCGTACCAATCGCCATGGCGTTGACCGGTGTCATCGCATCGGGCAGGGCGATCAGCCAGTCGCCGTTGACGCGCGCGCGGCCCGCATAGGCGCCATAATGGGTTTCACCCACGCCCCAACCATTGAGAATAACCTTGTCGCCCGCTTTCCAGCTTGCGTGTTCGCTGGAGACCACGGTTCCAGCAAAATCGATGCCGGGGATCATCGGCCAGCGGCGCACGACCGGCGACTTGCCGGTGATCGCAAGCCCGTCTTTATAATTGACGGTGGTGGCTTCCACCGCGACGACCACATCGCCTTCCATCAAATCATCGACAGTGAGGTCATGCACGCCGACGCTTTGTTTCTTTTCTTCATCGCGCGAAACCATGATCGCTTTGAATGTGTCAGCCATGTCGTCTCCCAATCAGCAGCTTTATGAAATATTGTTGTCGTCGGTGTTGTGGCGCGCATGGCGCCGCCACGCAAGCACTTCATCCAAAATCACCAGACCCGCGCCGACTGTGATGGCCGCATCGGCGAAGTTGAAAACCGCAAAAGACCATTGCGGCAGGTGAAACAGAAAATAATCGATGACATAGCCAAAGCGCACGCGGTCAATCAGATTGCCGATGGCACCGCCTAAAATGAGCGCAAAGCCAAAATGCGCAAAGCGCCGATCGGCGGGGCTGTCACGCCACAGCCAGATGACAAAGGCGCTGACCGCTAAGGCAATCGCAATCAACGGCCCCGCGCCAAGCCCTGACAGCATGGAAAACGCGATGCCCTCATTATAGGTGCGAAACAGTGCGAAGGTCGGCACGATTTCATATTTCACCTGAAACGGCATGTAGGCTTCCACAGCCCATTTGCACAATTGGTCGCCGATGATGACGACAGCACCCAAGACCAGCGGCCAGCGATACTTACCCATCTGCCACCCCGTCAAAGGTCAGCGCTTTCCGGCGCACTTCATACAGGCACAAGGCCGTGGCGATAGCGAGATTGAGCGAATCCGCTTTGCCGACCTGCGGGATTTTAACCAGATGGCTGCAGCATGCCACCAACGCGTCAGGCATGCCTGCTTGCTCATTGCCCATGATCAGAAGCGTCGGCTTGCTGGCATAATCCGGCGTGCGATAGTCCACGGCTCCCGCCAAATGCGTGCCGACCACATGGCCGGGCCAGGCTTTGGCAAAGCCGATAAATTCATCCGTGCCCATGCGTGCAACGGGCATCGCGAAGATTGAACCCATCGTGGCGCGCACGGTTTCGGTGGCAAACGGGTCTGTTGTCTCGCCCACCAAAATCACACCCTTGGCACCTGCCGCATCGGCTGTGCGCATGATGGTGCCCAGATTGCCGGGGTCGCGCACCCGGTCGAGCGCAATCCACACATCGTTGCCGGTCGGCACAATCTGCTTTGCATCAGCCATGCGCTTGGCAAACACGCCGACCACCATTTGAGGGTTGTCACGCCGGGTAATGGCGCCCAGCACTTTTTCCGGCACCACCAGCACATCGCTGCCCGCTGCCATCGTGCGCTCGGCCAGCGTCTTGACCAAGTCATTGTCGCTGGCGGTTTTCGCATGGATCAGCGTCACCAACTGCCAGCCCGCTTCCACCGCATCGATGATCAGCTTCATGCCTTCAGCAATAAAGCGGTTGGTCTCATCACGGTGACGCTTTTTCTCAAGCAGCTTGATGTCTTTGATAATCGGATTGGAGGCGCTGGTAATCTCCTTCAGGCGGCCGTGCTCAATGGTCATGCGCCACCCTCCGGCACCCAACGGCTGAACATGGACGTCGATAGGGCCCGGTTGGAATCGCGTTCCCGCAGAATCAACTCACCTGATTCCACACATCCTTTAATCGGGTAGCCGGTAAACACGTCCATCATCATCTCGTGCATCGCATAAAACGACGCGCGGATGGCATAAGCCGTCAGCACCAGCATTAGGGGCTGGTCCGACAATATCGCCCGGCAATTATCCAGCATGTCCGGTAAGCCTTCAAACAGCTGCCAGACCTCGCCATTAGGGCCGCGTCCATAGGCGGGCGGGTCGGTGAGAATGATGTCGTAAGTGTTGCCACGGCGCGCTTCGCGCTGCACAAATTTCAACGCATCTTCGCAAATCCAGCGGATCGGCTTGTCGTCAAGGTCGGCGGTGTTCTGGTTTTCGCGCGCCCAGGTAATTGCTTTTTTGGAGGCGTCCACATGGGTGACATGGGCACCGGCCTGCGCTGCCACCAGCGAGGCAACGCCGGTATAGCCAAACAGGTTAAGCACTTTGACCGGACGGTCCGCCGCGATGATCGCCTCGCGCATGGCGCGCCAATGGGCGGCTTGCTCGGGAAAGACACCGACATGACGGAACGAGGTGAAGCGCCCGAAATAGCCGACACGGTCAAATTCCATCGGCCATGTTTCGCCCAATTGGCCTTTTGGAAAGTGCCAGCGCCCCATGCCTTCTTCGTCGGTGTCACCGGTAAACAGCGCGTCGGCGGTCTCCCATTGTGCGGCAGGCAATCGCTTGGCCCAGATGGCTTGCGCCTCGGGGCGCACAATCCGGTAGCGCCCATATTGCTCCAGCTTTTGGCCATCGCCACTGTCGAGCAGCGCAAAATTTTCGTCAGCCAAGGTTTCGAGGATAACCGGTATCCGCTCGGCAGGGCGTGAACCTTGGCGCGCCGCGCGTGCCGGTTGCTCCTGTTTTGGAGCAGGTGCCGCGTGTTTGGGCTGCGGACGGAAAGCAGGGGCCTTTGTGCCGGCGGCTGTGGGCCTGTCACGGTTTGTCCGGGCCTTCTGATTTTTATTGTTTTTATTGCGAGTCAAATCGTCGTGTCCCAAGCCCGGTATCTGGTGCGTTTGCCACAGATAGGCGTAAAACGAAAAAATGCCAAATGCCTTGACGCCGCGCAAAAATGATCCTTTGTAAGCCTATAAATGGGGAGACTAAAAATGGCAGAAACATATCGCGACAATGCTGGCACCGTTTTCTTTTGGGGCTTGGTTTTGTGCATCGTGCTGGGCGTGATCGTCTGGATGCTTGGCTAGGCTTAGATTACTAAGCCAGACCCAGCCGGTCGCAAATCAATGCCGCCGCCGCAAAATCTTCCAGTGATGCGCCGGTGCTTTTGAACAGGGTGATTTCGTCTTCAGCCCGGCGTCCGCCATGATCGCCCTTGGTAAGCATGGATAGTTCAGCGCGCACATCATCGCGGCTGATAAGGCCGCTCTTGATGGGTTGAACCAGATCGCCACCCTCGCTGAGCGCACCGGCAAACGTATCGACGAACAGGCTTGCGCGCTGCACGCAGGCGTCGTCGGTCTCGCGCATCAACGGCGTGAAAGCCCCCACGAGATCCAGATGTGTACCGGGGCGCAAGTCAGCGCCCTTGATCAGCGGCACCGTGGAAAGCGTTGCTGATGAAATCGTGTCAGCGGCGGCGGTTGCGGCGGACAAATCATCGCTGACATCGGCGTTGATGCCTTCATCGGCGAGCAGCTTGGCGACCGCTTCGGCGTTGGCGCTATTTCTGTTCCAGATCGAAATACGCTTGTAGTTGCGCACCGCGCAGTGCGCTTTCACCAGAAACGGTGCAAGCGCGCCCGCGCCAACAATCAGCAAATTCTCAGCATCTTGACGCGCCAGATAGCGCGCTGCGAGCGCCGACGCACAGGCCGTGCGCCACAGCGTCACCCGTGCGCCATCAATCATCGCAATTTGCGCGCCGGTTTCAGCGTTCATCACAATCACACTGGCCATCACAGCGGGCAAGGCGCGGGCGCCATTGTCAGGCGTCACACAAACCAGTTTGGTGGTGATGTAGCGCTCATCCCACGCAGGCATTAGCAGCAGGGTCTGGTCTGACGCGCTATCGTTTGGTTTTGTGTGGTGGTGGCGCGGCGGCGCTTGGATGTTGCCGCAAAATGCACCAGCCAGCGCATCAATCAACGCGGGAAATGTGAGCGTCGCATCAACGTCCGCGGCTGAAACAATGCGCATATCGGATCAGTTGCGCTGCATGACCAGCGCTTGGCCCGACGTGGGTTCGCCAATATTAGCCTTGCGCTTGGTGTCTTCCACCTCATAGCGCAGTTTGTCAGTTTCGCGCTGCAGTTCACGCTCATGCTTACGGTGCTTGCCTTGGGTAAACCAGGTCGCAATGCCGCCGATCACGATACCCACAGCCATCGCACCAAACATCCAGGCAAACATCGGCGCTGAAAACGTCAGAAGCGGGTTGCCGGGGTTAAACACATCCAGACTGACCGGCACAACTTGCCGGTTGGCGACCGACAGCGCAATCAAAACGATCGCAACAGGCACAACAAACAGAACGGTAATTAAGCGGCGAAGCATAGTGCGGACCCTTGTTATTCTTAGTCGTCTTGACCGTTCAGCCGCTCACGCAACTCTTTACCGGTTTTGAAAAACGGCACCCATTTTTCGTCCACCGTGACCGTTTCACCGGTGCGCGGATTGCGGCCCTCGCGTGCCGGACGTGCCTTGACACCGAAAGCGCCAAACCCGCGCAACTCAACCCGGTTACCCATGGCAAGCGTATCCGTTATTTCGTCAAAAACCGCGTTGACGATGTTTTCCACGTCGCGCTGATACAGATGCGGGTTACGGTTGGCGATCGTTTGCACGAGTTCAGACTTTATCATCGGTTCGTCCTGGTCACTTATTCAACATGCCAAATCGACAGCAGCCCGTTGAGCAGCAGCCGGTCTTTTACTTCATTGGTCAGAGAATACCTTAACGGCATACCAACGCGCTCGGCAAGCCATGACACGCCGGCATCGGCAAATAGGAAGTTTGGCCCCGCAGCCGGCTTGCGCCACTCCAGCACCGGTAGGTCTTCAGACAGGTCCTGCGTCTTCAGCCAGCTTTCGGCTTCGCGCATACCGCCTAGCGCATCAATCAAGCCGTTTTCGAGCGCCTGCCGGCCGGTAAAGACCGAACCGTCAGCCAGCATGTTGATCTCGGTTTCAGAAAAACTGCGTTCCGCCGCCACCAGATCCTTGAACCAGACGAAGCTGTCCAGCAGCATGGTGCGGATCATTTCTTCCGCGCCCGGCGGTGTTTCGCCAAAAAACGATGGTTCGGCCTTCAGTGGTGACGATTTGATGGCGCGCATCTCGACGCCGACGGTTTCCAACAGGCCGTCGATTTTCGGATACTGAAAAATCACGCCGATAGACCCGACAATTGACGTGCTGCGCGCGATAATGTGGTCGCTGGCGGCAGCGATCATATAGCCGGCAGACGCCGCAAGCGTATCGACTTGGGTGACCACAGGCTTACGGTCGCTCACCCGCTTGATCGCGTCATACAGCGCTTCGCCTCCGGCGGTGGTACCGCCGGGCGAATTCATGGTGATGATCACCCCTTTGACGCGCTCGCTTTCGGCGATCTTGTCCAGCCGTTCCAGCAGTTCAGTGTCGCCGGTTATCGCGCCAGAAATGGTCACATGGGCGATGTGGTCGCCGCCGCGCCCTGTCCCATCCTCGCCAGTCAGTACATCCACCAGTGCCCAAACCAGCAGCACGGCCACAGCGGCGACCGCAACAATGCGCCAAAAGCCCATTTTCCGCCGGATTTTCTGCCGGTCGATAATCTCGTCTGCCAGCGCCATGCGCACTCCCATGTTACGGCAGATGTGTTGCACAAGCGGTCAGGCACCGCAAGATGAATGGCCATGACGAGCCGTCGCATATATTTTTACTGAGTTTATACATGCAGTTGCGCTCTAGGTCCCAATAAGACCATATTACACTGTTAGTGCCATGCCGGTTTACGACTTTGTTTTTGGTCGCTAAAGGGCAGATATGGGTCACGATGCAGATATCACAGCGCCACGACGCGCCCGGGCCGCGCGGACATATGGTGCGGCGCGCGCCCATTCACGCCGTGTTGCCGTGCTTAAATTTGCGCTGCCTGCAGCGGCCATTGCAGGCCTTTTGGCGCTTGGCGCGCAGTTTTATATTTCCCGCATCGTTTTACCCGATGAGGTGAGCGTTGATCTGTCGCAGACGGTGATTAATGACGGCAATCTGGTGATGGCCAATCCGGAGATGACGGGCACGACCAGCGATGACCGCGCTTACGCCATGACCGCCCAGCGCGCCGTGCAATCCTTGACCGATCAGGCGTCCGTGCAGCTTGAAGAAATTCGCGCTGATTTTGAATTGCGCGCCGGAACCACGGGCAAACTCGTCGCGCCGAAAGGCACCTATAATCGCGATGTCAACGCGCTGGGACTGGAAGGCAAGTCGAGCTTTTCCACCAGCGATGGCGTATCCATGCAATTTGAAGATGCCGACATTGATGTGGAAGCGGGTAACTTTGTCACCAACAAGCCGGTTACAATTGACCGCAACGGCACCATCATCAATGCTGGCAGCATGAAAATCAGCGACAACGGTGATGTTGTGGTTTTTGAAACAAAAGTGCGTATTACTATTCCGCCTGGTGCCGTGCCTCAAATGGCCGCGCCAACCCCGCAACCCGCTGTAGAGAGCCCCATCGCTCAATGACAAATCGCCTCTTTTCTTTTCGGACTTCAGCCCTGCTTGTCGCCGCTATGTTGGCCTCAGGCCTGACCGCAGCACCCCATGCACAGGCGCAATCGTTCGGTGGTGCCGATGGTTTGGCGCTGTCATCCGATGAGCCGGTGCAAATCGAAGGTGACCGGCTGGAAATGCGCGAAACCGAGGGTTTGGCAGTGTTTGACGGCAATGTATCGGTTGTGCAGGGCGAAACCGTGCTGCGCACAGGCCGTCTTGTCATTCACTACGATACCAGTGGTGGCGCTGAGGCGGTTGGCACCGGGCAGGCGGCAATTGAGCGCCTGGAAGTGTCGGGCGGTGTCAATATTCAAACCGGACCGCAAGTCGCAACCGGCGACCAGGGCACCTATGACATGCGTTCGGAGGTTCTGGTCTTGACCGGCAAGCGGGTAACGCTGTCGGAAGGCGGCAATGTGGCAACCGGCTGCAAGCTCACGGTGACGATGGCCAACAGCCGCGCCAAGCTTGAAGGCTGCGGCAACACAGCCAGCCGCCCGAAAGTCCTCATTCAGCCACGCTCGCTGAACCGGAACTGAGCTTTGGGCCTTGCTGTCAAAAAACTGGTTGAGCGCTTGCCCAAGCCCAAAGCGCCCAAAACGCGCAAGGCGGCAGCGGCAGGCCACGACAATGATGATCCCTATGCAGGCCGTGATCTGACCGGCACGCTGATTGCGCGCGGCCTGACCAAAACCTATGGCAACCGGCGCGTCGTCGATGGCGCATCGATGGCGGTGCGCACCGGCGAGGCAGTGGGTCTGCTTGGCCCCAACGGCGCGGGCAAAACAACCAGCTTTTACATGGTCACCGGTCTCGTGCCGGTGGACCAGGGCCGCATTTTGCTCGATGGCAATGATATAACAAAGATGCCGATGTACCAGCGCGCACGCCTTGGCATCGGCTATCTGCCGCAGGAGGCCTCCATTTTTCGCGGCCTTTCGGTTGAAAAGAACATCATGGCGGTGCTTGAGGTTGTTGAAAAAAGCGCGGCGGCGCGGCGTCGTAAACTCGACGAATTGCTCGACGAGTTTTCCATCGCCCATTTGCGCAAGTCTCCGTCAATTGCGTTGTCGGGCGGTGAGCGGCGGCGCTGCGAGATCGCCCGCGCGCTGGCATCAGACCCGACATTTATGTTGCTTGACGAGCCGTTTGCCGGTGTCGACCCGATTGCAGTTGCCGACATTCAGGCACTGGTGCGCCATTTGACAACCCGTGGCATCGGCGTGCTGATCACCGACCATAACGTGCGCGAAACGTTGGGCTTGATCGACCGCGCTTACATCATCCATGCAGGCCAGGTGTTGACCCATGGCACGCCTGCCGAGATTATCGCCAATCCCGATGTGCGGCGTCTGTACCTTGGCGAGCAATTCAAGCTGTGAGCGCCCGAAGGGCCGGTTTTGCCAACGAAATTGGCAATTCGGCTAAGTTTACGCGCTTCGGGCTAGAAATCTTTAGGGTTTCGTTGTTAGCTATCATGCAAGTCGCGCGCCAATTTGAAATCGGCTCCGTTTCAGGGTCCGAAACCAAACTGGTGCATGGTGCAGACACCCGTCTGAGGTTTTCATATTGAGGTTTTTATGGCGCTCAATGCCCGCTTGAACATTCGCCAAGCGCAGACAATGTCTGTGACGCCTCAATTGCTGCAATCGATCCGCTTGTTGCAGTTCACGCATCTGGAATTGTCCAAATTCATTGATGACCAGATTGAGCAGAACCCGCTCTTGGAGCATGGCGACCGCGATCAGCCATCGGCGACAGAGCAAAACGACAGTCTTGATGCCTCGGTTTTCGACGGCTCAATCGACACGGTCTCCACGCAGTCCATGCAGGAAGCCTTCGACTCGTCGATGGAAAATGTGTTCCCCGACGACAATGCGCGCGCCGCCATTGAGCAAGCCCGGCAAGGGCCGGATATGACAACCAACCTGCCGTTCGGGATCAACGAGCATACAGGCGCCGATATTGAAGATTATATTGCGGGAAAGGTTTCACTGCGCGACCATGTGACCGAGCAGATCGCTTTTATGGTTTCCACCCCGCAAGACCGGTTGATTGCCAGCGAACTCGTCGATGCGCTTGATGAGCGTGGTTATATTGATGTGGATATTGACGAGATAGCTGGGCGCTTGGCCTGCGAAAGCGAAGATGTTGAAGCCGTCTTGGGTGCGCTCCAAGAGTGCGAACCGGCCGGCCTGTTTGCCCGCAATCTCGCCGAATGTCTGCGCATTCAGTGTCAACGGCTTGACCGGCTCGATCCGGCAATGGCCGCCTTGATCGACAATCTGGAACTGTTGGCACGGCGTGATTTCAAAACACTGCGTCAGTTGTGCGCCGTTGATGAAAGCGATTTGCTGGACATGCTTGGCGAAATCAGAACGCTCGATCCGCATCCCGGACGTGCTTTTGATACCGCTGGCAGTCAGGCGATCATCCATGATGTCGTTGTCACCGAAGCCAGCGATGGCAGTTGGCGCATCGAACTCAATGAGGAGGCGTTGCCCCGCGTTCTCGTCAACCGTGATTACCACGCCACCTTGAGCCGCAATGTCGGCGCGGGTGCCGACAAATCTTTTGTCTCCGATTGTTTTGCCAATGCCAACTGGCTGGAGCGCAGCCTGAACCAGCGCGCCCAAACCATTCTGAAAGTTGCGACCGAAATCGTCAAACAGCAGGACGCGTTTTTTGCCGAAGGTGTGCGCTCGCTTAAACCGATGACCATGAAGGCGGTTGCCGACGCCATTGAGATGCACGAATCGACGGTGAGTCGTGTCGCTTCCAATAAATACATGATGACGCCGCGCGGTCTGTTTGAATTGCGTTATTTCTTCACGGTCGCCATTTCCGCTTCCGGCACCAGCGCAGATGGGGAGGCGCATTCATCGGAAGCGGTTCGCCAAAAGATCCGCGATATGATTGACGCTGAAGATCCGCGCAAAGTTTTGTCCGATGACGCCTTGGTCGAGATGCTGAACCAGCAAGGCATCGCCATCGCCCGGCGCACGGTGGCAAAATACCGTGAAGCGATGGCAATCTCCTCATCGGTGCAGCGCCGACGCGAGAAGAGGGCCCGCATGCTCGCCGCCGAGTAAGCTGGCTTCAACCACGTGTCGCTTTTTCAAATCCCGCACCTTGCGCACCAGCGATAATTAGGCGCAGGCTGCGTAAACGGCTACCCTATCGAGTAGGCGTTTGACTAAATCAGCATGAGGAGCACATCATGGAATTACGCGTATCCGGCAAGCATATGGAAATTGGCGACGCATTTCGCACGCGCATCGAAGAGCGCATTTCCGAGGCTGTAGACAAGTATTTTGACGGACGTGGCAACGGCCATGTGGTTGTTGAAAAAGCCGGTTCACGTTTTACCGCTGATATTTCACTGCACCTCGACAGCGGCACTGTGCTGCAGGCAACCGGCGAATCAATGGAGCCGCAATCCAGCTTTGAGGCGGCTGCCGAGCGCATCGACAAGCGCTTGCGGCGCTACAAACGGCGTTTGAAATCCCATTCCGAGGCCGCCAGCGCAAAAAAAGCAGAGGCCTACGCCTACACCGTTTTTGAGCCGCTGCCGGAAACGGAAGATGATGATATTCCAGAAGATTTCGCACCTGTGGTGGTCGCGGAAACTTCCATGAAACTGTCCACATTGCCGGTGTCATCCGCCGTTTTGCAACTGGACCTGCAGGATAACCCGGTCTATGTGTTCCGGAACGCGGCCAGCGGCGAGGTTAACCTCGTCTATCGGCGTGCTGACGGAAACATTGGCTGGATTGATCCCAGCCGCCTGACTTCATCGTAAAGCGGGCGGCACCGGAAACTCAGCGACAAACTGGAATTCACGATGGAACTCGGCGATTTTCTATCGCGGGACGCAGTGATTACGGACATCAAAGCGTCTTCCAAGAAACAGGTGCTTCAAGCGCTGAGCGAAAAAGCAAGCGAGCTGACAGGCCTGTCGGCTCGCGAAATATTTGACACAATCGTCCAGCGCGAAAAGCTGGGCTCGACCGGTGTCGGCAACGGCGTTGCAATCCCGCATGGTAAATTTGGCAAATATGACCGCATCACCGGCGTGTTTGTGCGCCTGGAGGAGCCGGTTGATTTTGATGCGCTCGATGACCAGCCGGTCGATATGATCATGATGCTGCTGGCACCTGAAGAAGCCGGTGCCGACCACCTGAAAGCGCTATCACGGGTGGCAAGGGCAATGCGCGACCGTCAACGCATGCAGGCCATCCGCAACACCACCGATGCAGACACGATCCACGCCTTGATGACCGACCCTGCCCAGTCTGACGCGGCTTGAACCGCGTTAGCGGATACGCAGTTGCGTTTGCGCATCAAACACAAATGCCCGTGCCGGATCAAACGCCACGGTGATGGTTTGACCGGGCTTGATCGGATCGCGCTCTTTCACCTCAATCGTCAAGGGCTCTGCGGTATCTGCGCCTGAATAGGCAAAGGATGTGCCGCCCAGCTCTTCGATAACATCGATCTTGGTTTTCAGGGTTGATTTGCCGGTCTTGGAGAAGTGCTCCGGCCGAATGCCCAGCTTCACCTTTGTGCCTGCTTCCGGCTTTGATTTGACGGGCACCGTGGCGGTGCAGTCAAAATCATCCAGTTTCACATCGGCGCTGGCACCGGTTGATTTGACGACAGTTCCGGCGAGAAAGTTCATTTTTGGCGAACCGATAAAGCCGCCGACAAACAGATTGTCCGGATCATTGTAGAGCCCAAGCGGCGAACCCACTTGCTCCACGCGGCCCGCGCGCAGCACGACAATTTTGTCGGCCAGCGTCATGGCTTCCACCTGGTCGTGCGTCACATAAATCATCGTCGCACCCAGATCATTGTGCAGCTTGGCAATTTCCAGGCGCATCTGCACGCGCAGTTCAGCGTCAAGGTTAGACAGCGGCTCATCAAACAGGAACACTTTCGGCTCACGCACAATGGCGCGCCCGATAGCGACGCGTTGGCGTTGCCCGCCCGACAGGGCCTTGGGCTTGCGGTCCAGCAACTGGTCCAGATGCAAAATGGCGGCGGCCTTGCTGACGCGCTCCTTGATCAGGGCATCATCGGAGCCGGTCATTTTCAAACCAAAGCCCATATTCTCCGCAACCGTCATATGCGGATAGAGCGCGTAAGATTGAAACACCATCGCCACACCCCGGTCGGCTGGCTCAACCCGGGTGACATCATCATTACCAATGGCAATTGTGCCCGATGTCGCGTCCTCAAGACCGGCAACCAGCCGCAGCAATGTCGACTTGCCGCAGCCTGAAGGCCCGACGAACACGACAAATTCACCCGACCCAATATCAAGATCGACACCATGAATGACGTCGACGCTGCCGAATGATTTTTTGAGCTGGCGTACCGTTACATCTGCCATGGTTTGTCCATTTCTATGATTTTGGGCCCATGCGGATGTTCATGTCATCCATAATGGCCGAGGTTGTTGCAAGAAGGAGATCTGCCCAGCCGTCCAGCTGTTCGCGCTGCACGCGGTAAGTCGGCGCGGTCACCGACAGGCCGGCCACCAAGGCGCGGTCTGCCGAATAAACCGGCGCGGCGATGCAGTGGATGCCGGTTTCGTGCTCTTCACTGTCATAGCTGATGCCGGTGCGGCGGATTGTTTCAAGTTCCGCCAGCAGTGCTGTTGCATCTGTCAGCGTGTGCGGTGTGTGGCGCACAAAGGTGATCTGCGAGGCCAGCGCCTCGGCGCGCGCCAAGGGAAGCGCTGAGAGCGCCGCTTTGCCCACGCCGGTGCAATAGCACGGCGACGCATTGCCGATCTGGCTGTGCATGCGCACCGACATTTTGCTTTCCACCTTGTCGAGATAGATAACCTCAACACCCTGCAATATGCCCAGATGCACCGTTTCGCCGGTGTCTTTGTGCAACTGCATCAAATGCGGTTCGGCAATCAGGCGGAACCGGCTGTCGCTCCAACTGCGCGCGGCCAGCTTCAGCAGCCGCACGCCCAACCCATAGGTGCTGTCAGGGCGCGCCTCGATGAGGCCCTCTTCAATTAGATTGCTGATCTGGCGGTGCAGCGTTGCCTTTGGCTGGGGCACTTGGCGCGCTAAATCGCCGAATCGCAACGGCGCATCGGCTGAAGCGATTGCCTCAACCACCGCCATTGCCTTGCCCAGCGTGCCGGTATTGCCGTCAATCTTGCCCAAGCTATCCTCCCAAATAGCAGCGCCCACCCATTTGCGTTGAGAGCGCTTGACTTTTGTATCAGATTAACGCGATAGTTTCAAATAGTCAAACACTGTTCCGAATAGTGGAACAAAGGGAGAGTTGACTGGGCCGCTGCATTGCTGCGGTCATTGTCGCGTTAAACGGGAGGAAACGCACCAATGAAATCAATCCTGAAAACATCAATTCTGGGTGTGGCGTCTGCTGCGCTGATGGCAACGGCTGCTTTCGCAAGCGAGCTGGTTATCACCTATGACGATTTGAACCCGGCACCGAAGGAAGCGTTCGAAGCCGCCGTTGCCGCCTTCGAGGCCGCCAATCCGGATA
The DNA here is from genome assembly GCA_049682915.1 of Ahrensia sp. Lineage (GTDB taxonomy): Bacteria > Pseudomonadota > Alphaproteobacteria > Rhizobiales > Rhizobiaceae > JBCDLI01. The sequence continues at coordinate 21,430 of JBAUIL010000161.1, read as the reverse complement.
TCAACGTCACGGTGAACATCGCAGATCGCGAAGCACACAAAAACACCATTCGCGGCGCGCTGCAGACCGATTCGCCCGACGTGATTGCCTGGTATCCCGGCAACCGCATGGCGCCATTTGTCGATGCCGGCCTGTTCATGGATATCTCTGATCTGTGGGCATCTGACCCGAACCTGTCGACCAGCTTTGAAGCCATCAAGCCGACCATGTCGCGCGATGGCAAGCAGTGGGGCGTGCCTTACTCCTATTACCAGTGGGGCGTTTACTACCGCAAAGACATCTTCGATAAGCTCGGCCTTGAGGAGCCTGCAACATGGGACGCCATGCTTGCCGCGTGTGACACGATGAAGCAAAACGGTGTGACACCGTTCACCATCGGCACCAAGTTCCTGTGGACCGCCGCCGGCGTGTTTGACTATCTCAACCTGCGCACCAATGGCTACGATGTGCACAATGCGCTGACCGCCGGTGAAATCAAATACACCGATGACCGCATCCGCGCGACATTTGCCAATTGGGAAACAATGCTTGAGCGTTGCACCCCGATTGCCAACCATGCCACGATGAGCTGGCAGGATGCGATTGCGCCTTTCGCCAATGGTGACGCGGCGATGTATGTGATGGGCAACTTTGCCGTGGCTGCTTTCAAGGAAGCAGGCTTGACCGACGAGCAAATCGATTTCTTCCAGTTCCCGGAAATCACTGAAGGCTTGGCACGCGCTGAAGAAGCACCGGCTGACGCATTCTTCATTCCCGCGAACGCGAAAAATGTCGACAATGCGAAAAAGTTCCTGTCGTTCATTGCCCAGCCGGACATTCAGTCCGAATGGAACAAGACGCTGGGTCAGTTGCCGCCAAACTCGAAAGCGGCCATCAACGAGGATGACAAGTTCATCGTTGAAGGCATGCAAACCGTGTCCACCGCTTCCGGCTTGGCTCAGTTCTTCGACCGTGATGCACCAGCTGCCATGGCAACCGCAGGTATGGAAGGCTTCCAGAAGTTCATGCTGGATCCGTCAACCTTGGACGAAGTGCTGACCAACCTCGATAAGGTTCAGTCAGAAGTCTACTAAGCATTCAATCAATCGCCGGGCCTGCACCACGCAGGCCCGGCATTGCCTTTGCCGGCATTGACCTGACCACGCGGCGCAAGGCCACCGTGATCAGCTTTATTTCGGCAACGGGGGAGGGACCATCATGGCAAGTGCTGATCTGACAGCAGGCATGAGTACGGGCCGTCAAGCCCGCGCAAACCGCTATGCGCCGCAGCCCACCCGCATGATGATCGGCCTTGCCGTGTTGGTAGCCGCGCTTATTGGCCTGTTTGCAATTGTCGATCCCGGTGCCGTGCAGGAATGGCTTGGCTACAACCAGCGTCGCGAAGCGCGCGTGCCGACATTCTTCATTCGCATGGTTTTGCTGATTGCCGCATTGGCAGGTGCGTTTGTCGCCATCACCAGCACATCGGTCTACAAGCGCAATCAAATCAAATTCGCGCCGTGGTTGTTTGTGGCCGTCGGTTTGGGCTTCTTTCTGGTCTATGTGATCATCCCGATCTTCCAGTCGTTCACCTATTCGTTCACCGAGTGGAACGGCCTGCGCGATGTTAACGGCAATTGGACCGGCGAGTGGGTAGGGCTGAAAAACTACGCGCTGCTGTTGGATGATCCGAATTTCTATACGTCGCTGTGGAACAATGTGCTGTGGCTGGTGCTCTACATGCTTGCCGTGCCAATCGGCTTGGCAATCGCCCTGTTTCTGAACCAGACCGTCACCGGTATCCGCATTTACAAATCTCTGTTCTTCTTCCCGTTTGTGATCAGCCAGGTTGTCGTTGGTCTGATTTTTACATGGGCCTACAACCCGGATTTTGGCCTGGTGGCCGAAGTGTGGGGCTTCTTTTTCTGTGAGGAGCGCATCAACATTGTCGGCAATGTGACGACGGTTTGCTCGGTGCCGCCGCCTTCAATTCTCGGCAATGAGCATTCCGCCACTTACGGCATCATCATCGCCGGTCTGTGGCCGCAAATCGCCTATTGCATGATCCTGTATCTGACCGGTCTCAACAATGTGTCGCCGGACCAGATTGAGGCAGGCCGGCTGGATGGCGCGCGCGGTTTCAAAATGCTGCGTCACGTCATTCTTCCGCAACTCAAGCCTGCCACCTTTATCGCCATTGTGGTCACTGTCATCGGCGCGCTGCGTTCATTTGATATGATTGCCACCATGACCCAGGGCGGGCCGTTCGGCTCCACCAATGTGCTGGCATACTACATGTATGACCAGGCGGTCGGCGAGGGTGTGGGACGTTACGGCTATGGCTCGGCCATCGCCGTCGTGCTGTTTGCCATCATGCTGATCTACATCAGCTACTTCCTGTATCGGATGTATCAGGACGAGAAGGAGGGCCATTAAGATGTTTCCGAGACCCATCGAAAAACGCACTCCCGCAGCACAACTGGTCTATAAACTCGCGTTACCGGTCGCGCTGATTGTCTGGCTGCTGCCTCTGCTGGCCATTTTCATGACATCCATCCGCACAGCCGTTGATATCAACACGGGCAACCTGTTTGGCATCCCGTCCGAATTCGCGCTGATTTCAAACTATGCCGAAGTGCTGTCGCGTCCGCGCGCGGTCAACTACATGCTCAACACGCTGATCATAACTATCCCGACGATGATCCTGTCCGTGGGGCTGGCCTGTCTGACGGGCTATGCGCTGGCGATTTACCGCTTCAAATCCGCGCTGCCGCTGTTTTTCATCTTTGTTGCCGGTAATTTCGTGCCGTTTCAAATCCTCATGCTGCCGGTCGTTGACCTGTCAACACGGCTCGAAATGATCAACACCGTGCCGGGGCTTGTGCTGTTTCACGCCGCATTCCAAACCGGTTTCTGCACCTTGTTCATGCGCAATTTCATCAAGGCGCTGCCCTACGAGTTGATCGAGGCCGCGCGCATTGAAGGCGTCGATGAGTTCCGCATTTTCTGGCATCTCGTCATGCCGCTGGTGAAGCCTGCCGTTGCGGCGCTCTCGGTTTTGATTTTCACCTTCATCTGGAACGATTTTTTCTGGGCTACCGTCATGCTGCAGGACGATGCGAGCCTGCCGATCACCGTGGGTGTGCGTACGCTCAATGGCGAGTTTGTGCAGCAATGGCATCTGGTGTCGGCTGCGTCGCTGCTGGCGGCGGTGCCGCCGGTCGTGATGTTCTTTCTGATGCAAAAACATTTCATCGCTGGCCTTACGCTTGGCGCGACAAAGGGCTGATCGACCATGCTGAGCCGATCCAAAAAGGGTAAAGACATCGCCATTGCCTGCTGGCGCCTCGATGCGGCTTCCCGCAGCGCTGTGTTTGCGTCGTTTGATGGCGGCTGCCCGGCATTGATCTATTTTGGCCTGTGCCTTCCGGAGCGTGAGAATTTAGAGAGCTTGGCGCGGATGAGCTTGCCGCCGGTCGCCGGTGGACAGTTGGATCCCGTTGTCCCGTTGACCCTGCTGCCCGCGGCGATGGATGGCTGGCAAGGCAACCCCGGAATCAAGTGGATGGGCGAGGCCGCCCCGAAGCTGACCGCGACTGCGACCAGCGAAACATCCTCACGCCTGGCTTGGTGCGTGCAGGGCGCAGGCGACATAGACCTATCGGTGTTTCTTTGCGCGCAAACAGGCCTGCTGCAAATCTGTGTGACGCCGCAAACCGCCGATCATGGGTGGCTCGCAGCGGCGGTGCCCATACCGGCACATCTGACGCGCATCATCGACCATGGCGGGCGCTGGTGCGGTGAATTCCAAAAGCAAGAAACCTGCTTTGTGATGGGCCGCCATGTGCGCGAAAGCCATGAAGGCCGGTCGGGCCATGGTCATTTTCCCGGCGCGTATTTTGCCGCCGACAGTTGCGACGAAAATACCGGCGAATGCCTCGCCGTGGCGATGACATGGTCTGGCGGTCACCGCATGGTGGCAGAACGCGCACCCGATGGCCGCCAGCAGGTGCAGTTCGGTTTCAGCGATGGCGCGACAATAGCGAGCCGCGAAATCTGGGTCGGCTATTCTGACACTGGTTTCAATGGCGCATCGCAGGCCATGCAAAACCATGTGCGTGCCAGCCTGCCCAAGCCTGCCTCACGCCCGGTGCATTATAACTGCTGGGAGGCGGTTTATTTCCGCCATTCCATTGACGAGCTCAAAGACATTGCCACCCGTGCTGCAGCCTTGGGGGCTGAACGCTTCGTGCTCGATGATGGCTGGTTCAAAGGCCGCAATGACGACACAACATCGCTGGGCGATTGGACGGTGGACACCGCAAAATTTCCTGAAGGCCTGTCGCCGCTGGTCGACCACATCATCGCCTGCGGCATGGAATTTGGCATCTGGTTTGAGCCGGAAATGGTCAACACCGACAGCGATCTCTACCGCGCCCATCCCGATTGGGTTTTGGGTCCGCAAGATCAACCATCCGGTAGAGGCCAGTTCGTACTGGATCTGTCCAAATCAGCGGTCACGGACTATCTGTTTGACGCGATGGCAGCGATCATCGAGGCCTATCCAGTCAGCTATATCAAGTGGGACCACAACCGCATTTTGACCGGCGGTAGCGCGGCGCAGACCTTGGCGCTCTACGCGCTGCTGGAGCGCTTGAATGCGGCCTATCCCGATTTGCACATCGAAAGCTGCGCATCGGGTGGCGGCCGCGTTGACTATGGCATGCTCAAGCACACCACCCGCGTTTGGCTGTCGGACTCCAATGACGCGCTGGAGCGGTTGCGCATGCAGCACGAGGCGAGCCGTTGGTTGCCGCCGCACGTGCAGGGCAGCCATGTCGGCCCGCGTCAGTGCCACACTTCGGGCCGCATCCTGCCGATGGCATTGCGCGCGTTGGTCGCAGCACAACGGCACATGGGTTTCGAGATGGACCCGCGTGAGTTGACCGATGAGGAAGCCGAGACGCTGAAACAGGCAACCGCATGGTACAAAGCCAATCGCGATTTCATGTTCAGTGCCGATCATTTCCGGCTGGATCATCCCGACGCGGAGGTTTTCGCGGAAGCTTTTGTTGCGCCCGACAAAAGCCGCTTTGTCGCGTTTGTCGGCCGTGCTGGTACATCACCTCAGATTGCTGAACTGCCGGTGCGCCTTGCCGGTCTGACAGCCGATCACGCCTATTGCGTCAAGCCTTTCGAACTTGCCGCAACGCCCGGCGTTCTCAACCAAAACAGCGGCATTGATCGCACCCAAGAAATCACCCTCTCCGGTCGTGCATTAATGAGTGCGGGATTGCGCATTCCAAGCCTTTTCCCGGCCTCCATGCTCGTCTACGCTGGCACGAAAACTGGATGAACATCATGTCTAACCTGCCCATCTATCCCGAGTTCAAAGACGCCTCTGTACTGATCACCGGCGGCGGCTCCGGCATTGGCGCAGCCCTGACCGAGGGCTTTGTCGCCCAAGGCGCGCGCGTCGCTTTCATCGATATTGCGCAGGCCGAAAGCGCGGCTCTTTGCGATCGCTTGGACACACAATATAAAAATCGTCCGCTGCATCTCAATGTCGACCTTTCAGACGTCGATGCAATCAAGCAAGCCGTTGATCAGGCGGTGTCTGCTCATGGGCCTATCAAGGTGCTTGTCAACAATGCCGCATGGGACGACCGCCACGAAATCGAAGATGTGGATGTCGCCTATTGGGAGAAGAACACGGCGATCAATCTGCGCCACCAGTTTTTCACCATTCAGGCGGTGGTTGAAGGCATGAAGGCGATGGGCGGCGGGGCCATCGTCAATTTCACCTCGACATCATTCATGCTCAACATTGGCGATATGCCGGCCTACACCGCCTCAAAGGCGGGCATTATCGGCCTGACAAAGGGCATGGCGGGCAAGCTTGGAAAACACAATATCCGCGTCAATGCGATAGCGCCCGGTTGGATTATGACCAAGCGCCAGAAGGATTTGTGGGTGACCGAGGAGAGCCTCGCGGAGATGGTCGGACGTCAAAGCCTGAAACATCCGCTTCAGCCGGAAGAAATGGCGGGGCCGTGCCTGTTTTTGGCGTCCAGCGCGGCCAGTTCCATCTCAGCGCAAACCATCATCGCCGATGGCGGCCTGCAGTGAGCGCCATGCCCGACATCGCCTTTGTGGCTGTTGATTGGGGCACAACCCATTTCCGTGCCTGGTCGGTGGACCGGGCAGGGATGGCTTTAAGCATGCGTCATTCATCGCAAGGCATGAGCACGCTGAGGCGCGATGATTATGGTGCGATTTTGGAGGCGCATCTTGAGCAGCTTGGCGCTGCACCCGATGTGCCCGTGGTCATCTGCGGCATGGCCGGATCACGCCAAGGCTGGCGCGAGGCCGCCTATCTGCCAACGCCTTGCAAGCTGGACCGTCTCGGCCAAGGGGCAACCCGGTTTGAGATGGGAAAGCGCGCCATCGCCATTTTGCCCGGCGTCGCGCAACGCCATCCGACCGCACCCGATGTCATGCGCTCGGAAGAAACCCAGGTGCTAGGCCTTGTCAGTCAAGGCGTAACCGACACCGCTGTCTGCATGCCCGGCACTCACACAAAATGGGTGCGCGTCGCGCAAGGCGCGATCACCGATTTTCACACCGCCATGGTGGGCGACCTGTTTTGCGTGCTGAAACGCGAGACCATTTTGCGCCATTCGGTCGACGGCGGCACGGTTGACGCACACGGTGAAGCCTTCGCAGGGGGCGTGCGCGATGCGTTGGCTGCGCCGCATTTGGTGTTGCCGTCCCTGTTTCAATTGCGCGCCGGTGGGCTGCTTTTCGACACGCCCGCTGATGCGACACTCTCACGCCTGTCCGGCTTGCTTATCGGGCTCGATATTGCGGCGTTGACCCATGGCGACAATCCTGCTGATCAGGTGCAATTGGTTGGCGGCAACGCGCTTGGCGCGGCCTACCGCACGGCCTTGCACATGGCCGGTATCGGCGTTGATGAGCATGACGGCGAGGCGCTTGCGCTTGCCGGGCTTGTCTCTATTGGCGGCCAATTATGGCCGGAGCGCATGATCAACCCATCGCACAGAAAGACCGCCTGATGACCCGAACAAAAAGCGCTGATTGGCCCGGACTTGAGCGTGGTCTGGTCGCCATTTTACGCGGCGTGAAACCTGATGAGATTGGCCCCGTTGCCGATGCGCTGGTTGAAGCCGGTATCCCGGCCATTGAAATTCCGCTGAACTCGCCTGACCCGTTTTCGTCGATTGAGGCGATGGTCAAGCGCCATGGCGACACCACGCTCATCGGCGCGGGCACGGTGCTGGATGTCGTGTCAGTTGACCGGCTGGCGGATGCGGGTGGCAGGCTGCTTGTCTCGCCCAATGTCAATGCAGCCGTGTTGGCGCGCGCGGCCCATCATCATATGGTCACCATGCCCGGCGTGTTCACGCCCACCGAAGCGCTCGCCGCCTTGCAGGCTGGCGCGTCTGCGCTCAAGTTTTTCCCGGCAAGCGTGCTGGGCGCAGCAGGCATCGCCGCCATTAGAGCGGTGCTGCCGAGTGATTGTGTGGTCGGTGCCGTTGGTGGCGTCTCGGAAAATGACTTTGCGACCTATCTGGAAAAAGGTGTTGATGTCTTCGGTCTCGGCTCGTCGCTCTACAAGCCCGGCCTGTCTGCCAAGGAGGTCGGTGCGCGCGCAACAAAGGCGGTCGCCGCTTGGGACGCTCTGGTGAAAGGCGAGTTTCGTGTCTGAGGTTTCGATTTTATCGCATACGCGCTGTCACTTAGGTGAGGGCCCGTTTTATTGCCCGCGCCGCGACACACTCTATTGGTTTGATATTCTGGAAAAGCGCCGCTACGCGCACGCCTTCAAAACAGGGCTGGAAACCTTTATCTACCTGCCTGAAATGGCCAGCGCCATGGCATCTGTTGATGAGACCTATGATCTCATTTTCACGGAGACCGGCCTGTGGTTGCACGAGATCGGCACCGGCTGCTGGACACCGCAAGTCTATATCGAGCCGGACGATGAAACCACCCGCAGCAATGATGCGCGCGTGCACCCGTCCGGTGCGATGTGGCTTGGCACCATGGCCAAGAATGAAGCACCTGAACAGGGCGCGATCTATCACTATCGCGACGGCGCGGTGAGTTTGCTGTGGAACAAGATATCCATTCCAAATGCCATCTGCTTTTCGCCCGATGGCAAGACCGGCTTTTGGACGGACACAATGACCGCCAGGCTGATGCGGGTTGATGTCGATCCATTGACAGGCCTGCCGCAGGGCGAAGCGACCGTGTTTTACGATCACACCGGCCAGGACGGCGGCCTTGATGGCGCGGTCACCGATGCGCACGGTGACATCTGGAATGCGCGCTGGGGTGCCGCCTGTGTTGACCGCTATGACGGCACCGGAAAACGGCTGCAGACCATCACCATGCCGACGGCACAGCCGACCTGTCCGGCCTTTATCGGCAATGGACGTCTCGCCGTCACGAGTGCCTGGAAGGGCATGGATGACTCCCAAAAGGCGACCGACAGCCATGCCGGTAAGACCTTCATCATCGATGCCGGGGTCGATGCGAAATTCGAGCCACGTGTGAAACGATGAGCGACACCCCCCGCCAAACCCGCAGGCAGACATTGGGCACCTGCTATTACCCCGAACATTGGCCGGAAGAACGCTGGCCCGTTGACGCCGCGCTGATGGGTGAGGCTGGTCTCACCCGTGTGCGCATCGGCGAATTTGCATGGTCGCGCCTGGAGCCGCATCGCGGTGCCTATGACTTTGATTGGCTGGACCGTGCGATGGATGTGCTGGCCGCAGCCGGTCTGAAAATCGTGCTCGGTACGCCGACCGCCACACCGCCCAAATGGCTGGTTGATGAGATGCCCGATATGGTGGCGGTCGATTTTGATGGCCATCCGCGTGGGTTCGGCTCACGGCGGCATTATTGTTTCAGCCATGCGGGCTACCGGCGCGAATGCCAGCGCATCGTCACCCAATTGGCCAAACGCTACGGCAACCATCCGGCACTGGCCGCCTGGCAAACCGACAATGAATATGGCTGCCACGACACCATTGTCAGCTATTCAATCGCCGCGCGCGACGGGTTTCGCGACTGGCTGGCGCAGAAATATCAGTCACCCGACGCGCTCAACCGCGCCTGGGGTAATGTGTTCTGGTCGATGGAGTACAACGACTTTGGCGCGGTCGAATTACCCAACCGCACGGTGACCGAGCCCAACCCTGCCCATGTGCTGGATTTCAGACGCTATGCGTCAGAGCAGGTCGTCTCGTTCAACAAGCTACAAACCGACATCATCCGCGCCCACTCGCCCCATCCCATCAGCCACAATTTCATGGGGTCTTTTACGGATTTTGACCATTATGCGGTGAGCGATGATCTGGATATCGCAACTTGGGATTCATACCCCATCGGCTTTCTGGATCGCGATAGCAGCGATGAGGAGATCAAGAAGCGCTATCTTGGCGTTGGTTATCCTGACCTGCAAGCATTTCACCACGACCTTTACCGGGCCTGCGGCCAGCGCCGCAACGGCCAGCATAAAGGCCGTTGGTGGGTGATGGAACAGCAGCCCGGCCCTGTGAACTGGGCACCCTATAATCCTGCGCCGTTCGAAGGCGCTGTCTCCTTGTGGGCTTGGGAAGCGTTTGCCCATGGAGCCGAATTGGTTGCCTATTTCCGCTGGCGCCAACCCTCGTTCGGCCAGGAGCAATTGCACGAAGCGATGCTGCTGCCCAACGGCGAAAAAAACGAGGCGTTTCACGCCGCCACCCATATCAGCAAGGCGTTGGACAGTTTGGAAGCCACGGCCTCCAATGACCGCGCCGATGTGGCGCTGGTGTTTGACTATGAAAGCGCGTGGGCGTGGAACATACAGCCACAAGGCGCGGACTTCTCGGCGCTCGACACGGTCTTGCGCTGGTATCGCGCCCTGCGCCGGCTGGGCCTATCCGTCGATGTCGTGCCACCCACCGCTGAAGCGGTTGAAAACCGAAAGCTCGTCGTCATTGCCGGTCTTTTCTCGGTTGACGACGCGCTGGTGAATGCATTGGCGGCGGGTGATGGCGTTGTGGTTCTGGGGCCGCGCACCGGCTCCAAAACCGGTGACTTCCAAATTCATCCAGAGCTGCCGCCGGGCGCGCTACAGCGCCTGATTGATCTGAAGGTAACGCGGGTTGAAAGCCGTCCGCCTTTCGCGCCATTGCCCATGACCGACGCCGCCGGGCAGGTCGAGGGCTGGCGTGAATTTGTCCGCACGACCGATGGCGTTGATCTGCGTGCCAAAACCGAAGACGGCCATGGTGTCTGGTTCAGCCAGAAGCGGGTGCACTATGTGGCCGGTCGCCCAGACGCTGCATTGGCCGATACCATCATCAAGGCCTGCGTCGAACAGGCGGGCTTGCAGCCCGTTGCGCTGCACCGCGATGTGCGCATCCGTGACAATGGCGCGCTGCGTTACATCTTCAATTACGGGCCCGAAACCCAAGACATCAGCCCGCTTGTGGGCGTTGCGCCCTTGGTCTTGGGTGACATTAAACTGCCACCGCGTGGCGTCGCCGCTTTCCGGCGTGGATAGCGCTTGCTTGGCGCCATCTAACCGCTTTCATTTCCATGCGCGGCGGTCTAGCGTGTCCGCGTCTTGGGGAGGATTTTTGCCATGGGTGCTTTGGCTGCGTTGCACATGGTTCATACGCGCATCAATTCGTTTTTCCTGTCGATTGGGCGCAATGTGGCATGGGTGCTGATGGCACTAATGGTGGTGGTAATCCTGATGCAGGTATTCTACCGCTATGTGCTCAATTCCCCCCTATCGTGGCCCGAAGAAGCATCCCTGTCGCTGATGATCTGGATGATGGGTCTGATGGCACCGTCAGCCTATCGCTGGGGCGGCTTCGTGGCCATCGATCTGTTGTCGGAGGCGCTGCCCAAATGGCCGCGCTTTGCCCTCACCATGGCGTTGATGCTAGTCGCCACCGGCGTCAGCTGGTTTCTGCTGCGCGAAGCGTGGACGCATTTTTCCAGCCCCATTCTTTTCAATTCGTCCGGCCTTAATCGCCTCGTGCAGGACAGCGGCATCAACCAATTGCTAGGCACCAATATCGAGTTCCGCGCGGCTTACATTTATCTCGGCATGGTGGCCTGTTTCGTCATGCTCTTGTCAGTCAATATTGAGCTGATCATTCGCAAGCTGGGCCACACCTTCGGCGATCCCGAGCAATTCCCCAATCCGACCCCGCCATCCTACATGGCTTCCGGCGCAGGAGCTGAATGATCATGTTGGCGCTTTTTCTTCCGCTGTTTTTGTTTTTCCTGCTCATCGGCATGCCGGTGTTTTTTGCCATGCTGGCAGCGCCCGGCCTGTTGCTGATCAGTCAGGATATGAGCCGCGATGTCGCGCTGATGTACCGCAACATCTATTCCGGCATCTTTTCATTTCCGCTTTTGGCAATTCCGTTCTTCATGCTGGCAGGCGAGTTGATGAACCGCGGCGGCATCACGCTGAGGCTGGTGGAGTTTTCGCAGGCCATCATCGGCCATGTGCGCGGCGGCCTGGCGCAGGTCAACATCTTGTCATCCATGCTGTTTGCCGGTCTTTCCGGCTCCGCTGTTGCCGACACGTCGGCGCTCGGTTCCATGCTCATCCCCGCGATGGAAAAGAACGGCTACACCCGCAGGTTCTCCGCCGCCGTCACTGCTGCTTCGTCCGTCATCGGACCGATCATCCCGCCATCGGGCATCATGATTATCTATGCCTATGTGATGGAAGTCTCAGTCGCCGCCCTGTTTGCGGCTGGCATTGTGCCGGGCATTCTGATTGGCATTGGCCTGATGATTGTCACCAACATCATGGCGCGTCAGAAGGGATTTCCGAAAGCCGGGCGCGGGCTGGATCGACCCGAATTGGCTGTACCGCTGCCCCGGTCAGAAAACATCATGTCATGGCTATTTGGCGCGCTGGGCCTGGCCATCGTGGTGCAAGTGTTTTTGCGTCCGGTGTTTGATACCGAAACCATCAATGCGATGTCCGATGCGACCCAGACACTGATCGTGTTCGGTGCCGCGATCATCGTCTCGCTGCTGATCATGGTGTTGCTGCGCAACTTCCTGTCCAAGCCGATGCGCAATGTTACCAAGCGCGCGGTGCTGCCCCTGCTGACACCGGTGATTATTCTCGGCGGCATTCTGGGCGGCCTGTTCACGCCCACCGAAGCTTCTGCGGTCGCCGCTTTCTACGCGCTGTTTATTGGCCTGTTCGTGCTGCGCACACTGAAGCCCGGCGACCTGCCGGCGGTGTTTTCAAAAGCCGCGCTCACCTCATCGGTTGTGCTTTTGCTGGTCGGTGCTGCCATGGCATTTAAGACGGTTGTCAGCCTGTCGCACGCGGCCGAAGACATGGCCGCGTGGATCGTAACGCTGACTGAAAACAAGCTGCTGCTGCTGCTCTTGATCAACATCCTGTTGTTTGTCATCGGCATGTTTCTGGATGCGGGCCCTGCGATCATCATTCTCGGACCGATCCTCGGGCCGATCTTTGTGTCGCTCGGCGTGGACCCCGTACACTTTGCGATGATCATGAGCGTCAACCTGACCGTCGGGCTTATAACGCCGCCCATGGGGTTGGTGCTGTTTGTCGCCTCCAGCGTGTCGGGGGAAAGGGTGGAAACCATATCGAAAACCATCCTGCCTTTTCTGGCGGTGGAGGTGCTGGTGATTTTCCTCATTACCTATTTCCCCGCCGTGTCGCTCACCATTCCACGCCTGTTGGGGCTGGTGCAGTAAACGCTTTGCAAGGCCGGATGAAAGCGCTATCGCGGTGCCATGATTGTTCTGGGAATTGATACGGCGGCCAATCTGTGTGCGGCCACCGTCTATGACACGGCGAGCCACACGGCGCGCGCGACGCGCAGCGACGACATTGGCCGTGGCCATGCCGAACATCTACCCGCACTGATTGCGGACGTGATGGATGATGCGCGCCTGACCTATGGCCAATTGCACGCCATCGCCGTCACCATCGGGCCGGGCACTTTTACTGGCATCCGGGTCGGCGTTTCCATGGCGCGCGGCTTCGCGCTGGCGCTTGGGCTGGAAGCCAAAGGCGTCACAACGCTGCAAGCCATCGCCGCTGATGCCATCGCCGACAGCGCCATCAAAGGCCCCTTCACCGTTGCCATTGAAGGCGGTCGCGGGCAGATTTTTGCGCAGTGCTTCGACGTGCGCGGGCTGGCCTTTGGTGATCCGCGCCAGGTTGCGCTGGATAACGCCGCTGATGTGCTGACGCCTGACACCAAAACAATTGTCGGCAATGCCGCTGACGCCGTTGCACAGGCCAGTGGCCGGACATTGCTGGCGCGCGCCTTGCCGGTTGCGACCGGCACGATCGAGACCATTGCGCGGCTGGGTGCCAGCGCCACTATGCCCGCCAGCCCGCTTTATTTGCGCGGTGCAGATGCCAAGCCACAAACAGGCTTCGCGCTGGAGCGCGCACCATGATTTTCGGTTTTGACGCCGCTGCTTCACTGGTGATCGATGAAGCGACCGCGGAGCACTATCGCCCGATGGCCGATATTCATGCAGCCGCCTTTCAACGGGCGTGGACTGACGGCGAGATCGAGCAATTGCTCGTCAAGCCAGGCACGCTCGGTCTGGTGTTACGCAAGCCTAAAAGCGAGGGCGGAAAGCTTGTCGGTTTCATCATGTCACGCACCGTCATCGATGAAACCGAGGTACTGACAATCGCGGTTAAGCCCAATTGGCAGGGCTATGGCTGCGGGCGACGGCTGATGGATGCGTGTTTGGAACGCGCCCACCGGGAGCGGGTGAAATCCATTTTTCTGGAAGTCGACGAAAGCAACAAGGCAGCGACCAGACTGTATAAAAAGCTGGGCTTTGTGACCATCGCAGAGCGGCCGGGCTATTATCAAAATGCCGATGGCAGCCGCGGCAAGGCACTGGTGATGCGCCGGGATTTTGCCTGACAATGGGCCTGTCAGAAACACTGCGGATAATCCGCATTGTGGTTGGCGTCATCCTGATCAGCCTGTTGATGGTGCCGCTGCAAGTGCTGGCACTGCGGCTTGGCTGGCGCCTTCGCAAAAAACTGCCGGTGTTGTGGCATCGTTGCGTACTGTGGTTGATGAGCATCCGGGTGCGCGTACATGGCCAGCCCGCCAAAAACATCCATGGCACATTGCTGGCGGCCAACCATGTTTCCTGGCTCGATATCGTGGTTTTGGGGTCAATAACGCCGCTGAGTTTTATTTCGAAAGACGAAGTGCTTGGCTGGGGCATTTTCGGCAAACTGGCGCAATGGCAGGAGACTATTTTCATCACCCGCGAGCGCCGGACCGACGTTGCCAATCAGGCCGATGCGATTGCCCGCCGCCTCAATGCGGGCGACACGCTGGTGCTGTTTCCTGAGGGCACCACGTCGGATGGCAATTTCATATATGCCTTCAAATCGTCGCTGTTTGGCGCGCTGGGCCTGACCGGCGAAAACGCCGATATGGTTCACGCGGTGCAGCCGGTTGCCATCGCCTATACAGGCCTGCACGGCATGCCGATGGGCCGCTATGACCGCCCACTGGCGGCTTGGCCCGGCGATATCGAATTGGTGCCGCATCTGGTCAACGTGTTGCGCCATGGTGTGCTTGATGTCGATGTGTGCTTTGGCGATGTTATTGAAGCGGGCCCGCAAACCAACCGCAAACAATTAACCACGCAGGTTCAAAGCGCGGTCAGCCAAATGGCGGCTGCGGCATTGCGCGGGCGTTTGGCGTCTTCTCATCAGCGCAAATCTGGACTATTGGGGCACGATGATGAGTGAAAACACAATGCTTGCCCAAGCCGACAGCCCGAACGAAGCCGAAAAGACGGCCACCAAAAAGGTGTTCGTCAAGACCTATGGCTGTCAGATGAACGTCTATGACAGCCAGCGCATGGCCGATGCGTTGGGCAAGGACGGCTATACGGAAACGCTTGCCATTGAAGAAGCCGACATGGTGCTGCTCAACACCTGCCACATCCGCGAGAAGGCGGCGGAAAAAGTCTATTCCGACATCGGCCGTTTCAAGGCGATCCGCAACAAGCGCAAGGATGCCGGTGGCGACCTGATGATTGGCGTTGCCGGTTGCGTGGCACAGGCCGAAGGCCAGGAGATTATCCGCCGCGCGCCAACGGTTGATTTTGTCATCGGCCCGACAACCTATCACCGCCTGCCCGAGGTCGTGGCTAAAGCCAGACGCGGAGAAAAAGTTGTTGAAACCGACTACGCCATCGAAGACAAATTCGAGCACCTGCCGGGACCTGACAAGCGCAAGATCGCCGCGCGTGGCGTCACCGCCTTTCTGACCGTGCAGGAAGGGTGCGATAAATTTTGCACCTTCTGCGTGGTGCCCTACACACGCGGCTCTGAAATTTCGCGACCTGTCGCGCAAATCCTCGATGAAGCCAGGCAATTGGTTGCTGCTGGTGTGCGCGAGATCACGCTGCTGGGCCAGAACGTCAATGCCTGGCACGGCGTTGGTGCTGATGGTCGCGAATGGGGCTTGGGTGAATTGCTGTTTGAATTGGCCAAGCTCGATGGTCTCGCGCGGTTGCGTTACACTACCAGCCACCCGCGCGATATGGATGATGCGCTGATTGCCGCGCACCGCGATCTCGACACGCTGATGCCCTATCTGCATCTGCCCATTCAGGCCGGCTCCGACGCGATTTTGAAGGCGATGAACCGCAAACACACAGCAGATGACTATCGCCGTCTGATCGACCGTATCCGCGATGCGCGTCCGGACATTGCGCTTTCAGGCGACTTTATCGTCGGCTTTCCCGGCGAAACCGACGCTGACTTTGAAGACACCATGCGGATCATCCGCGATGTCACCTATGCGCAGGCGTTCTCATTCAAATATTCCACCCGTCCCGGCACACCCGGTGCGGAATTGGTTGATCAGGTGCCCGAAGCGGTGAAGTCGCAACGGCTTCAACAGTTGCAAGCCTTGCTGACCGAACAACAACAGCAATTCATGGGGTCACTTGTCGGCAAAACCCTGCCGGTGCTGCTGGAAAAGCCCGGCCGGATGGATCAACAGTTGATTGGCCGCTCACCATGGTTGCAACCAGTCGTCTGTGATGAAACTGTAGGAGCCATCGGCGATATTGTTGATGTGCGAATCAGCGGCACGGAAACCAATTCTCTGATGTCTGACAAAGCGGCTGCCCGCATGGCGGCCTCAACAATGGGAAGCAACGATTGAACGACGCGACAATGGATAGAAAATCCACCGTATCCGCCGAACCTTCCGGTGCTTCAGATCTCGCGCATATCGTCCTTAGTTTCGACAATAATGATCACGCCCGCGCGCTTTTCGGGCAGTTCGATGAAAACCTGAAACTCATTGAAGCGACACTTGGTGTTGATGTTCGTTCGCGCGGCAATCAGGTTTCCATCAAGGGTGAACCGGTGGCCACCGAGCAGGCCCGCCGCGCCATCGATCATCTCTACGACCAATTGCATGAGGGCGGTGACGATCCCGAAAAGTCCGATGTGGAAGGCGCGTTGCGCATGGCCATAGCGGCGGATGATCAGTTGGACCTGCCGACCATTGAAAACAAAGCCAAGATTGCCGCTGCCCAAATTGCCACACGCAAGAAAACGATATTTGCCCGCACGCCCAATCAGGACGCGTATATGCGCGCTTTGGAGCGCGCGGAACTGGTGTTCGGTGTCGGCCCTGCTGGCACCGGCAAAACCTACATCGCCGTTGCCCATGCCGCCATGCTCTTGGAGCGCGGGCAGGTGGAGCGGATTATCCTGTCGCGCCCTGCCGTTGAAGCTGGTGAGCGGCTCGGCTTTTTGCCCGGCGACATGAAAGAGAAGGTCGATCCCTATCTGCGCCCGCTATATGACGCGCTCTATGACATGATCCCCGGCGACAAGGTGGAGCGCGCGCTCGCCGCCGGTGTTATCGAGATTGCGCCGCTGGCCTTCATGCGCGGGCGTACTTTGTCCAATGCCGCGATTATTCTGGATGAAGCGCAAAACACAACCACCATGCAGATGAAGATGTTTCTGACGCGTTTGGGCGAAAACGCCCGCATGATGGTGACCGGTGATCCCAGCCAGGTGGATTTGCCACATGGCCAGAAATCCGGTCTGGTGGATGCGCTGCAGGTGCTCGACAATGTCGATGGCATCATCAAGGTGCGGTTCAAAGACACCGATGTCGTGCGCCATCCGCTGGTTGCCAAGATCGTCAGCGCCTACGACAAAACCTATGCGCCCAGAGCCGATGATACACGTTGAACTAACCAGCGAAGCGTCAGCATGGGGCGATGAGGCACCATGGCAACAATTGGTGGGCCAATGCTGTGTAGACGTGATAGCGCATCTCGGCATGACTGACGTTGACAGCGAACTGAGCGTGCTGCTCAGCGATGATGCGCATATCCGGCAGATCAATGCGCAGTGGCGTAGCCAGGACAAACCGACCAATGTGCTGTCATTTCCCACAGTGCAACTGACGCCCGGCGATAGACCGGGCATGATGCTGGGCGATATTATTTTGGCCTATGAAACGATTGAGCGGGAAGCAGCGCTTGCGGCCAAGACCTTTGATAGCCATGTAACACACCTGGTTATTCACGGTCTGTTGCACCTATTGGGTTATGATCATGTTCTGGACACCGACGCCGAAACGATGGAAAACCTTGAAAAGGACATATTAGCCGCCAAAGGCATCGCCGACCCCTATCTGCCCGTGGCATCGTGAACTGTAAAACAATGAATAATGACGCTTCCCATTCAACGCACGCCGTCGCCTCTCTTGGAGATGCTGACACCCATGGTGATGCCGACGCTGAATCGTACAGTACGAATCTGCCAGCGATAATTCCGCCCGCTCCGGTGCCGCGGGAGCGCTCCAACCAGCCCAATTTCCTGCAGCGCCTGGCCTATGCGTTCCGGCCCAACGCGAACTCTTCCGTTCGTGCCAATCTTGAAATTGCGCTCGATTCCGGAGAGCATGTCGACGAAACCATTTCCGCCGGCGAGCGCGCCATGCTTGGCAATATTTTGCGCTTGCGTGAGGTGCGCGTGGCCGATGTGATGATACCGCGCGCTGAAATTGAAGCGGTTGATTCATCGACCTCTCTGGCCGAGCTGCTCAAGCTGTTTCAGAGTTCGGGCCATTCGCGCATGCCCGTCTATGTCGAGACACTGGATGATCCGCGTGGCATGGTCCACATCCGCGACGTTGTCGGCCACATTGTGACCGGTGCTGCCAAAAAACGACGCCGCGCACGCGCTGCCGCCAAAGAAAAAGACAGCGCGATCGACAAAGAACCGGTCCGTGAAGCCAAGGAACTGCCAGCCGGTTTGAACCTTGCCAATGTCGATCTTTCCAAAACCGTCGAAGAAGCAAAAATCTCGCGCAGCGTTTTGTTTGTCCCGCCCTCCATGCTGGCGATTGATCTGATGACGCGCATGCAAACGTCGCGCACCCAGATGGCGCTGGTTATCGACGAATATGGTGGCACCGATGGTCTCGTATCGCTCGAAGACATTATCGAAATGGTGTTCGGCGACATTGAAGACGAGCATGATGACGATGAAATCATGATTGAGGAACGCCCGGACGGCACGTTACGCATGGACGCGCGGGTCGAGCTCAATGAAATCGCTAATCACATGCCCGCAGGCTTTATCGAAAAAGCCCACGCAATCGATGACGAGGTCGATTCAATTGGCGGCTTGGTGTTCTCGATGCTGGGTCGGGTGCCGTTGCGCGGCGAAGTTGTGCACGGGCTTGCCGGTTTGGAAATTGAAGTCTGCGAAGCCGATCCCCGGCGGATCCGCAGTGTGATTATCAAACAAGTCAAAGCACCGGCGCGCATGCGGGCAAAGTCCAAAGAGTCCGGCACTGTAGGCGCTGACGGCTAAACCGGCCTTTTTTGCCCTTTTCGGCGGGCGCTTGAAATGCCTGCGGTATCATTTCCGTGCGTCGCCGATTATGGCTGAATGCCACAATGTAGTGATTCGCGAACAGGTGCCATGGAAAGCCTTCAACAACGCGTCCTTTTGCTGTCAGGCGTCAAGCGCTGGGCGGTTGCCTTTGTTGCGGGTCTTGTTGCATCTCTCGGCCTTGCGCCACTGCATATATTCATTGCCGGATTTATTGCATTTCCGCTGATCGTCTGGCTGCTGGATGGTGCTGTCGGCTTTGCCGGTGAGGGTGCCTTGAAGCGGCTGCGTCCGGCTTTTGCGGTCGGGTGGTGGTTCGGCTTTGGCTATTTCATCGCCGGGCTCTGGTGGATCGCCAATGCCTTGCTGGTGGAAGCGCGTGACTTCATCTGGTTCATTCCTTTGGCCGTTGTCGGTCTGCCTGCGGTTTTGGCCCTGTTTTACGGTGCAGCCTGCGCCTTGGCGCGGCTGGTGTGGTCCGATGGTCTGGGCCGGGTTGCGGCCTTGGCTTTTGCATTCGGAGTGATGGAATTGGCGCGCGGCTATGTCGCGACCGGCTTCCCGTGGAACGCCATCGGCCAGACAATCATGCCCGTGCCTGTGATGATGCAGTCAGTGTCCGTCATAGGGGCTGAGGCCATCAACGCCTTGGCGGTGTTTGTTTTTGCGCTGCCTGCTGCGATGGTAGGTAAGAACTGGCGCAGCGCCGTCGCGGGTGTTGTATGCGTTGGCTTGCTAGCCGCCCATGTCGGCTTTGGCGTGTGGCGTTTGTCCGCACCAGCAGAGGCACCGGCAGAAAATGATGTTGCCGCCGATATGGTGCGCATGCGCATCGTGCAGCCATCGATTGACCAATCCACCAAAACAGCCGGCGCAGATGCGGACGATCAGTTCTCACTGATGCTGGATTTGACCGGCCTGGCATCTGACGATGGCCGTAATCCCGACGTGATCATCTGGCCGGAAACCGCCGTGCCCTTCATTTTGACCCGCTCGCCGGAGGCCGTCAGTGCGATCGCGGCACGCCTGCAACCCGGTCAGCGCCTTGTCACCGGTGCCGTGCGGGTGGAAGGCGATGAGGGTGAGGCTGCCGATCAGCGCCGCTATTACAATTCAATCACCGTACTTGACGATGAGGGCATCATCATAGATGCGGCCGACAAGGTGCATCTGGTGCCGTTTGGCGAATATCTGCCATTCAAGGACCTGCTGAGCAATCTGGGCCTGCGCGCTGTCGCTGCTGCGGACCGGGGTTATTCCGCAGCGCCCGACCGCACCATGATCGAACCGCTCAGCGGCATTCGCCTGTTGCCGTTGATTTGCTATGAGGCAATTTTTGCGCGCCACGCTGTCATGACCGGTGACATGCCTGCGGCCATTTTGAATGTCAGTAATGATGCTTGGTATGGCAACACGCCGGGCCCCTATCAGCATATGCATCAGGCGCGGTTGCGCGGCATTGAGCAGGGTCTGCCGCTCATCCGGGCCGCCAACAGCGGCATCAGCGGCGCGTTTGATGCCTATGGCAGGCCATTAATGGCGATGCTGGGCTACAATGTGCGCGGTGCGACTGATTTTGACTTGCCCATACAAGGACCGAATACGCTTTACAGCCAGCACGGCTTTCGCTACCTATGGTTGATATTGGGAGCGTTCCTAGTCATAGCCTTGGCGACATCTCTGCGTTCAAGACGCAGTGCCTGACATCACGGCTTGCTCGGCATTGCAGGCCAATATTTAACATAAATCTTGCCAAAAACCGTGCGGGGGCAGTTGGCGAACGGGGTTGTATTCGCAACAAGGGCGAAAAACCACCAAGGGGACCAATATGGCTGGAGTAAAAAAAGTACCGAACCCGATTGATATTCATGTCGGCAGCCGCATCCGCTTGCGCCGCTCAATGGTTGGCATGTCGCAGGAAAAGCTGGGCGAAAGCCTCGGCATCACATTCCAGCAAATCCAGAAATATGAGAAGGGCACCAACCGGGTCGGTGCAAGCCGCCTGCAGAATATTGCGGCGGTGCTGAATGTGCCGGTGTCCTTTTTCTTCGAAGATGCCCCCAATGGTGACGCCGACGCCGGTGCGGGCGGCTTGGAAGAGGCGTCTTCATCCAATTATGTTGTCAATTTCCTGTCCAGTTCCGAAGGCCTCCAGCTAAACCGCGCCTTCGTGAAAATCCAAGACCCCAAAGTCCGCCGCAAGATCGTTGATCTGGTGCGCACACTGGCCGACGAAGACCCCGCCGATAACTGATCACGCGCACGCTAGACGCATTGGCTGGAAGGCGTCATTTAGCTCGGCCTTTGCATATGCACTTATGTTTATATGTTTGTATCGCTATGGTTTTGGTTGACCTGAAGCGCATTTCTGCTTATCGCAGCTCCAGATTTCTAGCGCCTCAGGGCGCAAATAGAGGGTTGCAAAATCATGGCACGTCAAAACTACCTTTTTACGAGTGAGTCTGTTTCCGAGGGCCATCC
>JBAUIL010000160.1:0-17882 GCA_049682915.1 Ahrensia sp. | reverse complement strand
TGCACGAAGGCACCGAGATGGTTATGCCCGGCGACAACGCCGAGATGAACGTCGAGCTGATCACACCGATCGCCATGGAAGAGCGCCTGCGCTTTGCTATCCGCGAAGGCGGCCGCACCGTCGGTGCCGGCATCGTTGCGAAAATCATCGAGTGATTTTGAATTGAAACCGATCAGGGCGCGGCAGTGTCGCCGCGCTCTTTTTCTTGAACAAGGAACAGTCGAATGAACGGCCAGAACATTCGCATTCGCCTCAAGGCTTTTGATCACCGTGTGTTGGATACATCCGCCCGCGAGATCGTCTCGACTGCGAAGCGGACCGGCGCAAGCGTTCGCGGTCCGGTCCCGTTACCAACGCGGATCGAGAAATTCACCGTTAACCGCTCGCCACACATCGACAAAAAGAGCCGGGAACAGTTCGAAATGCGCACCTATAAGCGTTTGCTCGATATTGTAGACCCGACCCCACAGACCGTTGATGCGCTTATGAAGCTCGATCTCGCCGCTGGCGTTGATGTCGAGATCAAACTGTAAGTGTACTGAGAGGACGAACCAATGCGTTCAGGCGTCATTGCACAAAAATTGGGAATGACCCGCATCTACACAGATGAGGGTGTGCATGTTCCCGTCACAGTTCTCCGTATGGAAAACTGCCAAGTGGTTGCGCAACGCACCCAAGAGTCAAATGGCTACACAGCTGTTCAGTTGGGTGTTGGTTTTGCAAAGCCGAAAAATACATCGAAAGCCCTTCGCGGTCATTTCGCCAAAGCATCCGTTGAGCCCAAGCGCAAGGTCGCTGAGTTCCGTGTGTCTGAGGACAATATGATCGATGTTGGTGCGGAAATCACTGCCAGCCACTATGTGACTGGTCAGAAGGTTGACGTGACCGGCATCACACAGGGTAAGGGCTTCCAGGGTGTTATGAAGCGTCACAACTTCGGTGGTGGTCGCGCAACACATGGTAACTCCGTGTCACACCGTGCGCATGGTTCGACTGGTCAGTGCCAAGATCCTGGTAAGGTGTTCAAAGGCAAGAAAATGGCCGGTCACATGGGTGCAACCCGCGTAACCACGCAAAACCTTGAAGTGGTTTCCACTGATGAGGAGCGTGGTTTGATTTTGGTCAAAGGCGCGGTTCCTGGTTCCAAGGGTGCTTGGATCATGGTGCGTGATGCTGTTAAAGGCTCAACACCTGCTGAGGCACCACGTCCAGCCGCAATTCGCGCTGCTGCCGCTCAAGAAGGAGCCGCATAATGGAACTCGCAGTCAAAAAACTTGACGGCAAAGACGCAGGCAAGATTACTGTGACTGACACAGTGTTCGGTCTTGAGCCACGCGCCGACATTCTGAGCCGTATGGTCGCTTATCAGCAGGCCAAAAAGCAGCAGGGCACACACCAGTCCAAAGGCCGTTCAGACGTCGCGCGTACCGGCGCGAAGATGTATCGCCAAAAGGGCACAGGTAATGCGCGTCACCATGCTGCATCAGCACCACAGTTCCGTGGTGGTGGTAAGGCACACGGCCCGCAGGCGCGTAGCCATGCATTCGATTTGCCTAAAAAGGTTCGTGCACTTGCGTTGCGTCACGCGCTGTCTGCAAAGGCACAGGCTGACCAGCTGGTTATTATTGATGAGTTGGTTGCGGACGGCAAAACTGCAGCGCTGATCAAAGCACTGGCCGGTCTTGGCTTGAACAACGCATTGATGATTGGCGGCGCTGAGTTGGATGCCGGCTTCAAAAATGCTGCTTCAAACATTCCGAACGTTGATGTGCTGCCGATCCAAGGCATCAATGTCTATGACATTTTGCGCCGCAACACGCTGGTCCTGTCAAAGGCCGCTGTTGAGGCACTTGAGGAGCGCTTCAAATGACCGACATTCGTCACTATGACGTCGTCATTTCTCCGGTCATTACCGAGAAAGCGACTATGGTTTCCGAGCACAACCAGGTTGTGTTCAATGTTGCCAAAGATGCCAACAAGACTGAGATCCGCAATGCGGTCGAGGCTTTGTTTGGTGTGAAAGTAAAAGCCGTCAACACATTCGTCCGCAAGGGCAAGGTCAAGCGGTTCCGCGGTGTAAAAGGCCGCCAGAAGGACGTGAAAAAAGCTATCGTAACATTGGTCGACGGTCAGTCGATTGATGTGTCGACAGGCCTTTGAGCGGACGTACGGGGTAAAGTGAAATGGCACTGAAAAAGTTCAATCCAACGACGCCAAGCCAACGTCAGCTTGTCATTGTTGACCGTTCTGCTCTGCACAAGGGCAAGCCGGTTAAAGCGCTGACTGAAGGTTTGACGAAGTCCGGCGGTCGCAACAACGCAGGCCGTATGACTTCACGTCATATTGGTGGCGGTCACAAGCGGACCTACCGCATCATCGATTTCAAGCGCCGCAAGCAGGATATGACTGCGACCGTTGAGCGTTTGGAATATGATCCGAACCGTTCCGCGTTTATTGCGCTGATCAAGTATGAAGATGGCACGCTGTCCTACATCTTGGCACCGCAGCGCATTCAGCCCGGCGACAAGGTGTTGTCTGGCATGAATGTTGACGTGAAGCCTGGCAACGCTACTGAGTTGGGTCGCATGCCTGTTGGCACAATCGTTCACAATGTTGAGCTGAAGCCGGGTAAGGGCGGTCAGGTCGCTCGTTCCGCCGGTGCCTATGCGCAACTGGTTGGTCGTGACCAGGGCATGGCTATTTTGCGGTTGAACTCAGGCGAGCAGCGTCTTGTCTCTCAGCATTGTTACGCAACCATCGGTGCGGTCTCTAACCAGGACCATTCAAACACCAATTTGGGTAAAGCAGGCCGCAAGCGTTGGCTCGGTCGTCGCCCGCACGTTCGCGGTGTTGTAATGAACCCGGTTGATCACCCGCACGGTGGTGGTGAAGGTCGTACATCCGGTGGTCGTCATCCTGTGACACCATGGGGCAAGCCGACCAAGGGCAAGCGGACCCGTTCGAATAAGACGACCGATAAGTTCATCATGCGCTCGCGTCACGCGCGCAAGAAATAAGATAGAGGAAACCGCCATATGGCTCGTTCAGTTTGGAAAGGTCCGTTTGTTGACGGTTATCTGCTTAAGAAGGCAGAGAAGGTGCGCGAAAGCGGCCGTCACGATGTGATCAAAATGTGGAGCCGCCGTTCGACGGTTCTGCCACAGTTCGTTGGTTTGACATTTGGTGTCTACAACGGCCAGAAGCACATCCCGGTCAACGTGTCTGAGGACATGGTGGGCCATAAGTTTGGTGAGTTTGCTCCGTCACGTAACTATTACGGCCACGGCGCTGACAAGAAAGCCAAGAGGAAATAATCATGGGTAAGCCTAAAGCTCCCCGTCGTTTGGCGGATAATGAAGCGCGCGCGGTCACCCGCACCATTCGCGTCAGCCCTCAGAAGCTTAATCTTGTTGCTGCGCTGATCCGCGGCAAGAAGGTTGGTGTTGCGCTGGCTGATCTTGAATTTTCGCGCAAGCGCATTGCTGGAACAGTGAAAAAGACGCTGGAATCTGCAATTGCCAACGCTGAAAACAACCATGATCTGGATGTCGATGCTTTGGTGGTGGCCGAGGCCTATGTTGGCAAGTCCATCGTCATGAAGCGTTTTATGGCGCGCGGCCGTGGCCGTGCCAGCCGTATCGTAAAGCCATTCTCTCACCTGACAATCGTCGTGCGTGAAGTGGAAGCAACTGAGGAGGCCGCGTAATGGGTCAGAAGATTAACCCAATCGGCTTGCGCCTTGGTATCAACCGCACGTGGGATTCACGCTGGTTCGCCGGTAATGCTGAATATGGCAAGCTGCTGCACGAAGACTTGAAAATCCGCAACTATCTTGAGAAGGAACTCAAGCAGGCTGCTGTTTCCAAGGTCGTCATCGAGCGCCCGCACAAGAAGTGCCGGGTGACCATTCACTCCGCGCGTCCGGGCATCATTATCGGCAAAAAAGGTGCTGATATTGAGAAGCTGCGCCGCAAGTTGTCTGAGTTCACAACAGCTGAAACACACCTCAACATTGTTGAAGTGCGCAAGCCTGAGGTTGATGCGACGCTGGTTGCTCAATCTATTGCGCAGCAGCTGGAGCGTCGGGTGTCATTCCGTCGTGCTTTGAAGCGTGCTGTACAGTCTGCCATGCGTTTGGGTGCTCAGGGCATTCGGATTAACGCGGCTGGCCGTTTGGGTGGCGCAGAGATTGCGCGGACTGAATGGTATCGTGAAGGCCGTGTGCCGCTACATACTTTGCGCGCAGATGTTGACTATGGCACCGCAGAAGCAGATACCGCCTACGGAATCATTGGTATCAAAACATGGATTTTCAAAGGCGAAATCCTTGAGCATGATCCGATGGCTTCTGAACGCCGCGCGACTGAAAACGACAACCCCGGTCCACGCCGGCGTGAAAACGCCTAAGCGCGGATACCGAGCGGAGAATTAGAAAATGTTGCAACCAAAACGGACTAAGTTCCGCAAGCAATTCAAGGGCAAGATCAAGGGTGTCGCCAAGGGCGGTACTGATTTGAACTTCGGCGCCTTTGGCCTGAAAGCGCTTGAACCAAACCGCGTTAACGCGCGTGAGATTGAAGCTGCCCGTCGTGCCATCACCCGTCACATGAAGCGTGCCGGTCGTGTATGGATCCGTATTTTCCCTGATGTTCCGGTCACTTCAAAGCCGACCGAAGTGCGCATGGGTAAGGGTAAAGGTTCAGTCGATTACTGGGCAGCCAAGGTAAAGCCTGGCCGCGTTATGTTTGAGATTGACGGTGTGCCGGAAGATGTGGCGCGTGAAGCGTTGCGTCTTGGCAGTGCCAAGCTGTCTGTCAAAACTCGCTTTATCCAGCGTATCGGCGAATAGGGAGAACGATGATGAATGCTTCTGAAGTTCGCGCAATGAGCGCTGATGAAATGGCCGATAAACTGGCTGAGTTGAAGAAAGAGCAGTTTAATCTGCGTTTCCAACAGGCCACAGGTCAGTTGGAAAAAACCTCACGGGTTCGCGAAGTACGTCGTGATATCGCCCGTATCAAAACTATCGCAGCAGCTGCTGCCGGTAGCAAAGCCTGAGGACGGGTAAGATATGCCTAAACGCATTTTGCAGGGTGTCGTGGTTAGTGACAAGAACGACAAAACAGTCGTTGTTCGTGTCGAGCGCCGCTTTTCGCACCCGCTTTTGAAGAAAACTGTGCGCCGCTCAAAAAAGTACAAGGCGCATGATGAGACAAACCAGGTCAAAGTTGGTGATCAGGTTTCCATTGAGGAAACAGCGCCGATTTCGAAAGACAAACGTTGGATGGTGGTGACGGTCTAACGACCCGAAACACTTAAGAGTGGCTCCCGCTTCGTGCGGGTATTCAGATAACAAGAAGGCAGCCAGTCATGATTCAGATGCAAACAAACCTCGATGTCGCCGACAATTCAGGCGCGCGTCGTGTTCAGTGCATCAAAGTGCTGGGCGGCTCAAAGCGGAAATACGCTTCTGTTGGTGACATCATTGTGGTGTCAGTCAAGGAAGCTATCCCGCGGGGTCGCGTCAAAAAAGGTGATGTAATGAAGGCGGTTGTGGTTCGCACAGCCAAGGACATTCGTCGCCCGGATGGCAGCGTTATCCGTTTTGACGGAAACGCAGCAGTGATTTTGAACAACAACAAAGAGCCAATCGGCACCCGTATTTTCGGACCGGTTCCGCGCGAGCTTCGTGGTAAAAACCACATGAAGATCATCTCGCTGGCTCCTGAAGTTCTGTAAGGAGACGACGATGCAAAAGATTCGCACAGGCGATGAAGTCGTCGTGTTGGCTGGTAAGGACAAAGGCCGCAAGGGCAAAGTTCTCAAGGTTATGCCTAAAGATGACCGCGCGGTCGTCGCTGGTATCAACATGGTCAAGCGCCACCAGAAGCAGACGCAGAATAGCGAAGCGGGTATCGTCAACAAGGAAGCGGCTATTCAGCTGTCCAACCTTGCTTTGGTTGACCCGAAAGATGGCAAGCCGACACGCGTTGGCTTCAAGGTTGAAGACGGCAAGAAGGTCCGTTTCGCCAAGCGCTCCGGAGAAGTGATCAATGGCTGAAGCAAATTACGAGCCGCGGCTTAAAACGCAGTACCGCGAAGCTGTTCGTCCGAAAATGCAGGAAGCGTTTTCCTATGCGAACGTTATGCAGATCCCACGTGTTGAGAAAATTGTCATCAACATGGGTGTCGGTGAAGCAACTGCAGATTCTAAAAAACCTGCGATTGCCGCTGCAGATTTGGCTGCTATTGCCGGCCAGAAGCCTGTGATCACCCGTGCGCGCAATTCAATCGCTGGCTTTAAGCTCCGCGAGGAAATGCCAATCGGTGCGAAGGTGACTTTGCGCGGTGACCGCATGTTTGAATTTATGGATCGCTTGGTCAACATCGCGCTGCCACGCGTGCGTGACTTCCGCGGCCTGAACCCAAAGAGTTTTGATGGCCGTGGCAACTTCGCCATGGGCCTGAAAGAACACATCGTGTTCCCTGAGATCAACTATGACAAAGTCGATCAAATGTGGGGAATGGACATCATTGTTTGTACGAGTGCGAACACGGATGATGAAGCCCGTCAATTGCTGACAGCCTTCAACTTCCCGTTCCGTTCAAACTAACGGCAAACGTGTAAGAGGTACTACCCGATGGCTAAAGTTAGCTCAGTCGAAAAGAATAATCGCCGTAAGAAGTTGGTCAGCCAATATGCTGGCAAACGTGCGGCTCTGAAAGCGACCGTTATGGATCGTTCAAAGCCAATCGAAGAGCGCTTTAAGGCGTCTTTGAAATTGGCCGAGTTGCCACGCAACTCAGCGAAAATTCGTATTCGCAACCGGTGCGAAGTTTCTGGTCGTCCACGTGGTTATTACCGCAAGCTGCGCATGTCGCGTATCGCGCTGCGCGATCTCGGTTCCATCGGCCAAGTGCCGGGCATCGTTAAGTCGAGCTGGTAAGGGAGAAGCAATATGTCTATGTCCGATCCACTCGGTGATATGCTCACACGCATTCGCAATGGTTTGCACCGTTCAAAAGATAACGTATCAACACCGGCGTCAAAGCTGCGTGCCCGCGTTCTCGACGTGCTGAAAAGCGAAGGCTATATCCGCGACTACACTGTGACCGACCACGGTTCAGGTAAGTCAGAATATGATATTCAGTTGAAATACTTCGATGGCGTGCCTGTTATTCGCACCATTGAGCGTGTTTCAAAGCCTGGTCGTCGCGTCTACGTTGGCGTGAAGTCGATTGAGCAAGTGTCAAACGGTCTTGGTATCGCCATCCTGTCTACACCACAGGGTGTGATGGCCGACCATGAAGCACGTGAGAAGAATGTCGGCGGCGAGCTACTCTGCCGCGTATTCTAAGTGAGTTTAGGGTGCGTGCACCCGCAACATTAAAGGGACTTTGCCATGTCTCGCATCGGTAAAAAGCCTGTTGCTGTTCCCGCTGGCGTAACTGCCTCGGTTGACGGTCAAACAGTCACTGCAAAAGGCCCCAAGGGTGAACTCACCTTCGTGGCCAATGATGAAGTCATCATCGCAATGGAAGGCACGGACATTTCTGTGTCGCCACGCGATAGTTCTAAGGCGTCACGCTCCAAATGGGGCATGTCGCGCACGATGATTGAAAACATCGTGACGGGCGTCAGCACTGGTTTTGAGCGCAAGCTTGAAATTAACGGCGTTGGTTATCGCGCAGCTTTGCAGGGCAATGATCTGCAATTGGCGCTGGGTTACAGCCATGACGTTGTTTACAAAATGCCGGAAGGCGTGACGGCTGCGTGCCCGAAGCCAACTGAGATTGTGCTGAACGGCATCGATAAACAACAGCTGGGGCAGGTAGCTGCTGAAATCCGCCAGTTCCGTAAACCTGAGCCTTACAAGGGCAAGGGCGTCAAATATGCTGAAGAGCGGATTGTCCGCAAAGAAGGCAAGAAGAAGTAAGGATAAGCGTCATGGCTGGTTCAAAAGACCAAATTGTACGGCGCGCCCAGCGTGTTCGTCGCCAACTGAAAAAAGTGGCCAATGGTCGTCCGCGTTTGTCGGTCTACCGTTCGTCAAAGAATATTTACGTCCAAGTTATCGACGACGCGGCCGGCAAGACTTTGGCTGCTGCGTCTACATTGGATGTGGATCTGCGTAAGGACTTGAAAACCGGTGCTGACACCGGCGCGGCGACTGCGGTCGGTAAGCTGATTGCGGAGCGTGCGACCAAAGCGGGCGTGAAAGAAGTTGTGTTTGACCGCGGTCCATACATCTTCCATGGCCGTGTAAAAGCATTGGCTGAAGCAGCACGCGAAGGCGGCTTGAGCTTTTAGGGCAAATCGGGCAAAGACCCGATTTGTTGGAGATTAGAAACACCGTGCTACCGGAAAAAAATAAGGATTAGGATATGGCACAGAATGACCGAGGCGGTCGCGGCGGAAACCGCGGCCCACGCGAGGAAGTCGACAGTGAATTCGTCGATAAGCTCGTCCACATCAACCGTGTTGCAAAAGTTGTAAAAGGCGGACGTCGTTTCGGTTTCGCCGCGCTTGTTGTTGTTGGTGACCAAAAAGGCCGTGTCGGCTTTGGCCACGGCAAAGCCCGTGAAGTACCGGAGGCGATCCGCAAGGCAACTGAGTCTGCCAAGCGTGACATGATTTTCGTGCCGCTTCGCTCTGGCCGTACTTTGCACCACGATGTCGAAGGTCGTCATGGCGCTGGTAAGGTTCTGCTGCGTGCGGCTCCTGCCGGTACAGGCATCATCGCTGGTGGTCCAATGCGTGCGGTTTTTGAAACTGTTGGCATGCAGGATGTTGTGGCGAAATCATTGGGTACATCAAACCCGTACAACATGGTTCGCGCCACATTTGATGCGCTGAAGCGCCAAATGCACCCCAAGGACATCGCTGCACAGCGTGGTATCAAGTATTCTGCTTTGCAGGACCGTCGCCGCGAACTGATCGGCACCGAAGAGTAACGCTTTAGAGGATTGAACCTATGGCTGAGACCAAAAAAGGCGCTACCCTTGTTGTTGAACAAATCGGTAGCCCCATCCGCCGCGAGAGCCGCCAGCGTCAGACGCTGATTGGCTTGGGCCTGAACAAGATGCACCGCCGCCGCGAGCTGGAAGATACACCAGCGGTACGTGGCATGATCTCCAAAATCAATCACCTCGTTCGCATCGTCGACGAGAGCTGATTGTCATTGGATTGGAGTAAGAATTATGAAACTCAATGAAATTCGTGACAATGAAGGCGCCCGTCCTTCGCGCATGCGCGTTGGCCGTGGTATCGGCTCGGGCAAAGGCAAGACCGGTGGTCGTGGTGTCAAGGGTCAGAAATCACGTTCCGGCGTAGCCATTAAAGGCTATGAGGGCGGCCAGATGCCAATCTACCGTCGCTTGCCCAAGCGCGGCTTTACCAACATTTTTGCTAAAGACTTCAACGTTGTTTCCATCGCTCGTTTGGAACAGGCTGTTGAAGCCAAGTTGCTGGATGCCGGTTCGCCGATCACAGTCGATACGCTGGTGCAAGCCGGCGTTGTCCGCCGCGCGAAAGACGGTGTGCGTGTGCTGGCCGACGGCGAAGCAAAGTCAAAATTCGATTTGCACGTTGCTGGCGCTTCTAAGTCCGCAATTGACAAAATTGAAAAAGCCGGTGGCAAAGTCACCGTCTTGGCAGCGCCGACAGCAGAATAAGTCGGGCAGGGTCGATCACGCCCTGGTCACGTTCGTTAATTCAGAGGCGCAGCCGGCACCAAGCGGGTTGCGCTTCTTTGTTTCAACGCCTATCTCGATAGGGCAAGCGGGTGTGCTTGCTCATGTCATTTCCGGAGTTTGCCCATGGCATCCGCAGCTGAACAGCTCGCTTCCAATATTAATTTCAGTACGTTCTCCAAAGCGACTGAACTAAAGAGCCGCATCTGGTTCACACTCTTTGCGCTGATCGTGTATCGTTTCGGCACCTATATCCCGATCCCCGGTTTGGATATGGATGCGTTTGCGCAGGCTTTCGCCAATCAGGCGGGCGGTATTCTGGGCATCTTCAATATGTTTGCGGGCGGTGCGGTTGAGCGCATGGCTATTTTTGCGCTCGGCATTATGCCTTACATCTCCGCGTCGATTGCGGTTCAGTTGATGACGTCGGTCATCCCGACGCTGGAGCAGCTGAAAAAAGAGGGCGAGCAGGGCCGTAAGGTCATCAACCAATACACCCGCTATCTGACGGTATTGCTGGCCACGCTCCAGTCCTATGGTATTGCGGTGGGCCTCGAAAGCGGTAATGGCATTGTTGCTGATCCGGGTTGGTTCTTCCGTTTCTCTGCTGTCATTACGCTGGTTGGCGGCACAATGTTCCTGATGTGGCTGGGTGAGCAAATCACCTCGCGCGGCATCGGCAATGGTATTTCGTTGATCATTTTTGCGGGCATTGTCGCTGGCATGCCCGGCGCGATTGGCTCGACGCTCGAACTCGGCCGTACGAACGCGCTGTCTACAGGGTTGATTATTGCGATTCTTGTTATCGCTGTGGCAGTAATCGCGGTGATTGTATTTGTCGAGCGTGCGCAACGGCGGCTATTGATTCAGTATCCGAAGCGTCAGGTCGGCAATCGGATGTTCCAGGGCGAGACTTCGCACTTGCCGCTGAAGCTAAACACTGCCGGTGTGATTCCCGCCATCTTTGCATCGTCATTGCTGCTGCTGCCGGCAACACTTGCGGGCTTTTCCAACACGGCAACTTTGCCGGGCTGGGCGACAACTGTGCTCGCTGCGCTGGGGCATGGTCAGCCGCTCTACATGCTGTTTTATGCGGCCATGATTGCGTTCTTCGCGTTTTTCTACACTGCGATTGTTTTCAATTCGCAGGATACCGCTGACAATTTGAAGAAGCAGTCTGGCTTTATTCCGGGCATCCGTCCCGGCCAGCGCACAGCGGAATATATTGACTATGTGCTGACCCGCATCACCACTGTCGGTGCGATTTATCTCGTTTTGGTCTGCTTGTTACCCGAATTCCTAATAGCCTACACCGGCGTGCCGTTTTATCTGGGGGGAACATCACTGCTGATCGTGGTCAGCGTGACGTTGGATACGGTTGCACAGGTGCAAGGTCATTTGATTGCGCATCAATATGAAGGACTGATCAAAAAGTCCAAATTGCGCGGGGGGAAAAAGCGTAAATGAGACTAATTCTATTGGGACCGCCCGGTGCGGGTAAGGGGACGCAGGCGCAGCGCTTGACGCAGGCCTATGACATTCCGCAGCTGTCAACCGGCGATATGCTGCGGGCGGCGGTTGCAGCGCAGACGGAAGTCGGCAAGCGTGCAAAAAGCGTCATGGATGCGGGTGGCCTTGTGTCGGACGACATCGTCAACGCTATCGTGTCAGACCGTATTGACGAAGACGATTGTCAGAATGGCTTTATTCTGGACGGGTATCCACGCACGTTGGAACAGGCTGATTCTGTCGCAAAGATGCTGAGCGACAAGGGTATCGACCTTGATGCGGTGATCCAGCTTGTGGTGGACGATAAAGCTTTGGTGGGCCGTATCATCAAACGTGCGGAAGATGCGGCTGCGGCTGGTCAGCCGGTGCGTAAGGATGACAATGCCGAGGTTTTCGACGAGCGCTTGCGCGAGTATTATCGCAGTACTGCACCACTGGTTGGCTACTATTTTGCGCAACGTAAACTAAGCCGGGTTGATGGTATGGCATCGATTGACGATGTGACGGCCGAGATTAAAGAAGTGCTTGGCAATCTTTGAGTTTGCTTGGCGGGTAAACAGGTGTTGACTCATTGTTAAGTGGGTCTTATAGCCAGCCCAACTTCATCGCATATTTGCGTTTTGGGGTGTCCGGTAACGGGCACCTTATTTGTTTGAAGTGACAAATAATCCTTGCAGGGGCCGGTCTCCACCGGACGCAAGACAACAATTAGCGGCATTGCCGCCTACAATGGAGCATTAAGATGGCACGTATTGCAGGCGTGAACATTCCATCGGGCAAGCGCGTGGTTATTGCATTGCAATACATCCACGGTATCGGTCCGAAGTTCGCATCAGAAATCGTTGAAAAAAATAACATCCCGGCAGAGCGTCGCGTTCATGAATTGACCGACGCTGAAGTGCTGGGCATTCGCGAGACAATCGACCGTGATTACCAGGTTGAAGGCGATTTGCGCCGCGAAGTATCCATGAACATCAAGCGTTTGATGGATCTGGGTTGCTACCGTGGTCTGCGCCATCGTCGTGGCTTGCCGGTTCGTGGCCAACGCACGCACACCAATGCGCGCACACGCAAAGGTCCGGCCAAAGCAATCGCCGGTAAGAAGAAATAATCAAGCGATGCGGGCAGGCGGGGTTTTCCGTCTGCTCTCATTTGCTGAGGTGTAGCTGCCGGTACCACGGCAGCGTTGATATCCAAAAAGGAAGACCAAATGGCAAAAGATACCAAGCGCGTTAGCCGTAAAACGCGCAAGAATATCACGTCGGGCGTTGCCCATGTGAATTCAACATTCAATAACACGATGATCACAATCACTGATGCTCAAGGCAACGCGATTGCTTGGTCATCAGCTGGTATGCAGGGCTTTAAAGGTTCGCGTAAGTCAACACCATTTGCAGCCCAGGTTGCCGCCGAAGATTGCGCAAAGAAAGCGCAAGAGCACGGCATGCAGACTTTGGAAGTTGAAGTGAATGGTCCTGGTTCGGGTCGTGAATCAGCTCTGCGCGCTTTGCAGGCTGCTGGTTTCACCATCACATCGATCCGTGATGTGACACCGATTCCGCACAATGGCTGCCGCCCGCCCAAGCGCCGCCGCGTCTAATTTGTGTTCAACCGAGGTGGCGCCAATCCTCCGCTGCCTCGAAATCAGGGATATTGTCACGAATGGATGGTGGCAATGAAGCTGAAGGAAAATGCCCGTGATCCAGAAAAACTGGCAAGAATTGATCAAGCCTAACTCCGTGGAGTTCAAAGGCTCTGGTAAAAAAGTTACATTGATTGCCGAACCGCTTGAGCGTGGTTTTGGCCTGACACTTGGCAACGCTTTGCGTCGCGTTCTGTTGTCTTCTTTGCGCGGCGCAGCCGTGACCGCTGTTCAAATCGATGGTGTTTTGCACGAGTTCTCGTCCATCTCCGGTGTACGTGAAGACGTCACAGACATCGTCTTGAACATCAAGGAAATCGCCATCCGTATGGAGGGTGATGGTCCGAAACGTATGGTCGTGCGCAAGCAGGGCCCAGGCGCGGTGACCGCTGGTGACATTCAGACTGTTGGCGATGTTGAAATCCTGAACCCTGAGTTGGTTCTGTGTACGCTTGATGATGGCGCTGAAATCCGCATGGAATTCACCGTTGACACCGGCAAAGGCTATGTGCCTGCCGAGCGCAACCGCAATGAAGACAGCCCGATTGGTATGATCCCGGTCGACAGCCTGTACTCACCGGTGCGCAAGGTGTCCTACAAGGTTGAAAACACCCGCGAAGGCCAAGTGCTTGACTATGACAAGCTGACGCTGAATGTGGAAACCAACGGTGCCGTAACCGGCGAAGACGCTATTGCTTATGCAGCGCGTATTCTGCAGGATCAGTTGGGTGTGTTCGTCAACTTCGATGAGCCTGAAAAAGAAGTCCAGGAAGAGCAGGTTCAAGAGCTTGCGTTCAACCCGGCGCTTCTCAAGAAGGTCGACGAGTTGGAACTGTCAGTGCGTTCTGCAAACTGCTTGAAGAACGACAACATCGTTTATATCGGCGATCTGATTCAGAAAACCGAAGGCGAAATGCTGCGCACACCAAACTTTGGCCGCAAGTCGCTCAACGAGATCAAAGAAGTGCTGGCAACCATGGGGCTCCATCTTGGTATGGAAGTGCCCACCTGGCCGCCAGAAAACATCGAAGATCTCGCGAAACGTTACGAAGATCATTATTGAGCGCTTCAGCGCCACACAGATATTTAAAGGAGAAGGCTCATGCGCCACGCGAAAGCCGGACGTAAATTGAACCGTACAAGCAGCCATCGCAAAGCGATGTTTGCCAACATGTCTGCTTCGCTCATCGAGCATGAACAGATCATCACAACACTGCCAAAAGCCAAAGAGCTTCGCCCAATCGTGGAGAAGCTGGTGACTTTGGGCAAGCGCGGCAATTTGCATGCGCGTCGTCAGGCCATCTCGGCTATTCGTGACGAAGCACAGGCAAAGAAGCTGTTTGATATCATCGCACCGCGCTATGCGGAGCGTCGTGGTGGCTACCTGCGCATCATGAAGGCGGGCTTCCGCCATGGCGACAATGCACCAATGGCCGTCATCGAGTTCGTTGATCGCGATGTGGATGCACGCGGTGCGGCTGACCGTGCCCGTGTTGAAGCAGCGGATGCCAATGAAGCGGAAGTCG
This sequence comes from Ahrensia sp., assembly GCA_049682915.1. Lineage (GTDB taxonomy): Bacteria > Pseudomonadota > Alphaproteobacteria > Rhizobiales > Rhizobiaceae > JBCDLI01. The sequence goes on along the minus strand of JBAUIL010000160.1, from coordinate 3,512 downwards.
CAGCGTAATTATCACGCTTAGATGTAGTGATTGAAGCCCGCCGGTTTGCCCGGCGGGCTTTTTTCGTTTGGTTCAAACAATCGCCAACTTGTCGGTCGACAGCTTCAAATGGTGATGCAAACACACTAGCTTTACGTCACACGCGGCCGACTCGTCGGTTCAGGTCTGAGCACTGGGGGTTATTGATGCGAAAATCTGTTTTCTGCTGGTTTGCCGCTTTTGCTTTCCTGTTGGCAATTGGACCCGTTCAAGCGCAGCAGAACGCGTTGCAGGATTTGCTGCAGCGGTTGACGCCGCCAAGCTCTACAGATGTAGAAGAAGCTTCGCCAAAAGAGGTTGAGCGCCGGGTGCCATTCTCCAATGGCGAGATCCAGCTTTCATTTGCGCCACTGGTCAAGCAGGTGGCTGCATCGGTGGTCAATGTGTATGCCGCGCGGCGGGTGCAGAGCCGGTCGCCCTTTGCCAATGATCCGTTTTTTGACCAGTTTTTCGGCGGCGGTTTTTCCGGGCCACCACGGGTTCAATCGTCGCTTGGCTCTGGCGTTATCGTGGCTGAAGAGGGCTTGGTGGTCACCAATTATCACGTCATCGAAGGGGCTGACGAGGTGCGCATTGCGCTATCAGACGGTCGTGAGTTTGAAAGCACCGTGATTTTGCGTGATGAGAGCGCTGACTTGGCCATATTGCGGATTAATGATGGCGACCGCTTTCCTGCGCTGCAATTTGCTTCTTCGGACGGATTGGCCATCGGTGATCTGGTGTTGGCCATCGGCAATCCTTTCGGTGTCGGACAAACCATCACATCGGGCATTGTGTCCGCGGTGGCGCGCAACCGGGTTGGCGTATCAGAATTCGGCTTTTTCATTCAAACCGATGCGGCGATCAATCCGGGCAATTCCGGTGGCGCACTGGTGGATATGAGCGGCAATCTTGTCGGCATCAACACCGCAATTTTTACGCGCTCCGGCGGCTCAAACGGTATCGGGTTTGCCATACCGTCTGACATGGTGCGGGCCGTGGTCAACCAAGCGGCGCGTGGCGGCACGGCGTTTGAGCGGCCTTACATGGGTGCGGATTTTCAGCCGGTGACGGCGGAAATTGCCGATGCGCTGGGCCTGCCACGGCCCAGCGGCGCGTTGGTCAGCGATGTCGTCGCCGGTGGTCCGGCGTCCGAGGCAGGGCTTGCGCCGGGCGATGTTGTGGTGGCGGTCAATGGTTGGGCCATTGAGCACCCCGATGCTTTGGGCTACCGGCTGGCGACCATTGGCCCCAGCCAGCCCGCGACCTTTGATGTGCTGTCCAAAAGCCGGACCCGAACCATCGAAATCATGCTCGGCTCGGTCGCTGACGCACCGGTGGCACCACACTATTTGGTTGAGGGGCGAAGCCCGTTTGCGGGCGCGACGCTGCAGGCACTGACACCGCGCCTTGCGTCGCAGTTGCGGCTACGGTCAACCGGTGTTGGTGTTGCGGTCGTTGAGGTTTTGCGTGGCAGCCCAGCGGCGCGGACCGGTATCCGGCCTGGTGACGTCATCGTCTCGGTGAACGGCTTTGAGTTGACCGATTTGGCTGCTGCGCGAGAGGCTATCGCGCGCGGTGAACGCTCATGGCGCTTTACGATCAACAGAGACGGACGTTTGCTGCGTCAGTTTCTGCGGTATTGATGTTCTGATGAGTGATTTATTCAACGATGATGCCGCGCCGCAAAGCGACACCGTTGCGCGTCCGCTGGCTGATCGTCTGCGTCCCTCCAATCTGGCTGAAGTCGTCGGCCAAGCGCATCTGACCGGTCGCGATGGTGTGCTGACGCGGATGATTGAGAGCAAAACGCTGTCGAATCTTATCCTGTGGGGGCCGCCCGGCACCGGCAAGACGACGATTGCGCGGCTGCTAACGCAGGATATGGGCTACCATTTCGAGCAGGCGTCTGCCATTTTTTCCGGTGTTGCCGATCTCAAGAAGCTGTTTGATGCGGCACGCCTGCGGCGCAAAAACGGTGTGCAGACGGTTTTGTTTATCGATGAGATCCATCGTTTCAACCGCGCACAACAAGACAGTTTTTTGCCGGTCATGGAAGACGGCACGATCATTCTGATTGGCGCGACGACCGAGAACCCGTCCTTTGAACTCAATGCGGCGCTGCTGTCGCGCTCACGGGTTGTCACACTCAACCGTCATGATGAAGCAAGTTTGAGTGCTTTGCTGGCGCGTGCGGAAGGGCTGCTTGGCGCTGCGCTGCCCATCGATGCGGATGCCCGGCACTTGCTGCTGGCAATGGCGGATGGGGACGGCCGTGCGGTGCTGACGCTCGCGGAAGAAGCATTGCGCAGCGCGCGCGATGGCGAGACGTTGGATGCGCAAACCTTGCGCGATGTGCTGCAACGCCGCGCTGCGATTTATGACAAGAACCAAGATGGCCACTACAATCTGATCTCGGCCTTGCATAAATCTGTGCGTGGCTCAGACCCCGACGCGGCGCTGTATTATTTGTGCCGGATGCTGGATGCCGGTGAAGACCCGCTGTTTTTGGGGCGGCGCATGGTGCGGATGGCGAGTGAAGATATCGGACTTGCGGACCCGCAAGCGCTGGTTCAGGCGCAGGCGGCCAAAGATGCCTATGAATATCTGGGTTCGCCGGAGGGGGAGTTAGCGCTGGCGCAGGCTTGTATCTATCTGGCGACAGCGCCGAAGTCGAACGCGGTTTACACGGCCTACAAGGCGGCGATGAATGCGGCCAAGCAACACGGCTCGCTGTTGCCGCCGAAACACATTCTCAATGCGCCAACCAAGCTGATGGGTGCGGAAGGCTACGGCGTCGGCTATCAATACGACCATGATCAACCGGACGCATTTTCAGGCCAAAACTATTTTCCAAGTGAAATGGCGCGTCAGCACTTTTACCAGCCGGTTGAGCGCGGCTTTGAGCGCGATCTCGGCAAGCGCTTGGCATGGTGGCAGAAGCTGCGTGCGGAGCGTGCCGCTGATGGTGACGAAAACTGATGGTGCGGGTGGTGCTTGAAAAGCGTTTGGTACTTGTCGATTCGATCACCGAGATAATGCCGGAAGATAGCGGTGCAATCGTCGTTTCCGGCTCCCATGGTGGTCGGTCTGCAGCGGGTTTTGCCGCGGCGCAGAAAGCACTCGTCTATGTGTTCAATGATGCGGGCATCGGCAAAGACGGGGCAGGCATCGCGGGGCTGGACGATCTTGAGCATATGGGGCAGGCGGCGTGTTGTGTGGCAGCGATAACCGCCCGCATTGGCGAGGCGCAGGACACGCTGGCAAGCGGCATCATCAGCGCGGCCAATCCGAGCGCTGAAACGGCGGGGTTTTGTGTGGGTAGGCGCGTGGCGGATTGTGTGACAGACCACGCCCACTAAACCCTTTCACTCGCTGCACACATGGCGTATGCGAAGGCATGTCCACGATGATTATACATATTGCGGTTGTTGCCGCCGGCGGCGCACTGGGTGCTGCAGGCCGGTATCTGGCCAATGTTGCGGCGACGCGGC
>JBAUIL010000159.1:0-22900 GCA_049682915.1 Ahrensia sp. | reverse complement strand
CGCAACACATCCAGATTGCTTAGATAATCGCGTTTCGCTTGCATGGTCGTTCCCTTCAAATAACCCCTCTTCAATAGTGCGGACGAGTTAAAATCGCGTTTAGCGGCTAGGCCACTGACGCTTTCGGGTGCAAGGCGACATTAATCTTTCGATGCTAGGCCTTGGGAACACGGAGAAGATTATGTTCAACAGTGCATCCAACAAGCTCGACGTAACCATCAAGATGGTCGACGGGACAACGGTCAGTGGGAAAATTGTTGCCGGCCTGAGCTCAGGGTTGTTGGCAGCCATCAACAAAGAGCAGCCATTTATTGAGATTGTCGACGATAGCGGCGTCAAGCGATGCCTCGGCCAGTCTCATATCGTCAGCGTAGAAGAGACAAGACCATTCACGCAACCCGACGCCCCCGTTGTAACAAGCGCAAATGCGCAAAACGCGTTTTCAATGCTGGGTTTGAAACCTGAGTGCTCAGCCGAGGAAGCGCAGCAGCGTTATCACCTGATGATAAAAAAATATCATCCGGACAAATTTCGATCAGTGGAATTACCGTTTGAGGTATCGACCTATTTGGATGCTATGACGCAGGAGCTGAGCATAGCCTACAAAATCATCAGCCAAGAAATCGAGAAGAAGCGCGCGGCTTAATAAAGTAAACCGCGCGCTTGTTTCCGTTTAGGCAGTGGCTTTTGCCAGTGCCTGATCAATATCGCCGATGATATCGGCAACACTTTCAATGCCAATCGACAGTCGGATAACATCGTTGCCCGCACCGGCTGCTTCGCGCTGTTCGTCGGTCAGCTGACGGTGGGTTGTCGACGCCGGGTGGATGACGAGCGAACGGGTGTCACCGATATTGGCCAAATGTGAGAACATTTCCAATGACTCAACAAATTTGACGCCCGCGTCAAAGCCGCCCTTCAACCCAAATGTGAAGACCGCACCGCCACCGTTGGGCGCGTATTTCTTCTGGTGCGCATGGTATGGGCTGCTTTCCAAGCCCGCATAGCGCACCCACGCAACGGCATCATGGTTTTCAAGATGTTTGGCCACTTCCAGCGCATTATCACAATGGCGTTGCATGCGAAGCGCCAGGGTTTCCGCACCCGTGAGGATGTAAAATGAGTTTTGCGGCGAGATGGTCGGACCAAAGTCGCGCAAACCCAGCACGCGGCAAGCAATAGCAAAAGCGATGTTACCCAGTGCTTCGTGCAAAACCACACCGCCATATTCCGCGCGCGGCTCTGACAGCATCGGATATTTGCCGGAAGCGGACCAATCGAAAGTGCCGGCATCGACAATGATTCCGCCCATGGAGTTGCCATGGCCGCCGATAAATTTGGTCAATGAGTGCACAACAATGTCGGCGCCATGCTCAATCGGCCGGATCAGATATGGTGTCGCCATGGTGTTATCGACGATCAGCGGCAGGCCGTGCTTGTGCGCCAAGTCTGCGACCGCTTGCAAATCGGTGATGATGCCACCGGGGTTAGCCAAGCTTTCAACGAAGATCGCTTTGGTCCGGTCGTCGATCTGCGCTTCAACCGCGGCGAGATCGTCCATGTCGCCCCAGCGCACATTCCAACCGAAGTTTTTGAACGCTGTGTTGAACTGGTTGACGGAACCACCATAGAGGCGGTTTGCAGCGATGAAGTTGTCGCCCGGCTCCATAATTGTGTGGAAGATCAGCAATTGTGCGCCGTGACCGGAAGACGTCGCAAGCGCGGCAGTGCCGCCTTCGAGTGCAGCAATTTTCTCTTCTAGAACCGCGGTCGTCGGGTTCATGATGCGGGTGTAGATATTGCCGAACTCGGCAAGACCAAACAGGTTTGCAGCGTGCTGTGTGCTGTCAAAAACGAACGAGGTCGTCTGATAAATCGGTGTCGCGCGTGCGCCAGTGGTGGGGTCGGGTTTTGCGCCTGCGTGAATCGAAAGCGTTTCAAAACCGGGTTGTGTCGGTGCCATTTTGGTAGTCTCCCTCAAAATCTAGCGTCTTATTGAGCGAGTGGCGGAAATTTGCAAAGGAGATTTTTTCGCGTCGTCGTGCTTTCGAAGTATTTGATTTCAAATTCAAAGGCCGAGACGGGGCATTTCAATGGCGGGGCAACGGTCTTGCACCACGGTGATGCCCTCGCCTTGCAAACGCGCGGCAACGTCATCATCGCGCACATCAAGCTGGGTCCACACAACTTTGGGCCGCCAAGGCAGTGCCAGCACCTCATCGGCAATATCTGGCAAGTTGGACGACGCGCGAAACACGTCAATCATGTCAACCGGCTCAATTAAATCTGCCAAGGTGCCGATGGTGGGCGCGCCATTGATGGTCTTGCCTGCATGACCAGGATTGATGGCTGTGACATCAAATCCTTTACTAACTAGGAAGCCGGTCACACGGTTGGAAGCGCGCGCCGCATTGGGTGAAGCACCAAGCACTGCAATCGATTTCGTGGTCGTCAAAATGTCGCGAAGCTGATCGTCCGTCATAATTAGCCTATCCATAACCATAGTGAAAAAGCGGCAATGGCAATCAGCACGCCAACCGCGATAAACACGCCGCGCACAACGGCGCCAGCAACCATGTTGGGCTCTCTCATGCCTTGCTCCAATCGGGCATGCGTTTCTCGATGAATGCGCTGATGCCCTCTTTGCTTTCATTGCCCAGCATGTTTTCGACCATCACCTGCGCGGTGAAGTCATAGGCATCGCGCAAATTCATCTCAGCCTGCTGATAGAACGCCTGCTTGCCAATGGTCAGCGTTTTTTGCGGTTTGGAAACAATAGTTTGGGTGTATTTCTCGATGATTTGATTCAAGTATTGGCGCGGCACGATGCGGTTGACGAGGCCGAAATCCTTGGCCGTTGCGGCATCGATGGTTTCGCCGGTCAACAGCATTTCCATCGCTTGCTTGCGGTGCGCGGCACGTGACAGCGCCACCATGGGTGTTGAGCAGAACAAGCCGATATTGACCCCCGGCGTGCAAAAGGCGGATGTGTCCGTGCAGACAGCCAGGTCACACGTTGCCACCAGTTGGCAGCCTGCCGCTGTGGCCAAGCCGTCAACTTCGGCAATGACCGGCTTGGGGTTTTCGACAATCGCCATCATCAAGCTGGCGCATAGATCAAATGTCTGTTTGTAGAACGCCGCCCCCTGATCCGCGTCTTGGCGGTGGGAAGTCAGCTCTTTCAGGTCATGGCCTGCACAGAAAATTTTGCCCGGGTTGGCTGACGCGATGACAATGGCGCGCACTTCCGCGTCACGCGCGCCCTCGTCCAGCGCTTTTTTCATCGCTGTCATCATGGCAATCGAAAGCGCATTGGCAGGCGCACGGTTCATGGCGAGCCGCAGGACGCCGCCGTTCTTTGTCACCAAAACCGGGCTTGGCGCATCGTCATTGTGTGCGCTAAACAGTTCGTCCATGATTTTTCCCTCCCCATGATTTGATGAAAGACCGCATACGATGACGCCTCACATCCCGCAACCAGTCATGAGTATTGCCGATATGGAGCGGTTTTTCGATGAGGAATTTCCCCAAGTCCACCAAGACGGCCGGGTATTCTCGGTAGAACGCATCAACCATGGATCCGCTGTGTTGCGGCTAACGCCCAACAACCGCCATCTGCGCCCCGGCGGCACGGTCAGTGGCCCGTCCATGTTTTCGCTGGCTGATGTGGGCGCTTATATGTGCATTCTCGCCCATATCGGGCCAATGAAACACACGGTCACCACCAATCTGAACATCAATTTCATGCACAAACCCGCGCCCGGCCCGCTTGATTGCACCGCGACCTTGATGAAGCTGGGCAAAAGGCTTGCGGTTGTTGATTGCGGCATCCGTGATCTCGACGGTAATTTGGTTTCGCACGCAACGGCGACCTATTCGATACCACAAAACCGTACGGTAAAATAATACCATAAACCTAACATATTGATTTTATGTTCTTTTTAAAAATCCGCGTCGATTTTTGCGCTTGACACAGCCGCTATTTCATCTCAAAAGCCGGTCAACGCTCGCAGACAGTCGTCAGCGGGTGTTTTTGTTGGGCTTTGCCTAGCAATTCAAGCAACAAAAAACGCCTGTACGGCGCGCCTTTTGGGCCCTGTGCATGGATTTGACAAAGGATACCATCATGCGGACATTTTCGCAGAAACCTGCCGATGTGCAGAAGAAATGGATCATCATCGATGCGCAAGATCTGGTCGTTGGCCGTCTTGCTTCCATCGTGGCGATGCGTCTTCGCGGCAAGCATAAGCCAACATTCACACCCCACGTTGACGATGGCGACAATGTTATCGTGATCAACGCTGACAAGGTTGTGTTCACCGGCAAAAAGCGCACCGACAAGATATATTATTGGCACACAGGCCATCCCGGCGGCATCAAAGAGCGCACGGCGGCTCAATTGCTCGACGGTCGTTTTCCAGAGCGCGTTGTTGAAAAAGCCATCGAGCGCATGATTCCGCGCGGGCCACTTGGTCGCCGTCAGATGAAAAATCTGCGCGTGTATGCTGGTGCCGAGCACCCTCATGAAGCCCAAATGCCAGAAGCACTGGACGTTGGCGCAATGAACTCCAAGAACAAGAAAGTTGCATAACCATGGCTGATCTGAATTCACTCGAAGAACTGGGTGCAGCAACTGGCGTTGCCACGACCGCAGAAGCCGCTGCTCCTGTTCACGTTCAAAAACTGGACCAACATGGCCGCGCCTACGCAACCGGCAAGCGCAAAGATGCTGTTGCCCGCGTTTGGATCAAGCCAGGTACCGGCAAAATCACCGTTATCGGCGAAGCCAAGAAACGTGCCGTGCGCGCCAAGTCTGCCAAAGAAGGCACCAAGGCAATCAAAGAGCGTGATTTTACGGCCTATTTCGCCCGTCCTGTGCAGCAGCTGATCATCAAGCAGCCGCTGGTTGCCGCTGGTCGCGAAGGCCAATATGACGTCATGATCACTGTTCAAGGCGGTGGCTTGTCAGGTCAGGCCGGTGCGGTGCGTCACGGCATTTCAAAAGCGTTGACCTACTACGAGCCAGCGCTGCGCGCTGTGCTGAAAAAAGGTGGCTTCCTGACACGCGACAGCCGTGTTGTAGAGCGGAAAAAATACGGCAAGGCAAAAGCCCGTCGTTCTTTCCAGTTCTCAAAACGCTGATTTTCGTCAGATACATCGTCAAAAAGCCGGGGCATCTGCTCCGGCTTTTTTGTTTGGCTTGCCGGTGTTGAACACGGGGCTATCCACACATTTGGATCGCCAAAATTTGCCTTGTCGCGCTTGTTCTGTGCACACTGTCCCCACGGCGCAACAAAAATGCGTGAATAAAAAACACTCGGGGAGAACTTTATGAGTATCAAACCACCCTTGATGGATTTGCCCATCAAGACCGCGGCGAGCGGTTTCTACAAAGGTTTTACAAAAGACGTAACGATTACCGGCAAAATTCTTGTCGGCGCGTTGATCATTTGGGCGATTGCTTTTCCGGCTTCCGCCGCATCCGTTCTGGGCGCGATCAACGGCTTTATTCTGGCATCATTCAGCTACTGGTATATCTATGTGATGGCGTTCTTTGTCATCCTGTGTTTCGGCTTGGCGCTTTGGCCCGCCGCCGGGCGTTTGAAGATGGGATTGCCGGACGATGAGCCGGAATTCTCCAATTTCTCATGGTTTTCGATGATGTTCGGCGCGGGCATCGGCATTGGTATGCTGACCTTCGCGACAGCAGAACCGATGTACCACTTTGCCAAAAACCCGGCGACCATCCAAGGGCTTACGGAACCGAGCACGCTCGGCAATGTGCGTGATGCTTATGTCTGGTCGTTTACCCATTGGGGCTTTGCCGCCTGGGCCGCCTACGCCATCGTTGGCTTGGCATTGGGTTATTTCTCCTATCGTCGTGGCTTGCCGCTCACCATCCGGTCGGGCCTCACGCCACTGTTTGGCTCAGCGCTTTCCGGCCCCCTTGGCCACCTCGTGGATGTGGTTGCCGTGGTTGCCACAGTGTTGGGCGTGGCCCAAACATTGGGTTTCGGTGTCGAGCAATTCATTTCTGGCTTGTACCGCATTGGCTTTGGCGAATGGCTTTATAACACCGCCGCGGATGGCGAACGCTCGTCATCGACCTTGGCTATCATTGTCGCGTTGGTGGTCATCATGGGTGCGTCCACTCTGTCGGCGCTATCGGGCGTCGGCAAAGGCATCAAGTGGCTCTCCAACATCAATATGGGGTTGAGCTTTTTCCTGTTGGCTTTCTTCGTGATTTTCGGCTCCACCATGTTCGGCTTTACTGCCTTGTTTGTCGGCATTTTCGACTATGTCGTTTCTATACCGGCCAATATTTTCACCGTCTGGAGTGCAGACGGCACAGAAACCGGTGATGCGCTGGCCGGCTGGCAAGGTGGATGGACCATCTTCTACTGGGCCTGGTGGATCGCCTTCGCGCCCTTTGTTGGCGTGTTCCTCGCCCGCATCTCACGCGGTCGCACTGTGCGCGAATATGTGCTTGGCGCGCTCATCATCCCGGCGGTCATGTGCTTTGTCTGGTTTGCACTTGTTGGCGGCACCGCGATCGATCTGGAATTGTCAGGCGAAGCAGCCGGGGCCATCAGCGGTGCGGATCAATCGGACCAGCTGTTTGCCATGTTGGCGGTCATTTTGCAGCCGACTATTGCGTGGGCAATGTCGGTGATCGTCGTCATTTTGTTGCTGACCTATCTCGTCACCTCTGCCGACAGTGCGGTGTTGATTATCAACACCATCAATGCGGCGGGCGATGAAGGCCCTAAGGCGCGCCCTCACATTCTGTTCTGGGGTGCGGCGCTCGCGCTGGTTGTTGGCGGCCTGATTATCGCCGGTGGTCTGGGTGCTATCCAAACCGCCATGGTAATCGGTGCGCTGCCGTTCAGCCTCGTGATGTTCCTGATGGGCCTTGCGCTGATCAAGGGCATTTGGCTCGATAGCAAACGCGAACAAGCAGGCATGCCAACCACTGTAGCCGATGTGGAGGCTGCAGCGTCAGCGGCAGAATAAACACTCAGCGTTCAAACCAAGAACCCCCGCAGTTTCGGCTGCGGGGTTTTTGTTGACCCAAACGTGATTTGTTTGTCAGGCCAAGCGCGGCAATACCGTGCTTATGACCATAACCAACGCCCTCACCCGCCGCACTTTCCTGCTTGGCACCGTCCTCATCGTAGCGACGCCCGCAAGGGCGGATTATGCAGAATTGACGGCCCTTGAAGCGGCTGAGCGCCTGGCTGCGGACCCGACAATTGTTGTCGTTGACATTCGCACACGGCGGGAATTCAACAGCGGCCACATTGCCGGTGCGGTCAATATCAATTTTTACGAAGACGATTTTTTTGCCAAGCTCACGGCACTCGACCCATCCAAAACCTATCTGGTTCATTGTGCGGTCGGTGGCCGCAGCCGGGTGGCAGAGCGTGCTTTTGCAAGCGCCGGTCTGCAAAACGTTTTGCACATGACCCGCGGCATTGAGGATTGGCGCAGGCAAGGCTTACCACTTATCCGGCCTTGATTGGCAGCTGAGTTTGCAGCATTGATGGCAGGCAATCTCAGGAATCACGCTATGCCCTCGAACTCCATTGATCATGCATTCACCGCACGCGGCCTGACAGGCGCAGCCAGTGACCCGACCCATGCCGGCGCTTTGTCCTTCATGCGCCGCAAGTTCACCAAGTCACTTAAAGGCGTTGATGTGGCGGTGCTGGGCATTCCGTTTGATGCCGCCGTATCGAACCGTCCGGGTGCGCGTTTCGGCCCGCAAGCCATCCGTCGGGCATCAGCCATTTTCGATAATGACCCGCAATATCCATTCGGTCTCGACCTGTTTGAGCAGATGGCGGTGATCGACTATGGCGATGTGCTGCTTGATTATGGCAACCACGCCAAGACACCGGCGGCCATTGAACGTGAGGCGGCAAAAATCATCAAATCTGGTGCGTTCCTGCTGGGTCTCGGCGGCGACCACTTCGTCACCTGGCCCTTGCTGAAAGCGCATGCGGCGAAACACGGCAAGCTCGCGCTGGTGCAGTTCGATGCCCATCAGGACACCTGGTTTGATGATGGCAAGCGCATCGACCATGGCTCATTTGTGGTGCGTGCCGCGCGCGATGGCATTATCGACACCGAGCATTCTATCCAGATCGGCATCCGCACCCATGCGCCGGAAGATTGCGGCATCAAGATCCTGTACGGTTATGACGTGGAAGAGATGAGCGCGGTCAAGATTGCGGAAGCGATTTACGCACGCGTCGGTGGCATGGCCTGCTACATTACCTTCGATATTGATTGTCTGGATCCGGCCTATGCGCCGGGCACGGGCACGCCGGTGGCTGGCGGCCCTTCAACGGCAAAAATTCTGTCGGTGCTGCGTCACCTGAAAAACCTGCAAATCGTCGGTGCGGATGTGGTTGAGGTGGCACCCGCTTATGACCATGCAGACGTGACCGCGATCGCAGGCGCAACCATTGCCCAGCACTATCTCGGCTTGCTGGCACAAAAGCATGCGGGTTGAGAAACTGATTCATTTCATTTGTGTTTTGAATCAAAGGGCCCCTATAAGCGCTTGAAATCATTGAGGCTGTACCATGACTGCTAAAATTTTCATCGATGGCGAACACGGCACTACCGGGTTGCAAATCCGCGAGCGCCTGGCGCATCGGGTGGACATCGAGCTGCTGTCGTTGGCGATGGGGGACCGTCGCGATGCCGCCAAGCGTGAGGCGATGCTGCAGGACGCTGATATCGCTATTTTGTGCTTGCCCGATGATGCCGCGCGCGAGGCAGTTGCGTTGGCGCAAAGCGCTGGTACGCGCTTTATCGATGCTTCCACCGCGCACCGCACGGCGGATGATTGGGTGTATGGTTTTGCGGAAGTGGAGCCGGGACAGGCCAAGCGAATTGCTTCAGCACAAAAAGTCTCCAACCCCGGCTGCTACTCCACCGGGGCAATCGCCATTTTGCGGCCTCTGGTTCTGGCGGGGCTTGTGCCTGCCGATTATCCTATCACCATCAATGCTGTGTCCGGCTATTCTGGGGGTGGCAAGCAGATGATTGCGCAGATGGAAGACGCTTCGCTGCCGGACCATATCGCAGCGCCGTACTTTGTCTATGCGTTGGGTTTGCAGCACAAGCATGTGCCCGAAATTATCGCGCATAGCGGTCTTACCCGTCGGCCCATCTTCTCGCCGTCAGTGGGCCGCTTCGCGCAGGGTATGGCCGTTCAGGTGCCGCTGCATCTCGATTTGATGAAGCACGGCGCAAATGCTGAGACAATCCTGACTGCTTTGCGGGACCATTATGCGGGCCAGACCATCGTCAGTGTCGCATCACAAGACCAGACCGCGTCAACGGCACGACTCGACCCGGCCTCAATGGAGGGGCGCGACGATATGGTGCTCTTCGTCACCGGTGAACCAGACACGGGCCATGTGAACATCGTCGCCCTGCTCGACAATCTCGGCAAGGGCGCGTCAGGGGCAGCGGTTCAAAACCTTAATCTGATGATCAAGGGCTAGGCCGAAGCAAAGCCATGGCGATCGCCGTTTTTGAATGGCAATGCGCCGACCATGCCGCGCCAATGGGCGACAGCGAAACCAAGCATCACGAATGCGGTGAACTGATGCGCCAAGGCCCAAAATAGGTGCACTTGGGTCAGCAGCGTTGCCACACCAATGGCGATCTGCACCAGCACCAAAGCAAACAGCACAATTGCGCGGCGTGTATGGGTTGAACCCGGCGCGTGGCGCAAGCAAGCAAGCAAGTGCATAGCGTAGAGCGCAAACAGAATGTAGCCGCCGGTGCGGTGGGTAAATTGAATGATGGCTGGGTTCTCAATCCAGTTGCGCCAGCCCAGTGCTTCCTCCCACATGACAGCGGGAAATAAACCCTCACCCATCAAGGGCCATGTATTGATAGCCAGTCCTGCATCCATACCGGCCACCAGCGCGCCGAGATAGATTTGTACCAGCGTTGCAACCGACAATAGCGCAGCAGCACCGGTTGAACCTGCCGTGGGACGCAAATCACGCGCATGGGGCGCGATTGAACGTGCCACCCACACCAAGCCCATTAGAATAAGACCAGCCATCGTCAGATGCACAGCAAGACGGAAATGGCTGACATCGACGCGCTCGGTAAGGCCCGACGAGACCATCCACCAACCGATGAAGCCTTGCAGCCCGCCAAGCGCCAACAATCCGGCCAAGGGAAGCTTAATCCGCCTATCCAAGCGGCCTGTCGCCCAAAAGAAGAAAAATGGAATGGCAAACACCAAGCCGAGACCGCGCGCCAGTAGGCGATGACCCCATTCCCACCAATAGATGAATTTGAACTCGTCCAGGCTCATGCCTTTGTTCTGCAGTTGGTACTCGGGAATAAGCCGGTATTCTGCCAGCTCTTCCTGCCATTGCGCTTCATTGAGCGGTGGAATGACGCCGTGGATCGGCTCCCACTGGGTAATCGACAGGCCAGAATCGGTAAGGCGCGTGGCGCCGCCGACAACCACAAGGCACAGCAGCACGAACGATACAAAGTAGAGCCACGCCCGCACTTGGCCGCGATGGCGGCGCTCTAATGTCGTTGAGTCATTGTGTGCTTGCAGTTGGATAAAAGCAGCGTCTGCAACAGCCATGCTTGTTGTCCCGTTCGTCCTATTGTCGGTGGTTTCATACACGTTAGATTTGGCACTGCAAGGGTGCTATTGTCGCGGTGCAGCAACCTTTCCAAGTGTTCATGGATGACCTATGTCGGTGCAAACGGAAAAGTGAAATGCCCTATCGATTAAAGAAATTTATTGGAATGCTCATTCTTGTTGCGCTGGTTGTACTTTACGCCATCCTGGCAACAACAATCGCTACCTACCGACTGGCTGAAAGCGCCTGGTATGTGCATCTGTCGTTTTTCGCAGTTTCCGGCTTTGTCTGGATTTTGCCGGCGATGTTCGTGATCAGCTGGATGGAAAAAAAGCCGAAAGAAAAAGAACTGTAACGGCGTTGCCGCTACATGGTCACGACCCGTTTACCGCCATTGGCAAACGGCACCGCAATGCCGTTGAGCAATGAGCGCATGTAAGGCATGCGCTGGAAGTTACCGTTAACTGAAATGCGCGGCAACGCATGCAAAGCGTCCGCATGATGCTTGTGGTGCAGCGTACCATGGCGTGTAGTCACGGCGGATTTGAAGCCAATCTCTTTGGCCAATCTTGCTTCTCGCGGCCCCGCCGCAATCGGGGCGCCGTAAGGATAAGCGAGATGCGCGGGCTTTTCACCGATCTCTATTTCGATCACCTTGGCGGACTGCTCCATTTCAAAGCGCGCATCGTCTTCATCAAGACGCGCTAGGTGATAATGGTTGATGGTGTGCGCGCCGAGCGTGCATAGCGGTGATTGGTTGATGCGCCGCAACTCATCCCAGCTCATGATGGTATTGAGCACGTATTCTTTCGGGTCCAAGCCATAGGCACGGCACAGATCGTCGACAAAGCGGCGCTGTGTTTTCTCATCTACCTCATTGCAAAGATACGCCATCAACTTGGTGTAAGCGGCACGCTTTTCCGCATGGGTACGGCAATCCAGTGCGCCCAATCCAGTGCTGGTGGCGAAGGTTATGCGTTCTTGTTGCTCCAATACACTTGCGAGGTTTTCCCACCACAGATGCGCTGTCCCTTCGGTCAGGCCAGGGCTGACATAGATTGTATAGGGCACGTCATGCGCCTCAAAAATGGGAGCGCCAGCATACAGGTTGTCTTTGTAGCCATCATCCAAGGTGATCGCGGTGTAGCGCTCGTCGGTGTGCCCCGCTTTTATGCGGTCGACCACCTCGTCCATGGAGCAAAACACAAGGCCATCCCGCTTGAGCGTATCGATCATGCGATCAACAAAGTCGGGTTTGACTGAGAGGAATCCATTTATGCACAGGCCATTGGTGCAGGGCCCGATCCGGTGGAGCATGAGAACCGACCCCTGCCCCTGAAAAAACGGCGCAGCCAAACTTGAAATTCCGCTGTAGCGGGCTCCCAACATAAAGCTTTTGCGCAAAAAGGTTTTGGTAACCGTCAATGCAAATTCCAACCTCAAGACGAGTATTTTGCATTGCCGCTCCGGCTTGAAACACGGTTCAGCAACGCTTTCGGTCTACTGTGCACACAAACGGTTGAAACATAGTCAACACCAACATGGAAACTCCCATGACTTTAGAAATAGCTGGCAAGGCGCAAATGAGCACATCGATCACAGTGGATATTTCGGTCACTACTGATGTTGAAAAAGCAATTGGGATTTTAGATTCCATCGCACCGGATGCAAACGTCGCCGGACATCAACACCCGAATTTCTTGCGCGCCTGGCTTAAAGCGGGTCATATCGCCCCCGTGTTCATCACGCTTCAAGCGCCCGGTCATGGCCCGGTTTTGTTGCCGCTGGAGCGGTCAGGCAACGCCACGGCGCACTATGTCGGCGGCAAACACGCCAATGGTAATTTTCCCGTTGGCAAACCAGAAGATATTGCCGCGCTTGGCAGCGCAGCGCTCGACGCGCTAGAGAATTGCCGACAGCTGCAAGAAGTTGGCATCAACGCTGTGGCGCTTGAGCGGCAGTATGCTGAATGGAAGGGTGTTTCCAATCCGTTTGTTGGGCGCCACAGTGTGCAAAGCCCCAATGTCGCCCTGTCGTTTTGTTTGGCCGATGGTTTTGACGCAATCGTCACACGCTGCGGCGGGGCCAAGCGGCGCAAGAAATTCCGCTCCCAAATGCGTAAACTGGAAACTGTCGCGCCGATAAATCTGGTTATTCCAGTGGATGGCGACGAAGCGGCCTTAGTGTTGGAAACATTCTTTCAGTTCAAAGCCGCGCGCTTCCGTGAGGTGGGTATTCCAAATGCTTTTGGCGATGATGCAACACGCGCCGCGTTCATGGACATGTTTATGCAGTCTGCAAACGTAGACAAAAAAGTGCACGAACTACACATGTTGAAAGTGGGTGACGAACTCGCGGCCATCATGGGATGCACGGTCAATGATGGGCAGTTGACGGTTGAGTTTTCCACTTTCAATCCGAAATTTTCACACTTCGGGCCGGGTGAGCAACTGTTCTTTTTGTCCATTGAAGACGCCTGCAAGCGCGGCATTGAGATCTTCGATTTCGGTGTTGGTGATGAGCGCTTCAAGCGCACATGGTGCGATGTTGAAACTTGGCACAGGGACACGTTCATTGCCGTGTCGGCGCGCGGACAATTGACCCGCATTGCAAAACAAATGCGTTCAACCATGGTCCGCTCACTCAAGAGCAATGAACAGCTTTGGAAAACAGCGAAGGCCGCCCGGCGTAAGCTGAGCGGCCACAAAGCCTGATTGGAAAGCAGTTTTGTATTACGCACTGACTGTGCGACGCCCCCGCATGGGCGTTGGTGGCGTTGCAGTGGTTGCGTCCAACATCATCAGTGATTTGAAACCACCGCGCGCCAACTCGGCTGTTGCGGCGCGAACGTCCGGTGAACCGTGGTCAATGCTTGAAACAATGACTTCACTGCCTGCATCGACCAATTGGCTGAGGCCCATTGCGTCGGTTTCCCCGCATTCAACAATGACAAGATCATAAGCCTCGGTCAGCGCCTCCAAAATCATCGGCAGGCGCCCAAGGCCGGATGCAACCTCATGACCGGAAGCGCGTCCCACAGGCACTACGTGGGCGTTTGAGGCGCTATCTGGATGGATAACCTGGGCATATGAAGCCTTGGACGCCAACAGGTCAGTGATACCTACAGCATTGTTTGGAACCATCAGCTGCGAGGCAGCGCCAGTACCCGTCAAATCCATCAAAATGGTCCGCACATCGTGTCTAGCCATGAAGCGGGTAAGACCCACCGATGCGCCGGAAGCTGCGTCACCTTCAGGCGACACGACAATTGCGCGACTTGCGCCATTGTCCATCAATGCTTGAGCCAATGCGGCCAGCGGCAGAAGATCGCTGTCCGGCTGCACAGACCGATCTGATACATGCCGTGACCTAGCCGGGGGCGCTTGGGCAGTGCGTAGCGCTGAGCCAGCGACCGGTTGCGGAGCAGGCTCCGGTTGGGAAACTTCGGCCAATGATGCACCCGCAGCAGGCACCAAGGCGCGCCCGGAGAACAATTCCGCCAGCAAAGCGACCATCGACAACAGCAGCATTGTACCGATGAATGTGACCGCCAGCATGGGGATCATCTTCGGAAATGTCGGCTCCAATGCGACCGTTGCGCTGGAAATGAGACGGGCACTGGCGGGTGCATAATCGACCTGACCGCGCGCTTGTGCCTCGCGGAAGCGAATAAGATAGCTTTCCAGCAAAGCGCGTTGTGACGCCGCCTCGCGTTCAAGCGCATTCAACTCGACCTCTTGTGAATTTGCATTGGCAGACGCTGATTTGAGTTGGTTCAATTCGCGCGACAATTGCGCTTCCCGCTCACGCTCAATGTCGACTTCCGCACGCAATGCCACCAGTACTTTTTGGGCCTCGTTGCGCAATTGGCTGGACAAATCATTGATTTGAGATTTCAGCGACCGCACGTCCGGATGGTTATCAAGCAAGGTGGTTTGCAACTGAGCGAGTTCAGCCAACAGGTTTATTTGCTGCTCGCGCAGGCGGTTGACGATCGGCGACGCAATCACATCGGGAAGCGAGTCAATTGACTGGCCCGTTGAAAGTGCCGTCTGCACGCTGCGCGCGCGCGCCTCGGTTGCTGCGCGGTCACTGCGTACACGGGACAATTCGGTTGATAGCTCGCCCAGTTGCTGCGTTGCGAGCGTTTCGTTGTTTTGGCTTTCAAACAGGCCGGATTGGGCGCGAAAATCTGCGACGGCGTTTTCGGCCACGCGAACGCTTGCCTGCAGCGATGCAATTTCATTGGACAAATATTCAGCAGCTTGGCCGGTGCTGTCCAGCGAGGCGCGGCTTTCGAGCTTCAAATAGGCATCGGCCAGCACATTGGGAAACCGCGCGGCCAACTCTTTGTCTTTTGATTCAAACTCAATGACAATCACGCGCGAGCCTTCGCGTGCATACACTTCCAGCTTTTCGCGCACTTTGCGCAAAACGCGCTTTTCCTTTTCAAGCTGCCGCGGGTCTTCACTCAGCCCGAGCATGATGAAGACCTCACTCAGTGCAGACATGGAGGCAGCGCTATCGAACTCGCTGCGGCTTCCCAAGTCCAGCTCTTGCGCGACTTTCAGCAACAATTCAGACGATGTCAGAATATCCACCTGGCTGGTGATCGCCAATTCATCGAACTGTGGCTGTTGTTGCTCATTGTTGCCAGAAGGCCGCGTAAACACGGACTCACTTGAGTCCACAAGTACCCTCGCCTCGGATTTGTATCGCGGGCTGACCATCGACAGCAAAACAAACATCAAGGCAGTCACAATCAAAGACCCGATGACAATCTTGAATTTATTGCGCCAAATGGCCGAGAATAATTTGCCAATATCAATATCAGCATCACGGGTCTGATTTACTGGGCCTGACATGGTCGGGCTACTCCTACGCGTACTCAACTGCGCCTCTTTATAAACGGCTATGGTTATTGGAGCGTAAAGAGCGCGCTAAGACTTTGTTTTTGAGTCTAATCAGTCGGTTAACAGGCACGCAGCGGCGGAATTTTACCCAACATTAACCCTAACGAATGCATAACTGAGCCAAACGCGGGCTACCCGCTGCTTGAGTTCAAAAGGATGCGTACCCATGGCGGGATTTTGGAGTTTGAAACCGACCTGTGCAGCAATGCTGATCGGCGCGTCTGTGCTGGCGGGCTGCTCAGGGTATCAGCCTGTCCCCGCCGCATTCCACGAGGCGATCAATCAGCCCTATGTGCTCGATGCGGGCGACTCGGTACGGGTCACGGTTTTTGATCAGGCCGATCTCACCAATACCTATTCGGTTGATCAATCCGGCTACATCTCCTTCCCCCTGGTTGGGTCGGTGGCTGCACGCGGTCGCACGGTCAACCAATTGGAAGCCAGTATCGCCCAGGAATTGCGCAACGGCTTTATTCGCGACCCTGATGTGGCCGCTGAAGTTGCCAACTACCGGGCTATTTTCGTGATGGGTGAAGTCGGTGCCGGTGGTCAATATTCCTATGTTCCAGGCATGACGGTGCAAAATGCTGTTGCTGCCGCAGGTGGTTTTTCACCACGCGCCAATAAGCTCAATGTTGATATTACACGTCAGATCAACGGCAACATCATGACCGGTCGAGTTTTGCTGTCCGATCCGCTTTTCCCTGGCGACACGGTTTATGTGCGCGAGCGCTGGTTCTAATCCGCTGCGACCAGGAGCGGCTTTATGCGCAGCTTGACGATTATCCATATCTTGCGTGCACCCATGGGCGGTGTGATGCGCCATGTGCGCGATCTTGCCCGCATTCACACGGCGCAGGGCCACAGGGTCGGCATTATATGTGATGTTGACGGCACCGCCGGCTACAACAATGCCTTGCTGGAAGATCTTGAAAATGAATTGGCCTTCGGCGTCATGCGCTTGCCTATGTCGCGGGCGGTTGGTCCATCCGATTATTTGGCAATTCGTAAGATCGACGCTCTGTTGCATGCCATCAATCCCGATGTGGTTCATGGACACGGGGCAAAGGGCGGTGTCTATGCCCGTCTTTGCAGCAGCAATGGTGTCACACGGATTTATTCTCCCCATGGCGGAAGCCTGCATTTTGATCCCGCCAAACTATCGGGCAAGGTCTATTTTACCGTCGAAAAATGGTTGGAAAAACGCACAAATCGCATGCTGTTTGTCGCCGACTTCGAGCGCCGCACCTATGAAGAAAAAATCGGCACACTCCGCTGCCCATGGACAGTTTCCTACAATGGATTGGCCGCATCGGAGTTTGTTCCGGTTGAACGCGTCGAGAAACCCGTCGATTTCTTATTCATCGGCGAAATTCGCCTGCTCAAGGGTCCGGACCTTTTTATCGGCGCGATTAAAGCACTCAACGCTAGACGCGACACGCCGGTTACTGGCCTTATGGTTGGGGCGGGGCCTGATAGCGCAGCCATGCAGGACGCGATCAACCAGGCTGGACTATCAGCACAGATTACCATGCAGGGGCCAATGCCCGCGCGCGAGGCTTTTGCAAAAGCGAAAACTGTCGTCATCCCGTCCCGTGCTGAGGCCATGCCCTATATCGTGCTTGAAGCATTGGCAGGCGACTGCCCTGTCATCACAACCAATGTCGGCGGCATTCCAGAAATCATGGGCGCATCAAGCGATGCGCTGATCGAGCCGAGCGTCACGGCGTTGGAGCGAGCCATGGAGGTGGCGCTCGATAATCCGCAAGGCTTCAAACGCGGCCTGCCCGATGTCGAGACGCTACAGGCGCGGTTTTCAGAAGATGTCATGGCTGATGCGGTGATGGCGGCCTATTGTGAGACTGTCGCACGCTAAGTGTGTCCCTGATCGGGAATAGCTACACTTTTTGAATTCGGGCTAAACAATTCTTAGGCCCTTTTGCGTTAACTGACAGCAGCATTGCGAACCGGATAGGGCAAAATGAACGAGATCGACCCAAGCCTGCGCTTCAGCCGGGAAAAAGTGAAACAATATCAGACCACTGAAATGCTCACGATAAAGCCCGGTAAGCTGAATAAATTAGCTGCGCGGATTGCTGACGAATACCGCCGCGACACTATTGCGCCGTCGATGCTGGCTGGCATTATTCGTGTGCTTGATTTGGTCGCTATTTCCGGCATTTCGCTGTTTATCGTTTTGATTTATGTCGGCATCAATCCGACACTGATGTGGCCCTACCCCGCGGTCAGCATTGCTGCGGCGGTGTTGTTTGTGTTGTTGGCGGAAATTGCCGATTGCTACGAAACACACGCCTTGCGCTTGCCCGGCAGTTGGCTGCCCCGTGTTTTGATGGCACTGATTGCAGTGTTTGCAATGATGGCGCTGGCCGGCTTTTTTCTCAAAACATCGGGCTTCTTCAGCCGCGTCTGGTTTGGCAGCTGGTTCTTAAGCACAACCGCTTACATGGTGCTCTCGCGCGCTTTCTTCGCCCAACAAGTACGTACATGGGCGCGCAACGGCAGAATGGAACGCCGCACGGTGATTGTGGGTGGCGCTGAGCCTGCGGAAAAACTGATCCGCGCGTTGGAAAACCAGAAAGACAGCGATATTCGTCTGTGCGGCATTTTTGATGACCGCGATGATCTGCGCTCGCCACCGATTGTTGCCGGTTACCCGAAGCTCGGCACGGTTGATGAATTGGTGGAATTTACCCGCCGCGCCCGGATCGACATGCTGATCGTTACATTGCCCTTTGACGCGGAAGACCGCGTGTTGAAAATGCTGAAAAAGCTTTGGGTTCTGCCGGTAGATATCCGTTTGTCGGCCCATGCCAAGCGGCTTCGTTTCCGCCCGCGTACCTACTCATTCGTTGGCTCTGTGCCGATGCTCGATATTTTTGACAAGCCGATCCGCGATTGGGACTCGGTCGCCAAGCGGCTGTTTGACATTTTCTTCTCGTTGATCGGCATTGTGTTGCTGTCGCCCATCATGCTGGCCACAGCGATTGCCATCAAAGCAACGTCAAAGGGCCCGATTATTTTCAAGCAACAGCGCCACGGCTTCAACAATGAAATAATCAATGTCTACAAGTTCCGCTCTATGTATACCGATCAATGCGACCCTACGGCACGGGCCGCCGTCAGCAAGGGTGACCCGCGCGTAACACCAGTCGGCAGGTTCATTCGGAAAACCTCAATCGACGAGTTGCCACAATTCTTTAACGCGCTGCGTGGCGATCTTTCGCTGGTTGGTCCGCGTCCCCATGCCGTGCACGCGCAAACGCCTTCGAAACTCTATGGTGAGGTGGTTGATGGCTATTTCGCGCGCCACCGCGTGAAGCCCGGTGTTACCGGCTGGGCGCAAATCAACGGCTGGCGTGGTGAGATCGACCATGATGATAAAATCCACAAGCGCACCGAGTTTGATTTGTACTACATTGAAAACTGGTCGCTGCTGTTTGATTTGAAAATCCTGTTTTTGACTCCGATCCGGCTGCTGAACACGGAAAACGCCTATTGACCGACGCAACCGCATCTCTCAGCCCGACCGAAATCAACCGTGCGCTCGCGCAACGGCTGGCGGTGTTTGCGCTGTGGTGCGGTGCGTTCATGTCCGGCTTTGTCATGTCGGAGCCTGCGCCCTATGAGCTTTATATGGCCGGGCTTATCGCCGTCTGGGCGCTGATCGGCCTTCGCTTTTCGCGCACCATCATGCCGGTCTTTATGGTGATGATGGTGTTCAATGTCGGTGCGCTCATTTCAATGACGCAAATGGACAGTTGGAGCGGCGCGCCGCTTTACATCGCGGTTTCATTCTTCCTAGCGGGCACCACCCTGTTTTTTGCGGCGGTGATTGAAGAAGACTATCGTCGATTGGACCCGATCTTCAACGGCTGGCTTGCCGCGGCAGCCATCGGTGCGGTCTTGGGCATTGTCGGTTATTTTGGCGTCGGCGGCGAAACATTCACGCGCTATGGCCGCGCAAAAGGCGCTTTTCAGGACCCCAATGTCTTTGCGCCCTATTTGATGCTTCCGGCGCTCTATTGCCTGTATCAGGTGCTGATGAGGCCCATCGGCCGTTTAGCGATTATGCTGCCGTTGCTTCTGCTGATGACACTTGGCATCTTCTTGTCATTCTCGCGCGCCGGTTGGGGCATGTATGCGTTTTGCATCATGATGCTGGTCGGCTATCTGCTGCTGATCAATCAATCAAACAAGTTTCGGCTGCGTATCTTGCTGCTCAGCATTTTCGCCATTTTTGCTGTGGTCGGCGCAATTTTAGTTGCACTGCAAATCGACAGTGTTGCCACTATGCTGCTGGACCGCGCGCGCTTGGTGCAGGACTATGACGGGGCGCGCCTGGGCCGATTTGCCCGTCACTGGATCGGCTATGAACTGGCAAGCCGCCACCCGTTTGGCATCGGTATTTTGCAGTTTTCAGGCCTTTATGGCGAAGACCAACACAATGTCTACCTCAAGGTACTGCTTGACTATTCCTGGCTGGGCTTCGCCGGCTATGTCACACTCATCATCATGACACTGGCGGCCGGGTTGAAAATCCTGTTCCGCGACCGGCCATGGCGTCCGTTTCTGGTGTGTACCTATATTGTCTTCATTGCCCATGCCATCATCGGCAACATCATCGACACTGACCACTGGCGCCATTGGTTTTTGCTGCTGGGCATTATCTGGGGCTGCGTGGGGGCTGAAGTGCGTTGGCAGACTACGCGACGCACCGCACACAGCACCTAAAACCCGCTTTTGTGCTTGCACTCAAAATCCACCTATCCTATGGCAGAAACACGGTCGGAGCGTAGCGCAGCCCGGTAGCGCACTACACTGGGGGTGTAGGGGTCGTGGGTTCGAATCCCGCCGCTCCGACCAGATTTTTCCAAACTTAAGCCCACCCCGTTCAAGGAAATGGGAACGTGTTTAGCGTTCGCGCTAGGCTAGTCATTCAGGTCGTCTGAATCACCAAACAATATAGCGACAGTTTAACGGCTTTGGTCCAGCAGACGCTTGCACTCGAGCAGATCAAACAGTGCCTCTTGCAGCAACGCCCGATTGTCTCGCGATATCGGCGCGGTGCCGCTTTCCACCGGCTGGTCGGTGGAATTGGATCGTCCAAGGCCAAACAGGCCTCGTGACTTGGGTTGTGAATGACCAATCACAATATCGTCTACGGGCGTGCTTTGCTCTGCAGGCGCGTCTTTTGTATCAGTGGCTTCCACGTCAGCAGTCTGCGCTGTGCGCTTGGTCATCTCTTCCAGCGCGGACATGTCGCCGGAACCGATGGCGATAGCGAATTGATTGCCGTTTTCGCGCAGAATTTTTTGCACACCCTTAATGGTGTAGCCTTCCTCGTAGAGCAGATGGCGAATACCCTTAAGCAGTTCCACATCGCTTGGGCGGTAGTAACGGCGGCCACCGCCGCGCTTCAATGGCTTGATCTGATTAAAGCGCGTTTCCCAAAAACGTAAAACATGCTGCGGAAGATCGAGATCTTCTGCGACTTCACTGATGGTGCGAAAAGCGTCAGGACTTTTATCCACAATCATTGCCCCTTTGATAGCGATGCGCTGTAATGGGCGCGGTTACACTTTGCTAGGGCTGCCCATTTTACGCAAGTTGTAACCGTCGACAACACGCTGCTTAAGGATGTTAGAAGCCTTAAAGGAGACCACACGACGTGGTGAGATAGGCACTTCTTCGCCGGTCTTGGGATTGCGGCCAATACGCTCAGCTTTTTCCCGAACGTGGAAAGTGGCGAAGGACGATAATTTCACCGTTTCACCGCGCACAACAGCGTCGCAAATTTCATCAATGACCATTTCAACAAGAGCAGCGGATTCCGCACGGGACAAGCCGACCTTCAAATACACCGCTTCAGCGAGATCGGCGCGTGTTAGGGTTGAATTTCCCATAAATGACTTCCTGGTCTTGGAGCATGGCGAACCTAAATCCGAACTTTCCCTAAGGCAAGGATAAATGGTCGTCGAACTGAAAAAAAAGCGACAGTTTCACTACCAACGCACCAAAACGGCACCCCAGGTGAACCCTCCACCCATTGCCTCAAGCAAAACCAAGTCGCCTTTTTTAATCCGACCATCGGCGCAAGCTACACTTAAGGCTAACGGCACTGATGCGGCCGAGGTATTACCGTGCTGATCTACGGTAATCACGACTTTTTCTTGGGGAATACCAAGTTTTTTTGCTGACGCTTCTATAATGCGACGGTTTGCCTGATGCGGGACAAACCAGTCTATCTCATCGCCGGTTATTCCGGCATGAGCAAATGAGTCCGTGATGACGTCGGTGATCATCCCCACCGCATGTTTGAATACTTCGCGGCCTTCCATGCGCAAGTAACCAACCGTTTGAGTGGTTGATGGACCACCATCAACAAACAGCTTGTCCTTGTGGGCACCATCGGAGCGCAGTTTTGCTGCTAGAATACCGCGGTCGGAGGTCAAACCATGGCCGTCACTACGCTCAATGATGACCGCACCGGCACCATCGCCGAACAGCACACATGTGCGCCGGTCCTGCCAGTCCAAAATGCGTGAGAATGTTTCTGCCCCGATAACCGCTACCCGGTTGGCGTGCCCTGACTGGATGTAGGCGTCAGCCGTCGTGATGGCGAATACGAAGCCGGAGCATACCGCCTGGCTGTCGAAAGCAAAACCATGATGCATGCCGATGCGGTTTTGAATGTTGACGGCAGTGGCCGGAAATGTGTTGTCCGGTGTCGATGTGGCGACGATGATCATGTCGAGATCGTCAGGCGTATAACCGGCATCAGCTAATGCCGCACGCACAGCGGCTTCCCCCAAAGAGGCAGTCGTCTCTTCCTCATTGGCGATGTAGCGCTGTTTGATACCGGTACGCTGGGCAATCCACTCATCGGACGTGCCAAGCTGCTCGTCAAAATCGGTGTTTTTAAATGCCCGTTTCGGCAAAGCGCTTCCCACGCCGCAAATTCTTGATCGGATCATTGTTTCCTCTTTGGTCGTCACCCTGCCGTCAAAGCTTGTGCTCAGGCAGGTTGCGCCCTTCCCTGTTTTTTGTGGAAGGCGCGGATGTCGGTCTCAATCTTTTCGCGCAAGTCATTGCGCACCATGTCAAAGCCCATGTCGATGGCTGCAGCGATGCCTTCGCTGTTGGCGCCGCCATGGCTTTTGATGACAATGCCGTTGAGGCCTAGAAACACGCCGCCATTGACCTTGTTGGGGTCCATCTTGTCGCGTAGGCGCTGAAATGCGCCCCGGGCCAACAGATAACCGAGCTTGGCTGTCCACGTGCGGCTCATGCCCTCGCGCAGATATTCGGCGATCTGTCGGGCAGTGCCTT
>JBAUIL010000158.1:0-2452 GCA_049682915.1 Ahrensia sp. | reverse complement strand
GTGTTGGTGACAGCTTCGAGATGCACGTGCTCAGGCCAGACCGTGTCACGATCACCCATGATGATAATGGCTGGCCCGATGGCTACCGCTATCAGGTGGATGCACGGCAACGAGATGTTTCCTATGCTGATGCAGCCGGGCCGATGTTGCCGCTGCTGCATATTAGCCAATTCCACCCGCTTGATGATCAATCGGGCTTTGCGCCCTTGCAGGCTGCGCTGATGGCGCTTGATATTCATAACGCCGCAGGCCGGTGGAACAAGGCGCTTCTGGACAATGCCGCGCGCCCCTCCGGCGCGCTGGTCTATGCGCCTGGTGACGACAGCAATCTGACGCCGGAACAATTCGAGCGATTGAAGCGGGAACTGGAGGACGGCTATGCGGGCGCGATCAATGCGGGGCGTCCGCTGCTTTTGGAGGGTGGGCTTGATTGGAAGGCAATGGGCCTCAGTCCACGCGACATGGACTTTATCGAAGCCAAGAATGCTGCCAGCCGCGATATTGCCCTGGCGTTTGGCGTGCCACCGATGCTGCTGGGCATTCCAGGCGACAATACCTATTCAAACTATCTGGAGGCCAATCGCGCATTCTTCCGCTTGACGGTGCTGCCCATGGTCAACCGTGTCGCAGAAGCATTCAGCAGTTGGTTTGCACCTGCCCAATCCCCTGGCTTTCGTTTTGCCTACGATGAAGACCGCGTGTCGGGCCTCGCCGCCGAGCGCGATGCGCTGTGGGAGCGGCTGGAGCGTGCGACGTTTCTGACTGAAAACGAAAAGCGCCAGGCCGTTGGCTACACGCCGCTCAATGACGCAGCAGGGGCCCGCAATGCATAGTTCTGACCCCCATTATGCCCTGTGGGCTGCCAAAATTGTGGGGGCATGCGCAGGCTCGGCAATTTCGATTGCCTATATTTTGCCGCGTGGACGGCGCGAGGCTGCCATCCGTTTTGCGAGCGGGGTGGCGGGCGGCGTTGTTCTTGGCACCACCGTTGGTGCCTATGCCGCCCACCAGCTGGGCATTGACGCGATGCTGTCTGATTTTGAAGTGGTGTTGATGGGCTCCAGCCTTGCCAGCCTGTTTTTGTGGTGGGCCATTGGCTTCCTGTTGCGCCTTGCGGACGTTCGCAGTGGCGTTGCGCGCCATTTTCCCGACAACAACAAGGACAATCGCCAATGAGTGCCGACGCCATCAAGCGAATCCATGAAACAAAATTTGCCCGCACAGCGCTTCAAAGTGTGACCGAGGCAGGCCGGTTCAGCGGCTATGCAAGCCTGTTTGGCGAAGTTGATCTGGGCCGTGACGCGGTGGCTGCAGGCGCGTTTTCGAAGTCGCTCGCCAACCAGAAGACCAGCGCGATCAGGATGCTGTTTCAGCACAATCCTGATGAGCCAATCGGCCATTGGGTGAGCCTGGTTGAGGACGCCGTCGGCCTGCGGGTTGAAGGTCAACTGGCGTTGGATGTTGCAAAAGCGCGCGAAGTGCATGCGCTGCTAAAAACCGGTGCTCTGGATGGTCTTTCCATCGGCTTCAAGACCGTACGGGCAAAAACCGATGCGGTGTCCGGCATTCGCACCATTGTGGAGGCGGAGCTGTGGGAAATTTCAGTTGTGACCTTTCCCATGCTGCCGACCGCCCGGGTGGAAGCTGTCAAGTCGGCGCGCCTGCCGACAATCCGAGAGTTTGAGCGTTTTCTCGTGCGTGATGCCGGGCTGACGCGCAGCGAAGCCAAGCGCACTGTCGCGCAGGGTTACGCATCAGTGGTCGGGACGCGGGACGCGCGCGGCCAAAACGAAAAAACCGGCGAAGCGGAACTCGCCCGCAAGATGCGCGACTTCGCCCGCCACCTTCAATCCATGTGAGGTATTATGAAAAAGACGACCAAACCATCTGGTGCACCGTGTGCGCCGGAGCGAAAAAACACGCCCATTGCTGCCCAACCAAACAGCCATGCACAAGATGTGGCTGAAGCTTTCGATGACTTTATGTCGGCGTTTGAAGGGTTCAAACAGGCCAATGATGAACGCCTGCGCCAGCTGGAAAGCACGCTTGGCGAAGACCCTTTGACAGCTGACAAGGTGGACCGGATCAACCAGGCCGTTGACGAACAAAAGCGGGTCTTGGACAGGCTGATCTCACGCCAGCACCGCCCCGGCCTTTCTGGCAAATCCATGCGCGATTTCGGCCACGGCAATGAGCACAAAACGGCGTTTTCCCGCTATATCCGCAAGGGCGACGAACAGGGCCTGCGGGCAATGGAAAGCAAGGCCATGAGCTATGCTTCCGGTCCCGATGGCGGCTTTCTGGTTCCGGATGAAACGGAAGCGATTATCGGCAAGCGCTTGGCAAGCCTGTCACCCATTCGGGCTATCTCCGCTGTCCGGCAGGTTTCGGGTGCCGTGCTGAAAAAACCATTTGCCATCACCGGCCCTTCGGTCGGCTGGGTCGGTGAAAC
>JBAUIL010000157.1:0-2057 GCA_049682915.1 Ahrensia sp. | reverse complement strand
CGGCGTAAAGCCGTTGATGGAAGCCTTTAGGCGGTTGCCATTACTGGTAAGCGGTTCGATCTCCAATGTGCATTGAATGCCCAACAGGCCTGGCACAGGGTTTGAGTAGGCTTGATCTCGCACATTGAGCGCTGGCGCGCGCGAGCCTACACAGCCGTGCCACGTTTTTGTTACGGGCGTACACGTTGTTTCTGGCGGACCGAATTCATAATTGGTGCATGTTTCAGATGTGCTTGTGTAGGCATCGCGCCAGTAGCCGGGATTGCAACCAGCAGGCGACGTCATCACGCCATCATTATAGCGCGCTGGCCAACACTGCTCGTCAATGTATTCACGCGGGTGGTTGGTTGTTTGTGTTGTGCAACCCGACTTGGAAAGAAGCGGCGTCGTGGTCGTGCACTGATCAACTGTCTCATCCGGCGGCACATCCATCCAAGGCTGGTTGCGATTGCTGACGCCAACATTGACGTAATCCGCAAATGGAACCAAGCCAATGCGCACCGCATCCGGTTTGGCCGGTGGCGCGTAAGACAGCAACGTATCGACAAAGTTACTCGCAACAACTTTAAGACCGTCCATCTTGCCATCCGCCGCCATTGAGCCGGTGGTATCCAAAACCATGGCCACTTCAACTTCGAAGTCTTGCGCAACTGGTACAGTGGCATCAGCGGTTTGCTTAAAATCGCCACCGCCAAATCTGTCTAAGAAAAATGCATTCGTCTTAATGCGGGCGGAGAGATAGATTTCATCATCATTGCGAAGCGTCAATTGCTCTGCTTGGACATCGCCGTCAAAATTTGTTTTCAGCAATTGATCGATATATGCTGTGGTCGGCAGTGTGCCGTTTTCACGATAATATGCACCAGCCAACAAAACCGCTGAATCAACCGCGTTTTGCAGTTCTGACTGTTTATTGGACATGGTGCTGTAATCGATAACCAGCCCGACAGCCGCCAGCATGGGCACTGCAGTAAAGGCGAACATCATCGCGAAATTACCGCGACGGGACCGAGCAAACGACCTTACGAGTGAGCTTTGCATATAAAATTCCTCTTTCAGTATGCGCACACTAACCGCCAACCGTTAAAAAGCCGGAAATGCAAAGGACGTAAATTTCACGGTCGCATAAACCCAAAGCGGCAGTTGCAACCTATGCTCAAGCCGCCCATACAGGCCCCACCAACAAACATCTGGAGAGTTTTCATGAGCGCAATGTTTCCTCTGGGCAAAAGTGACACGCAATGGCGGCAGCTCACCAAAGAGCACGTCAGCGTCGAGCAGTTCCGCGGACAAAATATTCTGGTTGTTGAAAATGAGGCGCTGCGATTGCTGTCCGAAGCCGCTTTCGCAGACATCAATCACCTATTGCGTCCCGGCCATCTCAAGCAGCTTGCGTCCATTCTGGAAGATCCCGAAGCAACCGACAATGACCGGTTTGTCGCCTATGATCTGCTGAAAAATGCCAACATTGCCGCGGGCGGTGTGCTGCCCATGTGCCAGGACACCGGCACCGCGATCATCATGGGCAAAAAAGGCCGCCGCGTGTGGACCGAAGGCGGCGACGAGCATGCGTTGGGTGACGGTGTGATGGACGCCTATGAGCGCAAGAATTTGCGTTACTCACAACTGGCGCCGCTATCGATGTTTGAAGAGAAAAACACCAAAAACAATCTCCCGGCCCAAGTCGACATTTATGAAGAAGGCGACGACGAATATGAGTTTTTGTTTGTTGCCAAGGGCGGCGGCTCTGCCAACAAAACATTTTTGTATCAAGGCACACCATCGCTGCTCACCCACGACAGGATGATTGATTTTCTGAAAGAAAAAATCCTCACACTCGGCACCGCCGCCTGTCCGCCCTACCATTTGGCCATCGTCATCGGCGGCACTTCAGCGGAAATGACGCTCAAAACGGTAAAGCTTGCTTCCACCAAATATCTCGACGAGCTGCCCACCGAAGGATCGGAGCAGGCCCACGCTTTCCGTGATCTCGCCATGGAAGCTGAAGTGCACAAATTGACCCAGCAAATGGGTGTCGGTGCGCAATTTGGCGGCAA
>JBAUIL010000156.1:0-18953 GCA_049682915.1 Ahrensia sp. | reverse complement strand
TCACCGTCGATGCGGGCTGCGTGTTGCAGACAATCCAGGACGCGGCAGACACTGTTGACCGGCTGTTTCCCCTGTCGCTGGCCTCTCAGGGGTCGTGCCAGATCGGTGGCAATCTGTCGGCCAATGCGGGTGGCACGGGCGCGCTCAGCTATGGCGTGGCGCGCGACCTAGTGGTCGGGCTGGAGGTGGTGCTGCCCAATGGCGACATTCTCAATGATCTATCCAAGCTGAAAAAAGACAATACCGGCTACGCCTTGCGCCACTTGTTTATAGGCGCGGAAGGCACGCTGGGCATTATCACCGGAGCAACGCTGAAGCTATTTGCCAAGCCGAAAGGCTACGGTTCTGTGTTTGCCAATGTCGCCAGTGTCGAGGCGGCGCTGACGCTGCTTCAGAGCGCAACCGACAGGCTCGGTCCGGGGCTAACAACCTTCGAACTCATGGCAGATATCGCGGTGGACTTCGCCGACCGCCATATGGAGGGTGCATTCTGGCCAAGCGAAGACCGCACTGGCTGGACGGTCTTTATGGAGTACTCATCGCTCGTGAGCGACGCGGACGCCAACCAAAAAATCGAAGCCGTCTTTGAAGATGCTTTTGCCAAGGGACTGATCAGCGATGGCGCGATGGCGCAAAACGCCAAGCAACGACAAGCCTTGTGGGCGTTGCGCGAAAGCCTATCGGAAGCCCAAGGCTTTGAAGGCCATTCCATCAAGCACGACATTTCAGTGCCGGTCTCTTCCATCCCGGCCTTCGTTGCCCAAGCCGAAAAGGACGTGCATGCCCTATCGCTAGACGCGCGCATCTGCGCCTTCGGCCATATGGGTGACGGCAATTTGCACTATAATATCTCGCAGCCCGAAGATGGCGACGCCGATGCATTCAAGGCGCTGGCCCCGGCCATCACGCAAGCGGTGCATCAACGCGTGATATCGTTTGGCGGCTCGACTTCCGCCGAGCACGGCATTGGCCAGATGAAACGCGATGAATTGGCCGCAACCAAAGACCCCGTCGCGCTGTCGCTGATGCGCGGCATAAAGCGCGAGCTTGACCCCGCCAACATCATGAACCCCGGCAAAGTCATCATTCCTTAATCTCCCCTGCCAAGGTCTGAACGGCGGTAGTTTTCGGTAACCATCGGATAAAGCAAGGTTTTCTCAACCTTGTTTCTTTGCAGTTTCTGCGCACGCCTTGGCTATCTTGCCACCCATGGGATCAAGCCAGAAAGAGCCTGACCCAATAACAGGACCGAGTTGATCAACAGGCCAAAAATGCCGGGACTCTCGGAAGTAGAACGGGTGAGAGATATGACCAAGACGGGTGCACAACCGGTCTGGGCCGGCCAAGAGTTCCGGCTGGACCCAACACGACTGCCGCAACAAATGTGCTACGCTTCGCGCTCCGGCGCCGGTGAGGTCAACATCACCGTCAATGCGCGCGGTGCCGTGCTCAAGACAGAGCTATCCAAAAGCGGCCTGCCGCTGAACGTCGCGCTGCCCAACAACGTGTTTAAAGGTGTTGCCGCGCGGGCGGTGGAAACCGGGCCGGACCATGCAACCGTTACGCTGGAACTT
The DNA here is from genome assembly GCA_049682915.1 of Ahrensia sp. Lineage (GTDB taxonomy): Bacteria > Pseudomonadota > Alphaproteobacteria > Rhizobiales > Rhizobiaceae > JBCDLI01. Next base: position 17,379 of record JBAUIL010000156.1, on the reverse strand, counting down.
TTGCACGAGGATGAAAACCTGTGTGTGCCGCTGCGTGTTGGCCAGAACCTGGCGGAAATCGCACGCGACTGGCAAATCTGGGCTGAGCTTTTGCACCTGCCAATGATCTTGTTTGATGCCGATGGCATTGCCCGCACGCTGGATGAAAGCGCGGCAGCCGTGGACATGAAATCACCTTATCCGCGCCGCCCGACATCGGTCTTCGCCGACCGCCGTCCGCGCTTTCTGGCCCGGCGTCGCATGGGCACTCTGGGTGTGCGCCTGATGGTTTCGGGCGAAGAGATTATCGCGCGCAATTAGCCGATGGCACTTACCGCGCCGCTGGCTACCAGACCGAAAAATACCAGCCAACCGATTGTGGTGTTGGACTTGAACAGCGCCAGACACTGATCCGCGTCATCTATATCGATGGTGCGGATTTGTCGTTGCATATGCACCGCAGCCATCAACAAGCCGACAAATGCGGGCCACGCCAACCCTGCCCATACGAACGCAGCGGCAAACAGCAACAGCGTCAACCCGTAAAACAGGCCAAGCCATGCTTTGGTGTTGGTGCCAAACAAAAGCGCGGTGGATTTGACGCCGACGATTGCATCGTCTTCCTTGTCCTGGTGCGCGTAGATCGTGTCGTAACCGATCGTCCAGGCGATGCACCCCAAATAAAGCAGTACGGGCGGCCAATCGAGGCTGCCATAAAGAGCAGCCCATCCCATCCAGGCCCCCCACGAAAAAGCGAGACCGAGAAACAGCTGCGGCCAATTGGTGACGCGTTTCATGAATGGATAAACCGCCACCGCCAACAGCGAAAAAAGCCCAACAATAATGGCGTAGAGGTTGAACTGGATGAGCACCACAAAGCCGACCAAGGCTTGTGCCACCAAAAACGCCTTGGCCGCATTTTTGCTGATTTGGCCCGATGGCAAAGGCCGCGAGCGGGTGCGCGCAACCTGGGCATCAATTTTGTAATCGACAATATCATTATAGGTACAGCCCGCACCACGCATGGCGATGGCACCGACTAAAAACAAAAACAGATGCCAGACATCAGGCAAATAAGACCAGACCGGCAAGGTTGGCTCGGTGTGCGCGGCAGCCGCCATCGCCGCAGACCACCAGCATGGCCACAGCAGGAGCCACCAACCGATAGGACGGTCCCACCGGGCAAGCTGCGCATAGGGCCACACCGCGCGCGGCAGAAGCTTATAGGTCCAATGGCCCGAAGGCGCATCGGCCACGCGGCCCCGGCTTGCGGTGGATTGAATGTTGTTATCGCTCATGGCGGACTGGTCGCAATCGTGGATGAAAAGGTCAAGGGGCTTGCAAGCAGCAAGGCGTTACCATACCCCATGATCGAGTTGAGGAATGGACGATGAACGTACTTTTGATCGGCGCTGGCGGCCGCGAACATGCGCTGGCTTGGAAGTTGGCGCAGGCACCCAGTGTCGAAAAATTGTTTATTGCGCCGGGCAATCCGGGCACAGCGGCCTGTGGCACCAATGTTGTGCTGGATATCAGCGACCATCAGGCGGTGATCAATTTCTGCGCGGTGCACGCCATCGCGCTCGTCGTCGTCGGCCCGGAAGCGCCCTTGGTTGATGGCTTGGCAGATAGTTTGGCGAGCGCTGGTATCGCGGTCTTTGGCCCATCGGGTGCGGCGGCGCAACTGGAAGGCTCCAAAGGCTTTACCAAAGATTTGTGCGCGCGCATGAACATTCCCACTGCCGCCTATCAGCGCTTCAACAATGCGCCGAAAGCCAAGATGTATGTGCGCCAACAGGGCGCGCCGATTGTCATCAAGGCCGATGGCTTGGCGGCGGGCAAAGGCGTTACCGTCGCCATGACGCTGGATGAAGCGCTGAGCGCGATTGACGATTGCTTTGAGGGCGCCTTTGGCGATGCGGGCATTGAGGTGGTGGTGGAAGAGTTTATGACAGGGCCGGAAGTCAGCTTCTTTTGCATTTGCGACGGTGAAACTGCACTGCCCTTCGGATCAGCCCAAGATCATAAGCGCGTCGGTGATGGCGACACCGGGCCGAATACGGGCGGCATGGGCGCTTACTCACCGGCGCCGATTTTCACGCCTGACATACAGGCAGACGTGATGGCGCGGATTATTGAGCCAACCTTGAAAGGCATGGCTGATGCGGGAACGCCTTTCAAAGGCGTGCTGTATGCCGGCCTGATGATGACCGAGTACGGTCCTTCGCTGATTGAATATAATGTGCGGTTTGGTGATCCGGAATGTCAGGTCTTGATGATGCGCTATCAGGGCGATCTGGCGGCACTTCTGCTTGCTGCTGCAACGACCGGCATCAAAGACCAGATAGCTGTCTGGAGTGACAAAGCGGCGCTGACTGTCGTGCTTTGCGCGCCGGGCTATCCAGCCTCTGCGCAAAAAGGCTCGACGATCGTTTTGCCGCAAGCGACCGGCGACAATGTGCAAATATTCCATGCGGGCACCGCACTCAAAGACGACACGCTGATCGCCAATGGCGGGCGCGTGCTGGCGGTGACAGCCTTGGCAGCTGACATCAAACAAGCCCAGACAGCGGCCTATGGCGCAGTGGACACGGTGGATTGGCCCGAAGGGTTTTGCCGCAAGGATATCGGCTGGCGCGCGGTTTAGGCGGTTTAGATTGCACGCCCTACAGCGCTCTTAATCCATTGATCAACGCATCGGCTTGGTCGGTGAAGGCGTGACCATTGGCCGAGGCTTGCAGGATGACTGGTTTGCAGATCGCCAAGCGCTTCCGGTTGCCTTTTTGCCCGGTGAGCAAAATTCGAATGGCATCGTCGCCCGCGCGCGGGTGCACCGGCGTGATGCGTAATGCGCCGAAGCGCCGCGCGCAAGCGTTGAAAATGTCCGGCAATGATTCGGGCCGGGCGATCAGGGCTATTTGACCTTTGGCGTGCAAAACACTTGCTGCGCGTTTCAACCACACGTCGAAAAGATCGGCCTGCATCACATGGGCATCGGCTTTTGTGCCATGCGGCGTTGCGCGGTCGGCGGGATCGTTGAAGGGCGGGTTCATGATGACCCAGTCGAAATGGTCTGGCGGCAAGGTGAGCGCCTCGATGTTCTGGTGCTCGACTGACGCACGGACGGCATAGGCTGCGTTTTGCTCTAGCGCCAGTGTGCGCCGGGCGCACTCCACCATCATATCATTGTTCTCGATTAGCGTGACGTGGGCTGCAGGACAGCGCGACAAAACCGCCATTGCCGCCGCGCCCGCACCTGCCCCGAAATCCGCGATGCGCATGCCGCCCTTATCCGCCACGCAGGCCGCTAGCAGCATGGCATCAACGCCTGCGCGGTGGGCTGACTTTGCCGGTTGCACCAAATGAAAACGCCCCCGGTGAAACGCGTCCGTGGTGGTGGCACTGTCGGGCGGCAAGTCCGCGGTGGTCACAGCGGATCTTTCAACTCTTTACCCAGATCACAGTCTTTCATGATGCGGCGGGCCTCGTCGATTGCATCGGCATCCACAAGAAAGCGCCGCGGGATGGCACCGACTGAGCCTTCCAAAATGCTCATATGTTGATCTGCCACAAAGTAAGCGATGCCCGCTTCGCGCATAAGCGCTTCGACAAACGAGATCATCACCGGATCATTGGATCGCAATAATTCTTCCATGGCTTTGCATACGCCGATGACACTGCTGCTTCAAGCAGGCTTTGAGACCAAAGCATAGCCGCCGGTTCACGCGGCTGTGCGCGTTTGTCACTTGCCCGTTGGCGGCCATCTTTCTATGTTCGCGGTTGAATAAGGAGTTTTTGGGTGGGTGTAGTTGTACCATTGGGCGAAAAGCCCCAACCAGCGAGCATTAAGGCGCTGATCGATCTTACAAAACCGGATATGGAGCGGGTGAATCAGCTGATCTTCGCCAAGGCTGGTTCCGACGTTGAAATGATCCCTGAAGTCGCGCGCCATCTCGTCGCGTCCGGTGGCAAGCGCCTGCGGCCGATGATCACGCTCGCCGCCGCCTCGATGTTTGGTTATCAGGGTGAAGGCCATATCAAGCTCGCCACCAGTGTGGAATTCATGCACACCGCAACCCTGCTGCATGATGATGTGGTGGACGAAAGCGATTTACGCCGCGCCAGCCCAACCGCACGGATGATCTGGGGCAATCAGGCGAGCGTGCTGGTGGGCGACTTTCTGCTGGGGCAAGCGTTCCGCATGATGGTTGAAGTCGGCTCGCTGGATGCGCTGGATGTGCTGTCTGCTGCAGCAACGGTGATTGCCGAAGGCGAAGTCATGCAACTGGCTGCCGCCAAGAAGATATCGACCACTGAAGACGAATACATGAAGGTTGTGCGTTCCAAGACCGCTGCGCTGTTTGAGGCGGCGGCGGAAGTCGGCCCAATCATCGCGGGGCGCGGTGCGGAAGACCGCTCGGCATTGCGCTCTTATGGGCTGAACCTTGGCCTGGCTTTCCAGATGGTTGATGACGTGCTGGACTATAGCGGCAATGCGGGCAGCCTCGGCAAAAATGTCGGCGATGATTTTCGCGAAGGTAAAATTACCCTGCCGGTGTTGCTGGCCTGCAGACGCGGCACCGATGAACAGCGGCGCTTCTGGATGGAAAGTCTTGAGCAAGGCAACAATAGCGATGAGCGGCTGGAACAAGCCCAGGGGCTGCTGCGCAAACACAATGCGCTGGCAGACACCATTCAGCGGGCGCGCCATTTCGGCGATATTGCGCGTGATGCCTTGGCACCTATGCCCGCATCCGCTGTGAAAGACGCGCTGCTGGATGTTGTCGATTTCTGCATTTCGCGGGTTGTTTAAGGGCCGGAAACGGTTGGTAAAGCGATTTGCCCTATTGCGTTGCGTAACAATCACAAATTGGCCATCGTGAGCCATCATTGTGCACCGATGATTTGGGGAGCTTTATGACCACATCGATGACTTTCAAGCGCAGCGTCCGGCTGCTGGTGACAACGGCACTGGGCCTGTGTCTTGCGGCGGGTGCTGCCCGTGCTGAACTAGACACCGTTGAACATACGCCGGCGCGCACCTTTGCCGGTGCGTTTCTAGCCGGTGATGTTGCGCGCAATGACAATGATTTTGCTGCCGCGGCTCTCTACTATGCCGAGGCGTTGCAGTTTGATCCGGACAATGAGCTGATCGAGCGCGAATTGCTCGTCGCACTGCTGACAGATGGTCAGTTTGACAAAGCTGTTCCCATGGCCGAGCGGCTGAAAGACAGCCCCGAGGTTGAACGCATTGCGCATCTGGTGTTGGCAGTCGATGCAATTCGAAGCGATGCACTCGACAAGGCAATGGAGCACCTCGACAGCAATGCGCTGTCCGACCTTGAGCGTTTGATGGAGGGCATCATCGACGCTTGGGTGCTGCATGCCAAAGGCGACACGCCTCAAGCGCTTGAGCACATAGATGCGCTCGATGGGCAAGACTGGTTCAACCTGTTCAAGACTTACCACAGCGGGCTGATCGCGCAGGCAGATGGCAGCGAAGACCTTGCGGCAGAGTATTTTGATGAGGCCTTGAACAACCGCGCTGGCGGCGGTGCTTCACCTTTAACCTATCTGCGGATTGCCGCTGCAAAAGCACGCATCAGTGCGCGGCGCGGTGATTTTGAACAGGCGAGAGCTGACATCGACATGGGGTTGACTTTAGCCCCTACCAACCCTGCCCTGGTGCAGTTGCGCGAAAACATTGAAGATCCCGCCTTTGCCGAAACCAAAATCACTGATTTGAAGACCGGCAGCGCGGAGATTTTGCTGAATTTGGGCAGCGCCATCAACCGCGACGGTGCCGAGACCTTCGCCGCACTGTATCTGGAGTTGGCGCGCGCCTTGACGCCGGATGGTGACAATGTGCTGTTTGAACTGGGTTCGATTGCCGAGCGCCTGGACCAACCGGTCAAGGCGATTGAATATTACGGTCTGGTTTCTGATGCGTCGCCGCTGAAGCGTATTGCCGCCTTGCAGCAGGGTCTGAGCCTTGCCGCGCTAGACCGGACCGAGGAAGCCATTGAAACACTCAAAGAGCTGGTTGCAGCCAACCCGTCGGACTATCGCGGTTACCTGGCGCTTGGTGGCGTTTATGCGCAGGAAGAAGACTTCGCCAGCGCGGTGACCGTTTACGAGCAGGCGCTGGAAAATATCGACAATGATGAACCCACCTATTGGCCGCTGCACTACCGGATGGGTATCGCCTATGAGCGGACCAAGCAGTGGCCGCTGGCGGAAGCCCGTTTCAAAAAGACCTTGGAACTGTCGCCGGACCAGCCCGATGTGCTGAACTATCTGGGCTACTCGTGGATTGATATGAACATGAACCTTGAAGAAGGTTTGGAAATGGTGCGCAAGGCGGCGGAACTTCGCCCACGCTCCGGCTACATTATCGATTCGCTGGGCTGGGCCTACTATCGCCTCGGGCGCTTTGAAGAGGCGGTTGAGCAGTTGGAACGTGCTGTTGACCTGTTGCCGCGTGACCCGACGATTAATGACCATTTGGGCGATGCCTATTGGCGTGTTGGGCGCAAGTTGGAAGCCAGCTATCAATGGTCCACCACGCTCGACTTTGACCCTGAAGAGGAATTGCTGGCCCAATTGCAGGCCAAAATCGAGGCGGCCAATACGGTCGGCGTTACACCGGCCATTGCGGTTGCCATCACCGATGATCCGGCTGCTGCCAAGCAGGCCGCCGGCGGTGACGGTGCCAGCGAAGGCGACGACGGCTAGGTGATGACAGCCGACCGGCAGGCGGACGCGGTGGCCATCACCTGTGATGCACCGGCCAAAATCAACTTTGCCCTGCATGTCACCGGCCAGCGTGCCGATGGCTACCACCTGCTCTACAGCCTTGTGGTGCGCGCGAATTTTGGCGACCGGTTGCAGATTAAGCCCGCACCGCGAGACCAGTTTTTGTTGTCAGGGCCTTATGCTGCAGAGCTTGCGGCGGAAGATGAAAGTCGGAACCTGATCATCAAAGCGCGCGATATGTTGCGGGCGCAGTTGAGTAATTGTCCTCCTGTCTCAATTGAGTTGGAAAAGAACCTGCCCATTGCTTCCGGTGTCGGCGGTGGCAGTGCCGATGCGGCGGCTGCGCTGCTTGGTTTGCAAGCTGTGTGGCAGGCGACTATGCCCGCCCACGCGCTCAATGCGCTTGCCTTAGAACTGGGTGCCGATGTGCCGATGTGCTTGCACCGCCATCCGATGCGGGTGCAGGGCATTGGTGAACAGATTACACCGCTTGCTGGCGTGCCGCGCCTATCCATTGTGGCGGTTAACCCCGGTGTCGGTATGTCTACGCCAGCCGTGTTTCAGGCGATGAGCCGTAAAGACAATGGGCCGCTGAGCGTGCCAACACAGGGTTGGTCTGATGCCAGCGGCTTTACTGATTGGCTTGGCGGGCACACACGCAATGATTTGTTTGATGCGGCGCTCACCCTGTGCCCGGCCATCGAGCCAGTTCTGCGTGCGCTGGAGGCGCAGGGCGCACACTTGGCGCGAATGTCCGGCAGCGGGGCAACCTGCTTTGGACTGTTTGCCAGCGATGATGCAGCCTCGCAGGCGGCGTTGGCGCTTAAACAGGCGCAGCAAAGTTGGTATGTGCAAGCGGGAACAACATGGGCGTCCGACAGCTGACAGGCAGGAAATAGCAATGAGCAAACTTGATATGCAACGACCGTTCATCAGCTTGAGCATCGCGGTGCTGACGGTTTCCGATACGCGGAGCCTGGCCGATGATAAATCGGGCAACACGCTGGTGGCACGGCTGGAGGATGCCGGGCACCGCTTGGTGGACCGCGCCATTGTCACCGACGATAAAGACAAGATTGCCGCGCAAGTGATGGCTTGGTCTCAGTTGGACACTGTGGATGTGATCATCACCACCGGTGGCACCGGCTTTACCGGTCGGGATGTAACACCGGATGCGTTGGAGCCCTTGTTTGAAAAGCGCATGGATGGATTTTCCGAAGTTTTCCATCGCATCAGCTATGACAAGATCGGCACATCGACCATCCAATCACGCGCGACCGGCGGGGTGCTGAACGCGACCTTTGTGTTCGTGCTGCCCGGGTCACCGGGGGCCTGCAAAGATGCGTGGGACGGGATATTGAAGTGGCAATTGGACTACCGGCACATGCCCTGCAATTTCGTCGAGATCATGCCACGGCTCGATGAGCACTTGAAACGCGGTGTTTCAGCTTAAAGCGTTCGCATCAAGTTGGGTCAGGGTCAGGACCTATTAATTTGCTGCGACGGGCACGTATATCTCGGCCCGCAATCTGCGGGCCGCTCTGCCCCGCATCAGAGCCGATAAATCTGAACCGGTATTATCACCAATATTGGCTTTGGCCTGACGTGTCGAAATCAAAAATCCGCGCGGCAAATAGGCATGACCTTTATGGGGTATGCCCGTAAACCGGCGCCACCAAGGCTGATTGGGGTCAACAGCCAGCTTGAAGGTGGCGGGGCCCGCTGCGCCATGGTTGCGCGCGATGAATTCTGACACATGCGCGTGCCAACCCGCCGATAGAATGGCGCCCGGTGGCAAAAGCAGCAGCCAAGAGGTACGCGCCGCCTCAATCAATGTGGCGATAGACGCTTTGTTGGCGTCCATGAACTTGCAACCTGCGATTTCGCAGACGCCAGCCGTTTGGTCTGACGAGCCCTGATCATATACCAAAACATCCGTCACAGTGCCGTTGACCACCTCCGACACCAAAGGCGGCAACATGCGCGCGAGCGCTGCTTCATCATTGTGTGTGGGCACGACAATCGTAATCATACCCGTATGTAAGACAATTTCGCGGATATTGCAAAATCCGGCTTTTCATTTTGTTCTTGCTATGTTCCATTTTTTCGCATAGGAATTTAATCACCCATTAACGGATGGTGAAGCCATGAAAGTAATCGATACAGCAGACCGACTGGCCGGCGCCTTTGGTGCAGAGCATGGGCCTCAGCTGGCAAACCAGCTCTTGAGCCGCCCTTCTGCGCGGATTGCGCCGTCGCGTGCCCGGGGGCGCGCCAGCGGCATTAACCCATCAGGACGTTTTGAAGCTTTTTCCCATGATGTGTTTGACGATGGTTGGAATAGTTTTGAGGACCTGCCACCGTTCAAAACCGATGTCCAGGTTGAGCGGGCACGCACCATTATCACGCGCAACAGTTCACCCGATATCAGCTTCAACCGCTCGATCAATCCCTATCGCGGCTGTGAGCATGGATGCGTCTACTGCTTTGCGCGGCCAAGCCATGCCTATCAGGGCATGTCGGCGGGCCTTGATTTTGAATCGCGACTGTTTGTGAAGCCGGACGCGGCACAATTGCTGGAAGCGGAAATCACCCGGCCCGGCTACAAGATGGAGCCAATCGCGATTGGCACAAACACCGACCCCTACCAACCCATTGAACGCGAATGGATGGTGATGCGCGCCATTTTGGAAGTGCTGGAGCGGCACAATCACCCGGTTGGCATTGTTACCAAGTCAGCGTTGATTTTGCGCGACAAGGACATTTTGGAGCGCATGGCCGCCAAGCGTCTAGTGAAAGTTGCGCTATCGGTCACCACGATGGACCGGCGGCTGGCCCGCACAATGGAGCCGCGCGCCTCCACCCCGTCCAAACGGCTGGAAGCGGTGAAAGCGCTCAGCGATGCGGGCATTCCCACATCCGTCATGGTAGCGCCCATCATTCCTGGGCTGAATGACCATGAGATCGAGCGCATTCTGGACGCTGCTGCGGGCTTGGGCGCAACCCATGCGGGCTATGTGTTGCTGCGGCTGCCGCTCGATGTCGCGCCGGTCTTCAAGGAATGGCTGCTTCGCCATTATCCCGAGCGTTACCGCCATGTGATGTCGTTGATCCGCTCCATGCGCGGTGGCAGGGATTATGACGCAGAATGGGGCAAGCGGATGCGCGGCACAGGCCCGTATGCAGTGCAAATCGGACGCCGCTTTGAGCTGGCTGCCAAGCGCTATGGTTTGAGCCTTAACAGGCAAAAGCTCAATACCGATTTGTTCAAGGCCCCAAAGGCCGATCAGGAGCAATTGGCGCTTTTGTAAATTTTACTTTGTGCCCCCACCAATGGGCGCAAATGCGGGCAAGCCAGCCGGACGTGTTCCCCACCAGCACCCGGCGCTGCGGTTTTGCCTTGCAGCGGGTCGGCACCGCATGTCACAGATCCCCAATGCGACACACCGGTTCCGACCCGCTTCTTTTTCCATCCGTCATTGCTGCCCCGTCTGCGATGCCGTTGATGCCTGATCTTCATTTTGAAACGCTGCTTCGTCAGCATGGAATGACTTATATAGCAGGCACCGACGAAGCGGGGCGCGGCCCCTTGGCCGGGCCGGTGGTTGCCGCGGCGGTGGTGCTGCCAGCAGAACTGAGCGCCGAAGGAAAAGCAGACCTCAAAGACCTGACCGATTCCAAAAAGTTGAATGAAGCCAAACGAATCCGCCTTTTTTCGACAGTGTGCCAACACGCATTGGCCACATCGATCGTCAGCGTGGGTGCGCAGCGCATCGACGCGACCGATATCCTATCGGCAAGTCTTGACGCCATGCGGCGGGCGGTGCTGGCCTTAGCGATCCAACCTCATGCGGTGCTGGTGGATGGCAACAGGCTGATCCGTGAACTTCCACCATCGATTGCGCAGCAAGCCATCATCGAAGGCGATAGCCGGTCTTTGTCTATCGCCGCCGCTTCCATCCTGGCGAAGGTCACGCGTGACGCCATGATGAAAGAGTTGGGGCGCACTCATCCAGCCTATGGCCTTGAGGCGCATAAGGGTTATGGCTCGGTCAGCCACAGACAAACGCTGGAAAGCAATGGTGGTGTCGCACGGGTCCACCGGTACAGCTTCAAACCACTCAAGCAGGACGACAGACTTTTATAAAAAAAGCCGGCGCTAGAAACGCCGGCTTTTTACTTGAATAGGATAAAGACAATCAATTCATGTGTGTTTTGATGTCTTCCAGCGAGGACTTAAACAGCTCAGTCATCTTTGCGGCTGTCACCTTATCGCCAAGCAGCTTTTCGGCGGCATCCACAGCAGTGTCGACGGCAGAAGCGCGAACCTGATTAACAGCATCCGCTTCGGCTTGAGCGATCTTCTGCTCTGCCATGGCTGTACGGCGCTGCACGTAGTCTTCGGTTTTGGCTTTTGCTTCAGCAGCAATATGAGATGCTTCGCGCTTGGCTGCTTCGACGATATCGGCGGCTTCTTTTTCCGCTTCGGCGCGTTTGCGCTGATATTCGGCCAAAAGATGCTGTGATTCTTCGCGCAATCGACGCGCTTCTTCGAGCTGATTTGAGATTTTGTCGGCGCGCTCATCAAGTGCCTTGCCGATCATGCCCGGCACCTTGATATATACAATGCCACCGATGAAAATGATAAGCGCGATAAACGACCAGATCGTTGCGTCAAACATGAGCGTGTCCTTATTTGCCGGAAGCGGCAATGACCTTTTTCAGGTCTGCTGCTGTCACTTTGGCGCCGATCAACTGTTCAAGGATAGTGCCGGTGGCGTCTTGAGCAATCGTGCCGACTTCGGCCATCGCCGACGTGCGTACTTCTTGAATGCGCTTTTCAGCCGCTTCCAGCTTGTCAGCCAATTCGGCTTCGATTTTAGCCTGCTCGGCGTCTGCTTCAGCTTTGGCCTTGTCGCGCGCTTTTGCGCCGATTTCGTTGGCGTTGGCCTTGGCGGTTGCCAGTTCCTGCTCATAAGCAGCCATAGCATTGTCAGCGTCGTCTTTGAGCTCTTGCGCCTTTGCCAAGTCTTCGGCGATTCGCGATTGGCGGGTTTCCAGAATGCCGCCAATGCGTGGCACCAGAACCTTGTTCATCAGCCAGTAAAAAACGCCGAATGTGAGCGCCAGCCAAAACAGCTGCGAGGCATAGGTTGAGCTGTCGAATGGCGGGAAAACACCGCCGGCTTCGCCCGCATGTTCGGTGGTTGCTGCCATCGCAGTCGAGATAAACATACCAAGCCTCGTGAATTAGGTGGGAACAATGCACCCGGGGTTTGCCCGGGTGCAAAGAATTTTAGGCCGGAGCCAGCCTGCGTGCGATTAAACCGCGAACAGCAGGAGAAGAGCGATCAGCAGTGAGAAGATGCCGAGGGCCTCAGTCACCGCAAAGCCGAAGATCAAACGACCGAACTGGCCATCAGCGGCAGATGGGTTGCGCAATGCGCCTGACAGGTAGCTGCCGAAGATGTTGCCAAGGCCAAGTGCTGTACCAGCCATGCCGAGACATGCGAGGCCTGCGCCGATGTATTTTGCTGCTTCCGCTTCCATAGTAGTGCTCCTTTAGGAAATGTGCGTGGTGCGTTGATTGGTTGATGTGGGTGTCGCTTAGATGATCAGTGGCTGGGATGCAATGCATCATTAAGATACATACAAGTCAGCACGGCGAACACATACGCCTGGAGGAAAGCCACCAGGAATTCGAGGGCGGTAATCGCGATTGTCATGAACAGGGGCAAGATAGCGCCAACAATACCGGCAAAACCCGCTGCAGACATGCTTGCAACAAAGCCGGCAAACACTTTCAGCGTGATGTGGCCAGCCAACATATTGGCAAACAGACGCACAGACAGGCTGATGGGGCGCGATACAAAGGAAATAATTTCAATTGGCACAACAAGCGGCAAAATATAGCCGGGCACTCCGTCAGGCACAAACAGGCCGAAAAACTTCGTGCCATGCTTCATAAAGCCGTAAACAGTCACCGTGCCGATGACCAGCATCGCCAGTGCGAATGTCACGATGATGGAGCTGGTGACGGTGTAGAAGAACGGCACCATACCAAACAGGTTGGCAACCAGCACAAACATGAACAGCGAAAAGACAAACGGGAAGAACTTCATGCCTTCCGAGCCTGCCGCGTCGCGCAACATGCCGGCCACAAACTCATAGGACATTTCAGCCACAGACTGCATGCGGCCCGGTACGAGCCCACGGTTGGCGCTTGCAAAATACAAAAATGCCGATGTGGTGGCGACGGTAGCAACCATAAACAGTGATGAGTTGGTGAAGGACAAATCCAAACCAGCAACATTGTTCAACGGAATGATTTCGTTGATCTTGAACTGCGAAATAGGGTCGTTTGCCACCGCTATGCCTCCATGACGCGACGTGTGCCGCGCGAAAAACTACTTAATTCTGCGGTCGGGTTCAGCCATCAGGCCAGCCGACCGTAGAACATTGAATACACCGGCACCAAAACCAAGGAGAAGGAAAACAATCAACCCCCAAGGCGACGTGCCCGCCAGCGTGTCCAAAAGAAAGCCGATGCCTCCCCCCGCGACGATGCCAGCGATAAACTCGCTCGACAATCTCAAGGCCTGCGCGTAGCCGGTTTGGCTTTTGCGCGCTTGCTCGGCAGCTTCCGCATCGGCTTTGGCACGGTGGCCTGCCAGTGCTTTTTCAAGTGCGTTGCGGCGGTCTTGCAGACTATCGGACCCCAGTGTGCCAGCATTGTCTTGGTTTTTACCCGCGCCGTCAGAACCATCGTCTGGATGCGTCATTGGCGTTTTTCCCAATCATGCGTGAAACCCCGTGAGGTCGCGCGCAACATAGTTTTACGCCGATCATGCGTCAAGGCACCACGGCACAGTTCCGCAGGTCATTTTTACCATTTAAATTCAATAATTTATGGCAATAATAGCAAAAGGTCGCACACGGAAATGCGCGACCTTCTTTTCGCATATGCGAAATTGCAAGGACTCAGCTCCAGCCGCCATTATAGGTGCGGTAGAAAATATGCAGACCAATCTTGGTCAAACGCTTCATGGAATGCGCCCAGCGCGGATTGACGTAAGTGGCGTGATAATGAGTGGACGAACCAATATCGTCGAGCCAGATTTTACCGGCCGTCGTCGCCATGGCGATTTCCTGCGCCAGCTTCCAATGCTTGGGCGAGGTCACACGGTCTTTGATTCCATCGCAGGTGAATGAGAACTGGCAGCGGTTGCGCCAATGCGAGTTCTGATACACCACGCCACAAATGGAATTTGGAAAGGTGGGATTGCGCACACGGTTGAGAATCACCTGGCTGACCGCCGCTTGCCCTTCCGCCGGTTCGCCGCGCGCTTCAAAATAAATGCCAATCGCCAGGCAGCGCTGTTCTTTTTCGCTGAATGAGGCTGCTGGCAATGGATTGTGAACCCAGGCGTGATCATTCTCCGGTGCTGGCGGGATAAACCGGCCCGCTGCCGACGGCGCTGCCTTGAACAAGCCGGAAAACGGCGACTCGCGCGCAAAATCTGGCTCCGGCGGCGCGTAAGCTGTCGCCAGAATGTCAGGCGTGGCATTGGTCACCAGTGAGGCAACGGCTACCGGCATGTCGTTTGTTGGCGCTGGTTTTTTTGACTTCACATGGAAAGACGTAGCGATCTGCATCGCTTCATCGCGTGATTTGCCTTTGACGAACGCCATCGCGTCGTCGGTGGCTGTTTCAGGCGACATCAGGTTGCTTTGTCGCTCCAGCACGCTGCCTGCGCTGAATGCCTTGGGCGGCGCAACCGGCGCAACGGAAACCAGACGCCCGGTTTTTTCAACGCGGTTGACCCGCTCTTCATCCGGCGTTTCAGGCTGGATGGTCTTATTGGGCTCAAGCGCCAACACGTCCGAGCCGGGACGTTTGATGCCGCCGGGCATCGGCACAATGGCACCGGTATGCAGCGGATCGGTTTGGAAATGCACAGTGCCTGCATGGGTGGAACCAGCAGCGGCCTGTGTCGTATGGGTCATCCAGCGGTCGGCATTGGAGCCATCACCGGCAATCATCGCCGTCACATCTTGCAAAGCAATTGTGGTCGGGTTGGTTGCCAATATGACGGACGCCAAGCCGGCCACTGTCACAGCCCGCAGCATAAAGCGGCCTGACTTTTTAGAACTCTTTGAACGCACACTCATTCCCCAACAAACCGAGGTTACACAACGCAAAGCGCCCCAACACACCGAGGCAGCCATGAAAGCGATAGTGAAGCATTAACCTTGATGGCTGGTTAAGAGGGTGGTCAGGCTTTGTTAGGGAAGGTTGAGAGGCGTTAAGGGAGATGACGCATTGGACTGGCTATAGAGTCACCCATTAATTTTAGGCCGTGGCCTGTTCTGATTGCTTGTTGCATGAGCGTGGTTGAGCCACACTTGGTCTGATAGAAACAGGGAGATCAGATGATGCGCGTTCTTTTTACCGGCGGGTCAGGCAAAGCCGGCCGACATGCAGTTGCCTATCTTTTGGAGAAAGGCCACCAAGTGTTGAACGTTGATCGGGTCGCCCTAGAGTATCCGGGTGTCGACAACCGAATTGCTGACATTACAGATGCCGGTCAAATGTTTGATGTCATGGCAAGTTACGCAAACTACGACGAGCTTGAGCCCGGAACCGGTGTGCCGCATTTTGATGCGGTGGTTCATTTTGCCGCCATCCCACGCTTGCTGATGACATCGGACAATGAGTGTTACCGCGTCAACACGATGGGCACCTACAATGTCATCGATGCAGCCGTGAAATTCGGCATCAAGAAAATCATCTTCGCTTCGTCAGAGACGACATATGGCATTTGTTTTGCCGATGGTGAGCGAAAACCCGATTATCTCCCCATTGATGAGGACCATCCGGTGGTGCCTGAAGACAGCTATGCAATGTCAAAGGTTGCCAATGAAGTCACAGCGCGCTGTTTCCAGCGCCGCTCTGGTTTTGATATTTACGGATTGCGGATTAACAACGTCATTGAGCCTCACGAATATGCCGAGAACTTCCCCGCCTATATGGCCAATCCTGAGCTGCGCCGCCGCAACATATTCGCCTATATTGATGCGCGTGACCTAGGCCAAATGGTTGAGCGGTGCCTGCTCACAGATGGGTTGGGCTTTGCGATTTTTAACGTCGCCAATGATGATCATTCTGTTGAACTGAGCACTGACGCCCTCATTGCTCGATACTATGATGGCGTTCCTGCCGCTGATATGGGCGAGACCGAGACATTTTACTCCAACAAAAAAGCCAAGCGTCTCGTCGGCTTCCAGCCGCAGCACAACTGGCGGATGTATCTGGCTGAAAATACGTAATCTCGATTGTCCCAGCTGGGCCGTCGCACAGCCGGCAGTTTCAACGCTTCTTTTTCGCCTTGTGCGCAAACGGGTTGTCGCTGGCGCGCAAATGCACCCGGATGGGGATGCCCGGCATGTTGAAATCCTCACGCAAGCCATTGGTGATGTAACGCACATATTGCGTTGGCATCGCATCGGGCCGTGAGCAATTGAGCACAAAGCCCGGCGGGCGGGTTTTGACCTGCGTCATATATTTCAGCTTCAAGCGGCGACCTGCCACGGCGGGTGGCGGATGGTGCTGGCTGATCGCCTCGAGCCATTTATTAAGCCGCGCGGTGGGAATGCGGGTGTTCCACACCTTATCGGTGGCAAATACCTCATCCATCAGATGATCCAGCCCGAAGCCTGTTTGACCAGAGACCGGCACCGCGCGCACGCCACGAATTTGCGGCAGCAGGCGTGTTGTCTTTTCGCGCAGATCGTTGAGCAGCATCTGGCGGTCTTCCACCGAGTCCCACTTGTTAAACGCGATCACCGGTGCCCTGCCCTCGCGCGCAATCAGATCGACGATTTGCAGATCCTGCTTTTCAAACGGAATGTTTGAATCCAGCACCACGATGACAACTTCGGCAAAGCGGATGGCGCGCAGCGCGTCACCAACCGACATTTTTTCGAGTTTTTCCTGCACCCTCGCTTTGCGGCGCATGCCGGCGGTGTCGTAGAGGCGCACCTTGCGGCCCTTCCACTCCCAATCCACCGAAATACTGTCACGGGTAATGCCCGCTTCCGGGCCGGTCAGCAGCCGGTCTTCGTCGATCAAGGTGTTGATCAGCGTCGACTTACCCGCATTGGGCCGTCCAACAATGGCGATCTTCAAGGGCTTGGTCGGATCATAATCCGGAATGGCAATCTCGGCGCCTTCTTCATCAATGTCGCTGATATCGACATCGGTTTCGGCCTCTTCGCCTTCCTCTACTTCTTCTTCAGCAAAGACACGCCCTTGGCCAAGCGTCTCGACAATCGCATCGCGCAAATCATGCATACCCAGGCCGTGCTCGGCTGAAATGGTGATCGGTTCACCCAAGCCCAATTCATAGGCCTCGTACATGCCAGTTTTTGCTTCACGCGCTTCGGCCTTGTTGGCGACCAGCAGCACCGGCTTGCCGACACGGCGCAGAATATTGGCGAAATCCAAATCTGCCGGGTTCACGCCGGTTTTTGCATCCAGCAGAAAAAGCACCAGATCGGCTTCGTTGACGGCCACTTCGGTTTGCTGGCGCATACGACCAGACAGGGATTTACGGTCGCCCTGCTCAAGCCCCGCCGTATCGA
>JBAUIL010000155.1:0-3225 GCA_049682915.1 Ahrensia sp. | reverse complement strand
ACCGCCAGCCATGACGGCATTGGCGTGCGCGGTGGCGAAGGCCTGATTTCGGACGAGGATATGCAGGCAATCATCGGCAAGGTGCGCGATTTTGGCGGACAGGTGTCGATGCGCGCGATGCCGGGCGGGGGCGAAAAGCCCTATGAGCTGAACATCACCTATTTCGAAGCCATGAAAGGCACGCTTGCCGGTGAAGACGGTTTGCAGATGCAGCGTTTCATCTGTTCGCAGACCATCATGCTGGCGCTGGAAGGCATTCCAGCGTTTTACATTCACTCCTTGCTGGCTACGAATAATGATCAGGAAGGGTTTGAAAAGACCGCCCACAACCGCGCTTTGAACCGTAAGCGCTGGCACTATCCGGAAATTCGGGCGCAGCTCGACAATCCAGCATCGCAACATGCGCAGGCGCTGACAATGCTGAAAGAGCGGATCGATATCCGCACCAAGCAATCGGCGTTTCACCCCAATGCGACGCAATTCACGATGCAATTTGGCGAGAAGCTGTTTGGCTTCTGGCGTCAGTCGCTGGACCGCGATCAATCGATCTTCGCCATCCACAATGTCACCGGCGAGACGGTGACCATTCCGGTGATGAGCATCAATCTGATCGGTGGCGACCAATGGATGGATTTGTTGAGCAATGAGCCGGTGGAGCCGTCGCACGGCACAATCACATTTGCGCCCTACCAGTGCCGCTGGATTTCAAACCGCTCATAGGCTTAGCCAAACTCGCGTTCATCCAACCGCACGGCCTCATAGAGGTCGTCGAGCAATGCCGGGTCTGCTGATTGCACGCGGCTCCAATTGGGGATGAACGGCGCGTCCATCGGTTTGTCGAGGAAGGTCGTGCCCGCCTCCACCAGATTGGCGGCAAACAGTTCGACGGCCATTTCTTCCTTGTGCCGGTCGACATGCAGGCCGTTGAGGCTGGCATCCATGAAGTAGGTGTCGATCATATCGAGCGCGGTGCGGTAGTAGCTTGCTTTCAAGGCGCGGAATGTCGCGTTGGAAAACACAACACCGTCAATTGCCATTTTCGAGAAAATCGCTTTGCAAATGTCGGTCGACATGCGTGACAGACCTTGAGAGGCATCCTCCGCCGACAGCGGCTGGTGTTTGTGGTCGTAATTGTCTGCCAGTTCCACTTGGCACACAGCGCGATGCGACAGGTTGCGCCACGCTTCGCTCAGGACACCGATTTCCAGACCCCAGTCTGATGGGATTCGCATTTCCGGCAATGCGGATGTGCGCAGGGCAAACTCACCGGCCAGCGGATAGCGGAAGCCGCGCAGATAATCGACATAGGGATGCGGGCCGATGGTCTTGCGCAATGCGAGCAGCAGCGGTGTGACCAGCAGCCGGTTCACGCGCCCGTTCAATTTGCCTTCCGCGGTGCGCGGATAAAAGCCTTTGGAGAATTTGTAGGGAAAGCCCGGCGCGGCCAGCGGGTAGACCAGCTTGGCCAACATGTCCGACGAATAGGTGAGGATATCGCAATCGTGCAGCGCAACCACTTGGCTGTTGCGCATGGCAAGTGTGTAGCCAAAGCAATACCACACATTGCGGCCCTTGCCCAATTCCTTGGGTGAGAGGCCCGCGCCCGCCAAGCGTTCATCAATGGCTTTCAGGCGGGGGCCATCATTCCAGAGAACAGAATGATTTTGCGGCAAGCGCGAGAAGAACTGGCGCGCATAGCGGTATTCTTCTTCGTTGGCCCGGTCCAGGCCGATGACGATATGGTTGAGCCATTTGACATCTTCCAGCTCGTCCAAAATTGCGGGAAGCGCATCGCCCTCCAATTCGGAAAAAAGGGAAGGCAGCACCAGTGTGATGCGCTGGGACTGGGTAATCCGTTCGAGTTCGGCTTGCAGTTCGCCGGGCTTGCGGGTGCGCAAGTCGTGCAGTGTGGCTACGGCGCCGGTCTGATGAAAGTCTGCCACGCTTGGCTCCGATTCGGTTGTGTCGCCTTATAATACTACCGACAGTACCGCTTGGTTCCAACCAAGGGGCGACGTTTCTGCAATTGTTTCAATATGTTTCGTCGACGCGTCCGGTGGGAATTGGATCGGCTTGGCGTGTGGGTTGGAGATAATGAACCCGCGATCCGCCGCCAGCAGCATTTCGGTGTCATTGGGGGCGTCACCCAGTGCAATTATTGTAACGGGCCTGTCGCCAAACAGCGTGTCGCAGATTGTTCGCATCTGCCCGGCTTTGGTGCGCCCGAATGACAGCGTCAGAAAACGCCCGCCGGACCGCGCCTTGATGCCATGGGTGGCGAGGGCGCTCTCAAATTCGGCATGCTCGGCGGCGTTGCCCGACCATAAGCCCGGTTCCGAAAAAGCACGCCGGGCGGCGCGTTCCGCTTGATCGCGGGGCAGGCCTGTCGTTTCGATGATACCGTCCACACCCATATCGCCGAAACCGGAAAAGTGCGCCCGTAGCCCCGCTGGCAGGGCGTTGAGCGCGGTGCGGATGTTGTCATAATCTGTGTGGCCGTCCTGTGGCTCGTGCGTATGCGCAGCCAGCAAGCCCGCGCCGTTTTCAACAATGGCCGGACAGTGCTCAAAACCTAAAGCCTTGCGCAATGGTGCCATTTCAGCGGCAGTTTTTGACGACGCCAAGACAAGCGGAATGCTGCGCTCTTTCAACGCGGCGAGTGCAGGCTTGGCCTCGTCCCAGCTATAGGTATCATGGTCCAGCAGCGTGCCGTCGAGATCGCTGAAAACGATGAGGTTCGGCGTGCTCATGTTGCTTTGCCGCATAATTGCCGGGCTATTTCGACGAACATGGTCACGCCGGTGGCAATCAGTTCATCGGGAAAGTCGTAGTCGGGATTGTGCAATTGCGGATGTTCCTCACCTGCGCCCAGCACAAACAATGCACTTTGGCAGACATCGGAAAACAGGCCGAAATCTTCTGACCAGCGGAACGGCTTTTGCAATGGGATGAGCGTCAAACCAAGCGCTGCGGTTGCGCGCTCGACATGGGCGCTGGCTTGGGGATTGTTGGTGCATGCCGCAAATTTTTCGCCGTTGGAAAATTCAACGCCTAGCCGGTGCTGCTGAGCCTGATGGCGCGCTTGCGCCTTCGCGGCTTCCATCAACTCATTTTGGATGTCGTTGTTGATGGCGCGCAGCGTCGCCATCACAAGCCCGTTGCCGGGTGCAACGCCAAAGGCCTGCACACCTAAGCTGGCATGAACCAGCGTCGTCAAGGCTTGCT
>JBAUIL010000154.1:0-3662 GCA_049682915.1 Ahrensia sp. | reverse complement strand
ATGATCCGCTGCGCCATGCCTAAGCGCGATGGCCTGTGTCCAGACGGCCAAGAAATCAATATCGGCTTTGAGGCGGCATTGACCGAATTTCTCACCGAAACCGGCTATTTGAAAGCGGAGTAACGATGGCGGCCCCTTACGCGAAATTACCCCAATGGGTGGACTATGTGCTGATCCCGCTGATCAATCTGACGGTGGCGTTTCTGGTCGCCGGACTTGTGGTGCTGGCGGTCGGCGAAAACCCGTTGCGCGCGGCGGCCCTGCTGGTGGAAGGCGCGTTCGGCTCCGGCGACGGTATCGGCTACACGCTGTTTTATGCCACCAATTTCATCTTCACCGGCCTGTGCGTAGCGGTCGCTTTCCATTGCGGGCTGTTCAACATTGGCGGCGAGGGCCAGGCCTATATTGGCGGGCTTGGTGTGGCGACGGCGTGCCTGGCGTTTGACAGTGTTTTTCCATGGTGGATCAACCTGCCACTGGCGACCATTCTGGCGGCGGCGACAGGCGCTTTATGGGCGTTGGTGCCCGCCTATTTGCAGGCCAAACGCGGCAGCCATATCGTCATCACCACCATCATGTTCAACTTCATCGCCGCAAGCGTGATGGTTTGGGTGCTGGTGGATGTGCTCAAACCGGTTGGCGCGATGGCGCCCGAAACGCGCAACTTCGCCGAAGGTGCGCATTTGCCACGGCTGGATTGGCTGATTGAACTATTCGGCTTCACCATTCGTTCCGCGCCGTTCAACATCACGTTTTTGCTGGCATTGGTATCAGCGTTTGCGGTTTGGGTGCTGATCTGGCGCACGCGGCTTGGCTATGAAATCCGTACCATGGGCTTTTCACCGGACGCGGCCAAATATGCGGGCATCAACCAAACCAAAATCATCGTCATCACCATGATGATTTCGGGCGCATTGGCAGGTATGATGGCGCTTAACCCCGTGATGGGCGCGCAGGAACGCCTGCAACTGGATTTTGTTACCGGCGCGGGTTTTGTCGGTATTGCGGTGGCGCTGATGGGCCGGTCGCACCCCGCGGGCATTGTGCCTGCCGCAATCCTGTTTGGCATGCTCTATCAGGGCGGTGCGGAAATTGCTTTTGAAATGCCCGCCATCTCGCGCGATATGATTGTCATCATTCAGGGTTTGGTGATCCTGTTTGCGGGCGCGCTGGAACACATGTTCCGCCCGGCTATTTCATCGATTTTTGCCACGGTTGCCAGCCGGTCTGAGCCGACCGTCACCGGAGGGGCATGATCATGGAACTCTACACCACGATTATTCTCATTCTGGATTCAACGGTGCGTCTTGCGGTGCCGTTGCTGTTTGCGTGCCTTGCCGGGCTCTACTCGGAACGTGCGGGTATTTTCGACATCGGTCTGGAAGGCAAGATGCTGGCTGCCGCCTTTGCCGGGGGTGCGGCGGCGGCGGTCTATGGATCGGCTTGGGCGGGTTTGTTTTTTGCCATCACCGTCTCGGTTGTGCTGGCATTGCTGCATGGCTTTGCCTCAATTACCCACCGCGGCAACCAGATCGTCTCCGGCGTCGCGATCAATTTTATTGCTGCCGGTTCTACCATCATTTTGGGCCAGGCGTGGTTTAGCCAGGGCGGTCGCACGCCGGCGCTGATCGGCGCGGATAGCCGATTCCGCGCAATTGAACTGCCCTTCGCCGAAGCGCTTTCCGGTGTGCCCATCATCGGCCCGATCTATTCTGAATTGCTGTCTGGCCACTCCATCCTTGTCTACATGGCTTTTGCGGCTGTGCCGCTGACGTGGTGGATCCTGTTCCGCACACGCTTTGGTTTGCGGTTGCGTGCGGTGGGCGAAAACCCGGGCGCGGTTGATACCGCCGGGATCTCGGTCACTTGGCTGCGCTATCGCGCGGTTATCTGCTGCGGCATCCTGTGCGGATTTGCGGGCGCTTATCTGTCGGTCGCGCAAAATGCGGGCTTCGTCAAAGACATGACGGCGGGCAAGGGCTTCATCGCGCTGGCGGCGTTGATTTTTGCCAAGTGGAAACCGGTCAACGCCATGCTCGCTTGTTTGCTGTTTGGTTTTCTGGATGCGGTCGCCATCCGCTTTGCGGGCATCCGCATCGGCTTTGTGGAAGTGCCGCCGCAATTCATGCAAGCGCTGCCTTATATTCTGACCGTTATTCTGCTTGCCGGATTCATCGGCAAAGCCATCCCGCCCAAAGCCGGTGGCCAGCCCTATGTGAAGGAGCGATAAAATGGCCGATCTCGACACACTTTATGAGGCCGCCAAACAGGCTATGGCCAAACACCGCGCAACTTACTCGGACTTTCCCGTCGGAGCGGCGATTTTGACCGCTGACGGAACCATTTTTCAGGGCGCCAATATTGAGGTCATCTCCTATCCAGAAGGCTGGTGCGCTGAAACAACCGCGCTGTCGCACTATGTGATGGGTGGCGGTGGCGAAATCACCGATATCTGCGTGATTGCCGAAAAGAAAGACAAATGCACACCCTGCGGTGGCTGCCGCCAGCGGCTGGCAGAATTTGCGCCGCCCCATGCCAAGCTGCATTTGTGCGACATGGGTGGCATTGTGGAAACCACCACCATTGCCGCCATTTTTCCCCATGGCTTTGAAGCCGAGGTATTATCCGACAAATGAAATCCACCATCGACTTGATTATCGAACGTCTCAACGGTTTTGCACCGCGCACCGCGCTTATCCTCGGTTCCGGTCTGGGCGGGCTGGTGGACGCGGTGACCAACCCTATTCACATTGCCTACAGTGATCTGGACGGGTTTCCCGCATCCGGTGTTTCCGGCCATAAAGGTGAGTTGGTGGCCGGCACGCTCGGCAACACGCCGCTGCTGATGTTGTCTGGCCGCTCGCATTATTACGAGAATGGAAACGCGGCGATTATGCGCCCGCCGTTGGAAATTCTCAAAGGCCTTGGTGTTGAGCGGCTGATCGTCACCAATTCTGCCGGTTCACTGCGCGAAGATATGCCGCCAGGCTCGGTCATGCTGCTGACCGACCACATCAATTTTGCCGGGGCCAACCCGCTGATGGGCGAAGAAACCGATGCGCGTTTCACGGGTATGAGCAACGCCTATGACGCGACCATGGCGCAGGCCATTCGCGATGCGGCACAGGCCGAGGGCGTACACTTAGGTGAAGGCGTCTATATGTGGTTTTCCGGCCCCAGTTTTGAAACACCGGCGGAAATCCGCATGGCGCGCACGCTGGGTGCCGATGCAGTCGGCATGTCCACCGTGCCAGAGGTTATCCTGGCGCGTTTTCTCGGCCTGCAGGTGGCGGCGTGTTCGGTCATCACCAATTTCGCAGCCGGTATGACAGGCGCGGAACTGTCGCATGATGAAACCAAGGAAATGGCACCCAAAGGCGGCCAGCAATTGCAGAAAATTTTGACGCGCATGATGACGGATGGTGCTTGATATGACCGATAAGACTCAAGCAACGGCCGCGCGCGCATTGGGTTTGATCGACCTGACAAACCTCAATGATGGCTGCACGAAAGCCGACATTGATGCGCTGTGTGCGGCTGCCAAAACAAAGCACGGCAAAACCGCCGCGGTATGCGTTTTTCCGGCCTTTGTCGCCCAAGCGGTCAAGGCCTTGAAAGGCACCGGCATCAAGGTCGCCACGGTGGTCAATTTCCCCCATGGC
>JBAUIL010000153.1:0-7467 GCA_049682915.1 Ahrensia sp. | reverse complement strand
TGAGCAGCTTTGGAATGCCATCGAAGCGGTGTTCAAAAGCTGGAACAGTCCGCGCGCCGTGGTCTACCGCGCGGCCCATTCCATCCCCGATGATTGGGGTACGGCGGTCAATATCCAGTCCATGGTGTTTGGCAATATGGGCGACCGGTCGGGCACCGGCGTGGCCTTCACCCGCGACCCGTCGACAGGTGAAAACAAATTATACGGTGAGTTTTTGCTCAACGCGCAGGGCGAGGATATTGTTGGTGGCTTTGCCACACCGCGCTCCATCACCAAACAGGGGCGGCAAAAGCTTGGCGACGAAACGCCGTCCTTGGAAGAGCTGATGCCCGATGTCTTTGCCACGCTGCAAGGCCTGGCAAGCCAGCTTGAAGCGCATTTCGCCGACATGCAGGATATCGAATTTACCATTGAAAACGGCAAGCTGTGGCTTTTGCAGACCCGCTCGGGCAAGCGCTCCGCACCGGCTGCAATCCGCATTGCGGTGGAAATGGCCAATGCGGATATCATCTCACGCGAGACCGCGCTGATGCGCGTTGATCCGTCATCGCTGGATCAATTGCTGCACCCGGCCATCGACCCGAAAGCCACGCGTGACCTGATCGGTCGTGGCCTGCCGGCGGCACCGGGCGCGGCAACCGGCGCATTGGTGTTTTCATCCCTCGATGCGGTTGAAGCTAAGCAAGCGGGCCAAAAGGTATTGCTGGTGCGTCCCGAAACCAACCCCGACGATATTCACGGCATGCATGTGGCCGAAGGCGTGTTGACCTCGCGCGGTGGCATGACCAGCCATGCGGCCGTTGTCGCCCGTGGCATGGGTATTCCCTGCGTGTCGGGCGCTTCAAGCATACGCATCGATGTGCAGGCGCAAACGCTGGTAGCGGCGGGCCGCACCTTCAAGCGCGGCGACATCCTCACCATTGATGGCAACTCCGGTGAAATCATCGCCGGTGATGTCGCGATGGTTGAGCCGGTCATGTCCGAAGACTTCGCCATGCTGATGATGTGGGCAGATGGGGCCCGTCGCATGCGGGTGCGCACCAATGCGGACCTGCCAGAAGACGCCCGTGTTGCGCGGCAATTCGGGGCAGAAGGTATCGGCCTTTGCCGGACCGAACACATGTTTCTTGAATTTGAAGAACGGCTTTTCGCGATGCGCCAGTTCATCATGGCGCAAAACGCCGAAGAGCGGCGCATTGCTGTATCGGCCTTGTTGCCCATGCAGCGCGATGATTTCGTGGCTTTGTTTAACACAATGAGCGGCCAACCGGTAACGGTGCGCTTGTTGGACCCGCCATTGTCGGACTTTCTGCCGCGCGATGAGGCGGGCCTGAAAGACATGGCAAAAGCGCTGAACCGCGATGTCGCGGAAGTGTTGCAGCGCGCCGAAAAATTGCGCGATATCAACCCCATTCTGGGCCATCGCGGCGTGCGGATTGCCATCTCCTATCCCGAAATTGCGGACATGCAGGTGCAGGCCATTTTTGAGGCGGCGGTCATTTCCGGGCGCGAAATGGGCCAGTTGATTGTGCCGGAAGTCATGGTGCCTTTGGTCGCTTACAACAATGAATTGCGCATTGTGCGCGAGCGCATTGACCGCATCGCCAAGCAGGTGATGGCCGCCACCGGTGAAACGTTTGACTATATGGTGGGCTGCATCATCGAAGTGCCCCGCGCGGCAATCCGGGCAGACTTCATCGCTGAGTCCGCCGAGTTTTTCTCTTTTGGCACCAATGATCTGACGCAGACAACCTTGGGCATCTCACGTGATGATGCGGCGGTGTTCATGAACGATTATCTGCGCCAAGGCGTGGTGGAGTTGGACCCGTTTATCAACCTTGACGTCGAAGGCGTCGGTGAGTTGATCCGCATCGCCGCTGAAAAAGGCCGACGCACCCGCCCTGATCTTCAATTGGCGATTTCGGGTGAGCATGGCGGTGACCCGGTTTCCATCGACTTCTGCGAGCAGTTGGGCATGCACTATGTATCGTGTTCCCCTTACCGCGTGCCGGTGGCTAAGTTGGCGGCGGCCCAAGCGGCCATTCGCCACGCCGTTCCCAAATAAAGCACATCGTGAACCACAAGCTTGTCTGAAGGGCTTGAATCCGGCTAGAGCTTTTTCGGCTTTGGTTGAATCAACAATCGCTGCCTTTCGCTGCGCTCAAACGCGATTGTTAATACTCTGGGTGATCTAACTTCAACCCGAATTGCTTTAGAGCGAACGCGTGAAAAAACGGAACTGGACTGAATGAAACCGCTGCCGCCCAGACTGCCATCAGCCGCTGCTCGTTGGGCGTTTCGCATCGGGCTCTTTGCGCCGTTTTTTGCCATCACTATCGTCATCGCCAACCATTTGGAGATGATTGATCTCCAGGGCTTTCTCCTGCTGTTCTGGTTTGTGTTTGGCGTTGCTCTGTTTGCCTTGTTCCTGGTGCTGGTTGCATTCAACAGTCTGTGGTCGCGCGGTAAAAAGGGTGGGCGCTTGGCCAGTTGGGGCCTGTTCTTTTCGATGCTTGTGCTGCTGCCTTATATCTTGATGGGTGCCAGCTATTTCAGCCTGCCAAAACAGGCCGACGTCTCGACGGACTTGATTGTACCGCCGGTGTTTTTGTCGGAGTTGCGGGAGATAGACGGCGACGCGCGCGCCATTGTGGCCGCGCGTCTTTTTGACGGTTACACCGATATGGAGGGACGGCGTTTTCGCGCCGACATGGCAAGTGTCATCGAGCAACTCAACACCATCAAAGCTGTAAATGGACTGACTGAGACCCAACGGAGGGGCAGGGTTGGCGCCAATGATGAGATCAGCGTCGAATATGCCTGGCGCACGCCAGTGATGAAAATTCCCCACGCATTGATCATTCGGCTGACAGACGAAGGCGACACAACATTTGTTGACATCCGGTCGCGTGCGCTGATCGGCGATCATGATCTTGGACGCAACGCGGCTAAAGTCCGCTCCATTCAAGCAGATATGGACGCCGCGCTGATCGGTGTCGTCGGCCAATAATCACCATCAATGCGCACCACACCATCGGTCGCAATGATGCTGCGTGCAACAAGGTCTTCAAGGTGTGCAAGCACCGACAAGCCAGCCGCACCATGCAGGCGTTTGTCGACGCTGCGATAAATGACGGCGACGATATCGGCTATTTTTCTGTCGCCCTTTTGAATGCGCTCGACAATGGCGCGCTCACGCAGCTTGCGGTGCGCTTTCAGCCCACGCATGAAAGCTTCCGGATTGGTGACAGGCCCGCCATGGCCCGGCAGTAGCAACCGGTCGTTGCGGGCGATCATGGTGTCAAGTGACGCCATATAGTCGCTCATCGCACCATCAGGCGGTGCCACAATGGATGTTGCCCAGGCCATTACATGGTCGCCGGAAAAGGCGATGCCGGTATTGCCAAGCCCGTAGGCGAGATGGTTGGCGGTATGGCCGGGCGTTGCAATGGCTGTCAGTAGGTGTCGGCCAATCTTGACTGACGCTCCATGCACCAAAACCTGGTCAGGCTCATAGTGGTGGTCCACAGCGCCATCAAGCGGGTTTTGCTCACCGATATAGAGGGGCCGCGCCGCATGGTGTTTGGCGCAGCCGACAATCGCCGCGCCGGTGTCCGCCTTCAGCCGCGCGGCAAGCGGCGAGTGATCCATATGCGTGTGGGTAATCACGATATGACTGACAGCGCGCCCATCAATCGCCTTCAAGAGCGCTTGATAATGGGCGTCATCGTCGGCGGGGCCTGGGTCAAGCACCGCGAGCGCATTGCCGCCATCAATGATGTAACTGTTGGTGCCGTGAAACGTCAGCGGGCCATGATTATTGGCGGTCACACGCACAATATCGACTGCCACCTTGACCGCCTGCCCATGGGCAGGATCGAAGTCTGTTTCGAACTGTGGTGACGCCATTGTTTTGTGCCTGCACTGATTTACAACAGGGCGTTTATAGCTACAGTCTGGCTATGACCCAAACTGATTTGTCCCATATGTGTGAACGTGATCTCATTGGCTATGGGGCTGCGACGCCTGACCCGCAATGGCCCAATGGTGCCAAGCTGGCCATCAATTTCGTGATCAATTACGAAGAAGGTGCCGAAAGCTGCATTTTGGATGGCGATGCGGCATCCGAGAAATTGCTGTCAGAAATTGTCGGTGCGGATGCCTGGCCAAACCAGCGCAATATGAACATGGAATCGTTGTATGAATACGGCGGGCGCAGCGGCTTCTGGCGGCTGCACCGCCTGTTCACCGAGCGCGCCATGACAACCACGGTTTACGGTGTCACGCTGGCGATGGCGCGCAACCCGGAAGCGGTTGCCGCGATGAAAGAGGCAGGCTGGGAAATCGCCAGCCATGGCTATCGCTGGTTGGAATATAAAGACTTTGCCGAAGACGATGAGCGCCGACACATCGCCGAAGCGGTGCGCCTGCATACAGAGCTCACCGGCGAGCGGCCATTGGGCATCTATCAAGGCAAACCGTCTGCCAATACGCTAAAGCTGGTGATGGAGGAGGGCGGCTGTGTCTACAGCGCCGACTCCTATTCCGACGAGTTGCCCTGCTATGTGTACGAGGGCGGCAAATCCCAACTGATCGTGCCCTACACGCTGGACGCAAACGATATGCGTTTTGCCACGCCGCAGGGTTTCAACAGTGGTGATCAGTTCTTCAGCTATCTCAAAGACAGTTTCGATGTGCTGCTTGAGGAGGGCCGAAACGGCGCGCCGAAAATGATGAGTGTGGGCTTGCATTGCCGGCTTGTGGGCCGGCCGGGCCGAGCGGCATCGCTTGCACGTTTTCTGGACTATGTGGCCAGCCATGAAGATGTGTGGGTGGCCAAGCGCATCGACATTGCGCACCATTGGCTGAAAACGCATCCGCCCAAGGCATCATAAATGCGGTTTGCCGCATTGACGCAAAACACGGAAGAGGCAAAAACTGCCACAAAGGATGATTAAATGACATCTGACGTGCACTTTACGCTTAATGGCAAGCCCGTATCGGTGACGGTGCGCCCCGACACAACAGTCCTCGACATTTTGCGCAATGAGCTGAACCTGAAAGGCACCAAGGAAGGCTGTGCCGAAGGCGATTGCGGCGCCTGCACCGTGTTGCTGCGTCGCGAGGGCACCAATGGCGGCAAACGCATGGCTGCCAACAGTTGCATCATGACAGCGGCACAAATTGACGGCGCGGAGATCACCACCGTCGAAGGCGTCAAAAAAGAGGGCATGCTGAGCACGTTGCAGGCGGCGATGGCCGCCAATGGTGCCTCGCAATGCGGCTTCTGCACGCCAGGCATCGTGATGGCCGCTACCGGTCTGATCGAGAACAATCCTGCACCGTCTGAAAGCGATATTCATGACGCGCTGGCGGGCAATCTGTGCCGTTGCACGGGCTACAAGCCCATCGTCGAGGCGGTCAAGGCAAGTGTCGGCTCCGTTCAAGTGGCAAATGCTTCACATCCGTCAAATGTGGCACCATCTATCGCGCATCAGGGCGCGCAAGCGCATATGCCGCGGTCTTTGCAAGAACTGCTGACATTGAAAAGCCAGCACCCCGAAGCGATCATTCTGGCCGGTGGGACCGATTTGGGCGTAGCGCGCGCAGCGTATGAAATCGATTGGCCCGCGACCATCACCACCAACCATGTTGTTGAGCTTCGCCGTTGTGAGAGCGGCGAGGGCCATTTCGTGTTCGGTGCCGCCGTCACATGGCAGGAAATGCTGGAAGCGGTCGCCGATGATTACCCCTCTTTAGCGACGTTGATCCGCCGGTTTGGCTCAACGCAAATCCGCTCCATGGGCACCATTGGCGGCAATATCGGCACCGCAAGTCCCATCGGCGACGGCCCACCGTCCTTGATTGCGCTGGGTGCGCAGATCACGCTCGCATCACTCACGGGCGGCGAGCGCACCATCAAGCTGGAGGACTTCTTCCTCGACTATCGCAAGACTGCGATGCGCGCGGACGAGGTGATTGTGTCGGTCACGGTGCCGCGCAAAGCGGCCAATCAGCATTTCCGCGTCTGGAAAGTCTCAAAGCGCTATGACCAGGATATTTCGACGGTCTGCGGTGCGTTCAATCTGTTGCTGGATGGCGACACGATTGTTGACGCGACAATTGCCTATGGTGGCATGGCAGCGATCCCGAAACGCGCGTCCAATGCCGAACAATGCTTGATCGGCAAGCAAGTCGCACCGGCAACTTTTGACGCGGCAGCGAAAGCCATTGCCGACGACTATGCACCGCTGTCCGACTGGCGCGGCAGTGCGGATTATCGCGGCCATGTGGCGGCCGGTCTGGTGCAGCGGTTGGCGCATGATCTGGAAGGGCTGCGGGTTGAGGTGATGGCATGAACTTTCAATCAGACCCCAAAACCAAACTGATCGAGCGCCGCGTTGTCGGCAAGGGCATTGCCCATGACAGCGCCAAAAAGCACGTCGCTGGAGAAGCGATCTACATTGACGATATGCCAGACCTGCCGGGCACGCTACACACGGCATTCATCACCTCGCCGGTTGCACACGCCACACTGAAAGGCGTCAATGCCGACAAGGCCTTGGCGATGGAGGGCGTCGTCGCGGTACTGCTGGCAGACGATATTCCCGGCCATAACGACATCGCACCCATCCTTTCAGGTGAGCCGCTCTTTGCTACCGATGTGCTGGACTATGTCGGCATGCCGATTGGCATTGTCGCGGCTGAAAGCCTGGAGCAGGCCATCAAGGCGGCCCACGCGGTCGAACTGGACTATGCTGAACTGCCAGCTGTCTTGGATGTCGAAGAAGCCCATAATGCGCAGTCCTACGCGCTGGCCCCGCAAACGCTGATCAAGGGCGATGTTGATGCGGCGCTTGATGAAGCGGCGACCGTGGTGGAAGGGCGGCTAGAAATCGGCGGGCAGGACCATTTCTATCTCGAAACCCAGATCGCCTACGCTGTGCCCGGTGAGGACGACGATATGATCGTCCATTCATCCACCCAGCACCCCACCGAAGTCCAGCACCATGTGGCGCATGTGCTGGCGCTGACCGCCAACCGGGTGGAAGTGCAGGTGCGGCGCATGGGGGGCGGCTTCGGCGGCAAGGAGAGCCAGGCGACGATCATCGCGGCGGCTGCGGCGCTGGTTGCGCAGAAAACCAGGCGCCCGGTGCGTTGTAGGCTCAAGCGCGCTGTGGATATGAGCACCACCGGCAAGCGCCATGACATGGTTTCATCCTGGCGCGTCGGGGTGGATGGCGATGGCAAAATTCTTGGTGCCGAGGTGCAATATCTGGCCCGCGCGGGCAACACGGCGGATTTGACCGGCCCGGTCATCACCCGTGCGATCACCCATACGGATAATTCCTATTTTATTCCTGCCGCGCGGATTACGGGTCATGCGTGCAAAACCAACACCGTGTCCAACACGGCGTTTCGTGGCTTTGGCGGACCTCAGGGCGTTATCACCAGCGAGGCGATGAT
>JBAUIL010000152.1:0-4393 GCA_049682915.1 Ahrensia sp. | reverse complement strand
TTGCGTCGCGCTTCATGGCAATAGCACGGCCACCGGAGAGGTGGCAGAGTGGTCGAATGCGGCGGTCTTGAAAACCGTTGAGCGTGTGAGCGTTCCGTGGGTTCGAATCCCACCCTCTCCGCCATAGAAAATCGCAAGCGATTTGCGGAACGAGCAACAGGCGAATGCGAAGCAATTGCCGAGTGCGACCTTAAGAAGTTCAATTTACCACTCTCTAGAGCAATTCCGTTTCATGTTGGGTTTAGAGTATCAGCAAACGCGTTTGAGCGCAGCGAAAGGCAGCGATTGCTGATTCAACCAAAGCCGGAAATGCTCTAAGTCCACACTTCATTTCTCTAGAAATTTTCGATTTTGTTCCCGTAGCGTGGTTGCGGCTTTGCTTTGTGTGCAACGCATAAAAAAGGCGCCTTTACGGACGCCTCTTTCAGTTTTTCGATGCAGCTATTTGTTACTGCGGCAGTTGGTCGTCCACGCCTTGCACGTAGAAGTTCATGCCGAGAAAGGCGTTAAAAAGGCTGTTTTCAGTGCGGCTTCAAAAACTAAGGGTGAAGCCTTGCGAGCCCTCAACAACGTTCAGTTTATTTGTTTTTCTTCAGCACTGTAACAATGTTCAAGCACTACTTTGCCTGCGGCGGTGCTTCCGCGCGAGCTGAACGTATCAGCTTTTCGAAAATCTGTGCCTGGCACAGATACTCCTACTGAAATTGATCTCCGCGCATTCACCATGTGATTGGCAACGCGTTCAATCATGTCGGGATCATAGACTTGAACAGCAACAAACTTGTCATTCCAAGGCCTCAAAATCGCGTTTGCTTCTTGCCTGTCGCCATCTTCATCCTGATGAATAAATTTTGCCGGCACCTCTGGTATTGATCCCGAGGAATCTAGAATCAGAAACGCAAAAAATGGCCGGTCCGTGCTACCGCACTCAAAACGCAACAGGCTGCTATTATCGCCAATCGACGATACAGTAACATTGACGTTTCCAAAAACATCTTCACCAGAATTTTGCACGTCCCAAAATGCGAATGATGGCGATACAGAGGTAGTCAAAAATACAAAAGAAAAGAAAACACGGAACGACATATCAGCCTCCTATCTTCAAATTAGTATACACAAAATATTTGCCCACGTGGAAGCATTATTTTCGTTAAAATAAGTGAATATTGCCAAGTTTCAAATGTCATTTTTGTTAAATAGTCGTTTCAGTCGTGCAATTTTGAAGATCAAAACTCGTCTGACTTTATGAAACCCCCGCCCCCAAAAAAAGGCGCCCTTGCGGACGCCTCTTTCAGTTTTTCGATGCAGCTATTTGTTACTGCGGCAGTTGGTCGTCTACGCCTTGCACGTAGAAGTTCATGCCAAGCAATGTGCCGATATCGGCGCGTTCGCCGGCGGCGAGCCACTCGGTGCCGTCCTGCTTCATGATCGGGCCGGTAAATGGCTCCAGGCGGCCAACCGTGATGTCCTGCTCGGTGGCTTTCGCCATGGCTGCAACGTCATATGGCATGTTCCAATAGGGTGCCATCGCCACGTTGCCTTCCGCCAGACCTTCCCATTTGTCGGTGCTTTCCCATGTGCCATCCAGCACCGCACCCACACGCTCCACATAGTATGGGCCCCAATCATCGATGATCGAGGTCAGCTGTGTGCCTTCGCCGAACGCGAACATGTCAGAAGCCTGACCGAACGCTTTCACGCCACGCTCTGCCGCGGTTTGCATGGGCGCTGTGGAGTCAGTGTGCTGTGTCAGAATATCAACGCCCTGGTCCAGCAGTGCTTTTGCGGCGTCTGCTTCCTTGGCAGGGTCAAACCAGGTGTTTACCCAGACAACTTTGAGTTTGAAATCCGGATTGACGGATTGGGCGCCCAAAATGAAGGAGTTGATGCCGCGCACAACTTCCGGGATCGGGAATGACGCGATGTAGCCCGCTACACCGGCATCAGACATTTTCGCGGCGATTTGGCCTTGGATGTAGCGGCCCTGATAGAATTTTGATGAGTAGGTCGCGACGTTGGGCGTCTCGCGCTTGTAGCCGGTGGCGTGCTCGAACTTGATGTCGGGAAACTTGGCGGCAACCTTATTAGTCGCATCCATGTAACCGAAAGACGTTGTGAAAATGATATCACAGCCGGACCGCGCAAAGCGCTCAATGGCGCGTTCGGCGTCCGCGCCTTCCGGCACGCTTTCCAAATAAGCGGTCTCAACGCGGTCGCCAAAGGCTGCTTCCACGTCCAGCAATCCTTGGTGGTGCTGATAGCTCCAGCCGAAATCGCCAATCGGCCCGACATAGATAAAGCAAGCTTTAGCGTCTGCAGCCATGGCTTGGCCGCTGATGGCGATGGCCGCTGCAGCGCCGAGTAATGCGGTGGTGAGTTTTTTCATGTCAGTGCGTGTCCTTTGATGTGCGTGTGTTGACCGGGTTCGATTTAGCGGTCCGGCACAAATGGTTTGCCGAGTGCCGCAGGGGTATTTTGCATCGTCATCCGCTTGTTGGCGGAAATCAAGACCAGAACCACAATCGTTGCCAAATAGGGTAGCGCGGAAAGCAGTTGTGACGGCACACCGATGCCCAGTGCCTGCGCATGAAACTGCGCAATGGTAACAGCGCCAAAAAGATAGGCACCGATGATAACGCGGAACGGCCGCCATGAGGCAAACACGACCAGCGCGAGGGCGATCCAGCCCCTGCCCGCTGTCATGTTTTCCGTCCATTGCGGAATATAGACCAGCGACAGATGCGCGCCCGCCAAGCCCGCGCACGCGCCGCCGAACAAGACAGCGTAATAACGCGTCGCGATGACGTTGATGCCAAGCGCATGGGCGGACGCGGAACTGTTGCCGACCGCGCGCAGCTTCAGCCCGGCCCGGGACCGGAACAAAAACCACCACACGCACACGGTCAGAATGATCGAGATGTAAAAAATCGGGTCCTGGCCAAACAGCAATGTGCCAACCAGCGGCAAATCCGACAGCACCGGAATCGCAATCGCTTCCAGTTTTACACCCGGCAAGCCGATAAAGCTTTCACCCACCATGCCGGAAATACCCAGGCCAAGCAGCGTCAGCGACAGGCCGGTGGCCACTTGGTTTGTAGCCAGCGTCAATGTGAGAAAGGCAAACAGCAGCGAAAACAACGCGCCGCACACAATCGCCAGCCCAACACCAGCCCATGCATTACCCGCCAGTTGCGCGCCGGCAAAACCGGCAATCGCGCCAATCACCATCATGCCTTCAACACCGAGGTTCAAAACACCGGAGCGCTCGACAACCAGTTCACCCATTGCAGCGATCAGCAAGGGCGTCGCAGCCGTGGCGATGGTCAAAACAATGGCGATCATCATCTCCGGACTCATCAGCCTTCTCCTGCCGGTTTGAAAGCCGATGTCAGCCGGATGCGGTAGTGGATCAGCGTGTCACTGGCCAGCACAGCAAACAGCAAAATGCCCTGGAATACGGAAGCAACTTTGTTTGACACACCGATGGAAATCTGCGCCGCTTCCCCACCCAGATAGGACAGTGCCAGCACCAGCCCCGCCGCAAACACACCAAGCGGGTTCAAGCGCCCGAGAAACGCAACAATGATTGCCGTAAAACCATAACCCGGTGAGATGCTCGGTCGCAATTGACCGATAGCACCGGACACCTCGACAATTCCCGCCAAGCCTGCCAACGCACCTGAAATGCAAAACGACATGATGATCATGCGCTTGGCTGAAAACCCGGCAAATGCCCCTGCCCGCGGGCTCATGCCAAGCACACGGATCTCAAAACCCTTCAGTGTCTTGGCCATCACAAACCACATAACAAGGGTCAACACGATGGCGAACACAAAGCCCCAATGGGCACGGCCCGACGCCGAAAACAGTTCTGGCAAGATCGCGTCCGCATGAAAGGCGCGGGTTTCGGGAAAGTTGAACCCCTCCGGATTGCGCCAAGGCCCACGCACCAGCCAGTCCAGAAACAATTGCGCCACATAGACAAGCATCAGGCTCGACAGAATTTCATTGGTGTTGAACCGCGCCTTCAAGATTGCAGGAATAAACGCATACAGTGCGCCACCTACCATGCCACCGACCATCATTGCAGGCAGGATCATCGGGCCGCGCAGCTCCGGCATCAGTACCGGCAGCATGGAGCCGGTGATCGCACCGATGGCAAACTGGCCTTCCGCGCCGATATTCCAATTGTTGGACGAAAAACAAACCGTCAAGCCGAGCGCAATCAGGATCAGCGGTGTGGCCTTGATGAGCAGTTCGTGGATGGACCAGGTCTCCGTCAACGGCTCGATGAAATAGCTGTAGAGCGCGGCTGTTGGTGACTTGCCAAGGGCCGCGAACATGATCGCGCCGATCAACGCGGTGATTGTAATCGCAATCAATGGTGAAAGCG
>JBAUIL010000151.1:0-10851 GCA_049682915.1 Ahrensia sp. | reverse complement strand
GCACACATGGCGTATGCGAAGGCATGTCCACGATGATTATACATATTGCGGTTGTTGCCGGCGGCGGCGCACTGGGTGCTGCAGGCCGGTATCTGGCCAATGTTGCGGCGACGCGGCTTTTGGGCATCGGATTTCCGTGGGGTACGATGGTTGTCAATATACTCGGCTCTTTGGCGATGGGGTTGGCTATCGGTTGGCTGGCGCGCCGCAACGAGGGCGGCATGGTACTGAGCCTGTTTTTGACCACCGGTATTCTGGGCGGCTTCACAACCTTTTCGGCGTTTTCTCTGGATGCGCTCAATCTTTGGCAACGCGGTGAAGTGGGCCTAGCCTTTGGCTATGTGGCAGGCAGTGTTGTGCTGTCATTGGCTGCAGTATTTGCCGGTCTGTCCATCATGCGCGCAGGAGGCCTGTGATGGCTGAAATTGATCTGATTGCCGTTGATGATGAAGAAGCGGGCATGCGTGTCGACCGCTGGTTTAAAAGCCATTATCCGGGCCTGGGCTTCGGTGCACTGCAAAAGCTGTTGCGGACGGGACAGGTGCGCGTTGACGGTAAACGGGTGAAAAGCGATACGCGCTTGCAGCCTAGCCAACAGGTTCGTATTCCGCCGCAGGTCTCGTCACCGTTGCCCACCGGCGACGGCGCGATGAGCGGTCGGGCGCTGCACAATGCCGGTGACTTTGAAGCGCTGCGCGCCATGACGTTGTATGAGGACCCGAAAGTTCTCATCCTCAACAAGCCGTCGGGCCTGGCTGTGCAGGGTGGTTCCGGCGTGGCGCGCCATGTGGATGGCATGCTCGAATCGTTGCGCAACAAGAAGGGTGAGAAACCCCGGCTCGTCCACCGGCTCGACCGCGATACATCTGGTGTGCTGGCCATTGCCAAGAGCCGCAGCGCCGCGCAGCATTTGGCTGAATCATTCCGCAAGCGCGACACCGACAAGATCTATTGGGCAATTGTAAAAGGCGCTCCACCCAAGCGCGAGGGGCGAATTTCCAACTGGCTGGTGCGCGAGCAAACGCCCGATGGTGACCGGATGCGCATTGCACGCCATGGCGAAAAAGGAGCCGACCATGCGGTTTCATCGTGGCGCACGATTGAGACGGCAGGCCGCGCGCTGACCTGGCTGGAGCTTCAGCCGGAAACAGGGCGCACACACCAATTGCGTGTTCACACGCTGGCCATGGATTGCCCGATCATCGGCGACAATAAATACGAGGACATGGACCCGAACTGGGAATTTCCCGGTGGTATACAGCAGCGTCTGCACCTGCATGCGCGGCGCTTGCGCATTCCCAATCCGGCCGGCGGCACAATCGATGTGACTGCACCACTGCCGCCACATATGATCCAGACATTCAATTTGTTGGGCTTGGATGAAGCCGATGGCGACCGCATCGACGAATAATCGCAACCTGCCACCGTTGGCCTTGTCGGTGCGCCAACCTTGGGCGTGGGCGATTATTCATGGCGGCAAAGTCATCGAAAACCGGTCGTTTGGCTCCATCAAGGCGGGCAATATGGATTGCCGCACCATCTGCATCCACGCTGCCTCCGGTATGAAGCAAGTCGAATTCGATTGGGGTTACTGGCGATTGGCCAAGCACGGTGTTGCCTGTCCCAGACCTGACGAACTGGTTCGAAGTGCCATTATCGGCATTGTTGACGTGGTTGATATCATCACCGACAGCGATAGCGAGTGGTTTGGCGGGCAGGCTGGCCTGGTGCTGGACAATCCGCGTGCTATCGAACCGATCGCCTGCGTTGGTGCTTTGGGCTATTTCGAATGGGCTCCTGCCGGGTTGTTTTCACCGATCAAGCCCTGGATGAGCAAATGGCAGCCACCGTCCGAAGCAACGCTTGATCTATTCGGTGGCAGTGAACCACCCAAGCCGTTTGGAAAGACAAAGCCAGCCTCCTAAAGTGTCTCGTTGAGCGCCTGCAAAAGTTGACGCCGTTCGGCATCGTCTGAAGCGCTGTTGAGCCGTTTGGTAAGCGCGACGATGAAAGCGGCGTAATCATTGTTCCAGTCGGTCAGCAGTTCATCGGTTGGAATGCGGTTGGTGACACGGCCTTTGGATTTGGCGGTGCCCGCGGTCAACTCAAATGATTCATCAAAGCCCGGCAGAAAAACCTTGCTTTCATCGATGCCTTTTTTACCGAGAAGTCTGCGCAGCTCCTTGCGTGCATCATCATCGCCATGGTTGAGGAATATGCCGCCGGCGATTGGTGAGCGCTCCATGATCCAGTCGAGCAATTCGCCTTGGTCGGCATGGGCTGAGTAATTGCCCAGCCGTCGGATTTCGGCTTTGACGACATATTCTTTGCCGTGGATGCGCACCATATCGGCACCCGATGTGATGACATGGCCGAGCGTGCCCGGTGCCTGATATCCGACAAACAGGATGGTCGCGTTGCGCTTCCAGATGTTGTTTTTAATGTGGTGTTGAATGCGCCCCGCATTGGCCATGCCAGACGCGGAGATGATGATTGCGCCACCGCTTATCTGATTGATCGCTTTGCTTTCATCCACGCTTTCGGTCAGGCGGAAACTCGGGTCCTGGAACAACTTGTTGTTCGCCAAGGCGATATCGTCCAGCGTGTGCGCATGTTTGATGAAAACCTCGGTGACATTGGTCGCCAGTGGTGAATCCAGAAAGACGGTCGCCTTGGGTATTTCGCCATTGGCCAACAGCACGCCGATGTCGTGCAGCAGTTCCTGGCTGCGCTCGACGGCAAAGGCCGGAATGACGACATTGCCACCGGCTGACAGCCCGCGCACGAGTTCGGCCTTGAGCATCTCGCGGCGCTTTTCCAGCGTGTAATCGTCGCGGTCGCGGTCGCCATAGGTGCTCTCGCAGATGATGTAGTCAAAGCCGGTTTCGCCGCCCGGCTCCGGGTGAAACACTTTCTCTTCCGGACCGATGTCGCCGGAAAACAAGATACGCATCATGTTGCCATTGTCGTCGGGAAATTTAACTTCCGCCGATGCTGAACCCAGAATGTGACCGGCGTTCCAATAGCGGATATGAATGCCTTTGGCCGGTTCAAACCATTCGCCATACTCCACCGGCTTCAGCAGTTCCAGCGTGCGCTCCGCATCTTCCATGGAATAGGTTGGCTCGATCGGCTCTAGGCCCTTTCGCTCGCGCTTGCGGTTTTGGCGCATGGCGTCAGAGGCTTGAATTTTCGCCGAGTCCTTGAGCATGAAGGACAGCAAATCAACCGTCGGTGGCGTAGCATAAATCGGCGCGTCGAAACCGTTTTTGATCAGTTTCGGCAACAGACCGGAATGATCGATATGGGCATGCGTCAGGATCAGGAAATCCATTTGTTTCGCGTCAAATGGAAACGGCTCATCATTCAGCGCGCGTATGGTTTTGTTGCCTTGGAACATGCCGCAATCGACCATGAAGCGGGCAGTATCGGTTTCAACCGCCGAGCAGGAGCCGGTCACAGTGCCAGCCGCACCGTAAAATGAAAGCGTTGCCATGATTTGCCTCCTCCACTTGATATCCAAGGTATCAACCAGATCATCCGCACTGACAAGGTCGCTGTACACGTGTTTGGGTTCTGTTGCGCTTGTGACAATGCGCATAAAAAACGGCGCCCATTGAGCGCCGTTTTTTGTCGGTGATATTGAGCAGCCTATTTCACCGCAACCAGTTCCACATCAAATGTCAGGTCTTTACCGGCCAGCGGGTGGTTGGCGTCAACGGTGACGTTTTCATCGTCCATCGCTGTAATGACGAACATGACTGTCTGGCCATCAGGGGAATTGGCCTGCAATTGCATGCCGAGTTGCGGCTGCATTTCTTGTGGCAGTTGCGCGCGTGGCACAATCTGCACACCTTCAGCATGGTGCTCGCCATAGGCTTCTGCGAAAGGAATTTCGATTGTCTTTTTGTCGCCAACGGCCATACCGCGCATGCCTTTGTCGAGGCCGGGGATTACCTGGCCGGAACCCATTTCGAATGCCAAAGGCTCGCGGCCTTCGGACGAGTCAAATACGGAGCCATCGTTAAGGCGACCTGTATAGTGGATGTGCACGGTTGTGCCGTGTTCTGCGGTTGTCATGTGAGTATTCCGGAGTTTTGTGTTCCGCACCCTCAAGGATGCGATGGTTGGCCGTGTGGCACGGCGCGTTCAGGCTAGCAGCATAGGCATTGTATTGCGCAAGTAAACCGTTGGGCCTGCAAAATCTATATCGTTTCGACCGTCAAGCCCGCTGCCAATTGCTCCGTCATGCCACGCTGGCATAGGCCGGTGCCGGGCTGTGTGACAGCGGATGAAGCTGCAGCGTTGCCAAAAATCAGGCTTTCGCTGACAGTTTGGCCCCGCGACAGCGCCAGCACCATAGCACCCACAAAACTATCACCGGCACCCACCCGACTGATTTTTTCAACCTTGGGCGAGGGACTGAACAATGCCTCCCCGTCGGCAGACACAACCAGATTGCCGGTTGCGCCAAGGCCCATCACGATGGTGCGCGCTGCGCCACGCTCGATCATGCGTCGCGCTGCTGCGGCGAAGTCTTTGGGGGTTTCGAGATGCTGGTTGGTGCTTTCCTGCGCTTCTTCTTCATCCATGCGCAAAATGTCGACGCCAAGGCCTTGTTCCTGCGCCAACGCTCGCAATGTCGGGCCCGACGTGTCCACAACCAATTTGCAGCCCGCATGTTCACAAATTGTGCGAATGCGGCGGACTGTGGCGGTGTCAGTGCCGGGCGGCATGCTGCCCGACAAGACGCAATAGTCGACGCCTGCCAATTGCTCAGTCAGTTTCGTCAGAAAATGCGCTTCAATCAGCTGCGTCCATTGTGTGCCCGGTAGCATGAAACGGTAGATTTCACCGGTTGCCTTTTCGCGCACGGACATGGAATGGCGCGTGTTGACGTCGAGCGTGATGGGAACGACATCAACGCCTTCAGCGCGCATCAACAGCTCCAACGCCTGACCATTGGGGCCGCCCAGCGCCACGCACGCTTTGGCAGAGCCGCCCAGATTCCAGATGGCGCGCGCCACATTGACCCCTCCACCGCCGGGAAACATGGAGGGCTCATCACAGCGCAGTTTTTCTGCCGACCGAAGTTCTGCAACTTCGGTTGAGAAGTCCAAAGCCGGATTAAGTGTGACGGTGATGATCGCGTTCATGGGGTCAGATTATGCGATCAGGCTTGGCTGGCAAGGGCTGCTTTGAGCGCATGCCAACTGGCCTTTGGCGTGCGCTCCAACGTCTCATAGTCCACATGGACAATGCCAAAGCGCTTTTCATAGCCCAGTGACCATTCGTAATTGTCCATCAGCGACCAGACGGTGTAGCCCTTCACATTGGCACCGGCTTGCATGGCACGCCGCATGGCCTGGATGTGTTGCTCCAAAAAATCGATGCGCCACGGATCGTCAACGCTGTCGCCGCCTTTGACTTCCGGTCCTGCCATGCCGTTTTCAGTTATATACAGCGGCAGACCATCGGTTTGTTCGCCGACCCATTTCAACAACCATTCAAAGCTGTCGGGGGCGATTTCCCAGTTCATTTCTGTTTTGGGCAAAGGGCCTTCAACCTCTTTCATGGCAGGCCATACGCCCGACCCGTCATCGGCGATGAGCTTGCGGGTGTAATTGTTGATGCCAAGCCAATCGATAGGGGCTTGGATTGTCGCCATATCGTCCTGCCACTTATCCGGCATATGCGGCTCAATCGCTTCCAGAACAAGCGATGGGTAGCGGCCTTGCATCAGTGGCATGAGAAAACAGTCATTGTAGTGCGCGTGGTAGCGCGCACTGGCGGCCTTATCTGCATCACTATCGGTGGCGGGTTCACAGGGTTCGAAATTCAGATAGATGCCCAAATTATCCATGCCCTTGTCGCGCATGACTGCGATCGACTTGCCGTGAGAAACCAGCAGATTGTGGATTGCGCGGCTGGTGGCGCGAATATCGCGTATGCCCGGCGCATGAATGCCCAGAAAATGGCTGAGCCAGGTGATGCACCAAGGCTCGTTGAACGTACCTGACGCCCACATGCGGTCGCCGATGCGGCTGACGACATGGTCTGTAAAGTCTGCAAACCGGTCTGAGATTGTCGGGCTGCGCCAGCCACCGACATCAGACAAGGCGGCTGGAATATCCCAATGGTGCATGGTCAACATGGGCTTAATGCCACGCGCCAGCATCGCGTCCGTCAGCCGGTCATAGAAATCCAGACCATCCTGGTTGACGTTGATGCCGTCAGGCATGACGCGGGCCCACGATACCGAAAACCGGTAATGGTCCATGCCAGCGGCAGCAATCAAGTCGATGTCCTGCTCATAGCGGTTGTAGTGATCGCAGGCGATGGCGCCATGCTCGGCATTTTTTGTGTTGCCGGGGGTTGCTGCAAATGTGTCCCAATGGCTGGGGCCGCAACCGCCGAAAGATGAACCTTCAATCTGATAGGCTGATGTGGCCACGCCAAACATGAAGCCCTTGGGAAAGTCTTGGCGGGTAAACGAAAACTGATTGTTCATGGCGGCCTCCTCTGCGCTCAAACAGATAACCCAAAGCGCTTTGAAAGCGCAACTGTGCATTGCAAAGACGCCGGTTTGTTAAACTGCGACAGAAATCTTTCGTTCAAAATTCAAAAAATGGAGAGATCATGGGGGTTTCGCGAGGCACATATTGATGTTCTCAATTGATAAAAGACTAATTGCGCCGGTTTTCCGAGCGTCAGCTGCGACCATTGTTGGTGCCGTTGTTGCAACTGCGATCGCGGTTACGATTGCGACGGTGATCGGGTTGCTGCCGGCCGAGCGCTGGTGGTTTGAACTGAAAATTTCAACGGGGATTGCGATGATTGTGACCGCGTTGATTGCACCTCTTGTGATTTCAAAATTCATGAATATCGCCCAGCAGTTGCGTGATGCAAAGGCGGAATTGCAAGATCAAGCTGACACCGACTATTTGACCGGGCTGTCGAACCGGCGCGCTTTTGAAAACAATGCCAACAGGTTGATAGCCGATGCCAAGCAGCGCGAGGTGCCGCTGTCGCTGATATGTATTGATATCGACCACTTTAAATCCATCAATGACAGATATGGCCATGCCGGTGGCGACTCGATGCTGCGGGCGACGGCGCGCACTATACAATCAGTTTTGGCGCGCTTGCCCGATGGCTCCTACTCACTCGCACGGATGGGTGGCGAAGAATTCAGCTGCTTGGCGCTTGATTTGCCGCGCAATGACATGATGGCCTTGGCCGAGACCATTCGCTTGGCGTGTGACGCCTTGAGTGTTGTGCATCAGGGCAGGGAAATTCAAGCCACGGTGAGCATTGGCGCTGCCATTATGAGCCACCGCGATGGCGATCTGGACCAGTTGATGATGGCGGCTGACAAGGCGCTCTACAAAGCCAAGCAGGAGGGGCGCAATAAGGCTGAATTTGGAAATTTGGAGCGCCGCAGCGTCGCCTGAGCGTTTGGAATAGGACAAGAAAAACCCGGCAGATTGCGCTGCCGGGTATTTTGTTCAACCCACTTAGAGTGAGTAGTACATGTCGAATTCGACAGGGTGCGGCGTCATCTCGTAACGCTGGTTTTCCTCTGCCTTCAACTCAAGATAGGCGTTGATCTGGTCGTCATCGAACACGCCACCGGCTTTCAGGAAGTCGCGGTCAGCATCAAGCGCTTCCATGGCTTCACGCAGTGAACCACAGACAGTTGGAATGCCTTCCAGCTCTTCTGGCGGCAGATCGTACAGATCTTTGTCCATTGGATCGCCGGGGTGGATTTTGTTTTTGATGCCGTCAAGACCGGCCATCAGCATCGCAGCAAATGACAGGTATGGGTTTGCCATTGGATCAGGGAAGCGCACTTCAAGACGCTTGCCTTTCGGTGATGATGAGTAAGGAATACGGCAAGATGCTGAACGGTTGCGTGCTGAGTAAGCCAGCAGAACCGGTGCTTCGTAGCCAGGCACCAAACGCTTGTAGGAGTTGGTGGATGGGTTGGTGAACAGGTTCAGCGCTTTGGCATGCTTGATGATGCCACCGATATAGTAAAGGCATGTATCAGA
Organism: Ahrensia sp.; assembly: GCA_049682915.1. Classification (GTDB taxonomy): domain Bacteria; phylum Pseudomonadota; class Alphaproteobacteria; order Rhizobiales; family Rhizobiaceae; genus JBCDLI01. Next base: position 2,797 of record JBAUIL010000151.1, on the reverse strand, counting down.
CAGGCCTGCATAGCCGTCACCGGCCATCAATGGCTTGCCGTCTTTCCAGATGGACTGGTGAACGTGCATACCGGTGCCGTTATCGCCATAAATTGGCTTTGGCATGAAGGTTGCTGTTTTGCCGTAAGCGTGCGCGACGTTCTGAACCACATATTTGTAGATCTGAACTTCGTCAGCTTTGCGTGTCAGTGTGTTGAACAACATTGACAATTCGTGCTGAGCAGACGCCACTTCATGGTGGTGCTTTTCAATGGCAACGCCCATTTCGCCCAAGACAGACAGCATTTCAGAACGGATGTCCTGTGCGCTGTCGACCGGGTTCACCGGGAAGTAACCACCCTTCATGCGTGGACGGTGGCCCATGTTGCCAGCTTCATAGTCGCTGTCTGTGTTTGTTGGCAGCTCGATTGAGTCCAACTCAAAACCGGTTTTGTACGGGCCTGTCGCGAATTTGACATCATCAAAGATGAAAAACTCAGGCTCTGGACCGAAGTAAGCTGTGTCGCCGAAACCGCCTGATTTCACAAATGCTTCGGCGCGCTTGGCTGTCACGCGCGGGTCGCGGTTGTAGCCTTCACCGGACATCGGATCAAGAATGTCGCAGAAGATCGCCATAGTTGACTGCGCGTAGAATGGGTCCATGTGCGCTGTCTCAACGTCCGGCATCAATGTCATGTCTGACTCGTTGATTGCCTTCCAACCGGCGATGGATGAGCCGTCGAACATAACGCCATCAGCAAACATGTCCTCATCGACAACTTCGGTCGCCATGGTGACGTGCTGCAGCTTGCCGCGCGGGTCGGTGAAGCGCAGATCGACGAATTTGACGTCGTTGTCTTTAATCTGCTTCAGGATATCGTTTGCACTCATTGAGTTTTTCCCTTGTGGTTTAGTGTTAGGTTAGTGCGAGGTTTAAACGGCGTCTGCGCCGGTTTCACCTGTTCGGATTCGAATGACTTCCTCAATTGGTGACACAAAAATCTTGCCATCACCAATGCGGCCCGTTTGGGCTGCGTTGCGGATCGCCTCTAGCGCAGCTTCCACCGCCTCATCGCCGAGGACCACTTCGATTTTTACCTTTGGCAGAAAATCAACAACATATTCTGCGCCGCGGTAAAGTTCCGTGTGACCCTTCTGGCGGCCAAAACCCTTGGCTTCAGTCACGGTGATGCCCTGAAGACCAACGTCCTGCAACGCTTCTTTGACTTCGTCCAATTTGAAAGGCTTAATAATAGCCTCGATCTTTTTCATTTAGAAATCCTCCAACCGAAACGGTCACACACAAGAATGCATGTGCCGTGCCAGATCGGGATGGCTGGTGAAAACAGCCGAAAGTGCCGCGTAATTGGTCGTTTTGCGAGGGTTGGTACCGTATTTATTGGTAATGACGCAAGCGGAGCGATTGATAGTGATTATAAATTCATCTTGATGGCTAAAATTTAGGCAAACGCACGGACTGCCGTGCCAAAGTTTGATCAGCCGACCAGCCGCTCGGAACCTGGATTCCGGGAACCAGTCCCGGAATGACGAAGTAGGGTGGCAAGCCCTGAGTCCGTAAAAATCACTCCGCCGCCTCGACCCGTTTGATCGGCCTACGTTCCAACAACTCCTTCAAGAACTGGCCGGTATAGCTCCGTTCTACCGTCGCGATGTGCTCCGGTGTACCTTCGGCAACCAGTTCGCCGCCGCCGTCGCCGCCTTCGGGGCCGAGGTCGAGCACCCAGTCGGCGGTTTTGATGACTTCGAGATTGTGTTCGATCACCGCGACTGTGTTGCCTGTGTCGACCAGCTCGTGCAGCACCTCGAGCAGTTTGGCGACATCGTGGAAGTGCAGGCCGGTGGTTGGCTCATCGAGAATGTAGAGCGTGCGGCCTGTGGCTTTACGCGACAGTTCTTTGGCAAGCTTGATACGCTGCGCTTCACCGCCGGAGAGCGTGGTCGCCTGTTGGCCTATTTTGACATAGCCGAGACCGACGCGCTGCAAGGTCAGCATCTTGTCGCGCACGGCGGGCACGGCGGCGAAAAACTCGACGCCTTCTTCCACGGTCATGTCCAGAACATCGGAGATCGATTTGCCTTTGAACTGCACATCGAGTGTTTCGCGATTGTAGCGTTTGCCGGCACACACATCGCAGGTCACATAGACATCGGGCAGGAAGTGCATCTCGATTTTGATGACTCCATCGCCCTGGCAGGCCTCGCAGCGTCCGCCCTTGACGTTGAACGAGAAACGGCCCGGGCCGTAGCCACGCATCCTTGCCTCGGGGACTCCGGCGAACAGTTCGCGGATGGGTGTGAACAGGCCCGTGTAGGTCGCCGGGTTGGAACGCGGGGTGCGGCCGATCGGCGACTGGTCGACGCTGATCACCTTGTCGAAGAATTCCAGACCGTGTATCTCGCCGTGAGGCGCGGGCTCGGCCGATGAGCCGTAGAGGTGGCGTGCGACGGCAGCGTAGAGCGTGTCATTGATCAGCGTCGATTTTCCCGAGCCCGACACGCCGGTGACGCAGACGAACAGCCCGACCGGCAGGTTGAGCGTGACGTGCTTGAGGTTGTTGCCGCTGGCGTCGGTGACCACCAGTTGTCGTTCGGGATCGGGCTGGCGGCGTGTTGTCGGGATGGCGATGCGGCGCCGGCCCGACTGGTATTGCCCGGTGAGCGAGTGTTCGCTCATGCGGATCGCTTCCGGCGTGCCTTCCGCCACCACCTCGCCGCCGTGCACGCCCGCGCCGGGACCCATGTCGATCACGTAGTCGGCGGCGCGGATCGCTTCCTCGTCATGCTCGACCACCAGCAC
>JBAUIL010000150.1:0-3231 GCA_049682915.1 Ahrensia sp. | reverse complement strand
GCGCCCATGCCGGTCGCTTTTTTGTCCTGCAAAGAACGGTACAATTCTTCCAGCGATGCGCCCGACCAGAAATTTTCCTCAAAGCGCTCAAGCTGCTTGCGCATACGGCCAAACGAAACAACCTTGTCAATGATGATGGCCCAGCTCCAGACTGAAGCCATCAAAAGGCCGATCATGACCGCCTTGACGATCCAACCTGCCTGCAAGAACAGTCCCACAACGGACATATCATGTTCCATAGTCTATTCCTTTGAGTCCAAACGCCCTCAGCCGAAAGGGCCGCGCCCTGCGCGCAGTCATTCCTGTTTCGGTGGATACGCGCCATCATTGCCGTGCCCATCAACCACAATCTAGGTCAATTCAAGGCAAGCAACCGGCGCCACCCACCGTGCCGGAAACTACAATATTATGGTTAACACCACGTTAGGATTTTGCTTCAGGATCGGCAAACAGCGCGCGCCATTGCTTGGGGAACCGTCTCGGTCTACCTTGCGCGTTAATCAGTGCAGCGGTGACGCGCGCTTCAATCAAAACGTCTTCACCACGCCGAATGTGCTGGTCCATCACAATGCGCGCCCCGCCAATCTCCGCCACGCAGGTTTCAACCGTGATGATATCGTCAACACGGCCTGGCTGTTGAAAGTCGATCTCCATGCGACGCACCACCCAGTAAAGCACTTCTCCCTCACTGCCCGCTTCCAACTCGGTGTGATGCACGCCGACACAGCGCAAGAAGTCCGAGCGTCCGCGTTCGAGAAATTCCAGATAGCGTGCATGATAAACAGCGCCGGAAAAATCCGTGTCCGCATAGTAGATGCGCGCGACGAGCCTGTGTGTTGCGTCGGCACCAATCTGGCCGGCCAGCGCCACCGTATCGGTGTCTGCCTCTTTACCCTGTTTATCGATCACACCCACCTCGCCACATTTGTCCGCTATAACGTCCATTCTCTGATGCAGGAATTTGGTCCATGATTGCAAGACTTCTCGCCACTGCCGCTCTGTGCGCGCTCGCCACCACTGCGACAGCTGAAACACGCTTTTCGGTGCAAAAGTCTATTTCCATGGATCAATGGGTGCATTGGCCGCCGGTTGAGCGCTGGAATGATGACGACGTCGTCAGCAATTTCCCAGAATGGCGCGCTTTTGTCAGTGATGATGAGTTGCGTTATCTCAAGCAATCCGGCCTCGACACGGTGCGGCTGCCGGTAGACCCCGGCTTTATCCTGTATAATGGCGATATCGTGCGGACGCTCAAAATATACGCGGGCATCGACAATGCCGTCAAACGGTTGCGGGCGGCAGGCCTGAAGGTGATTGTCGATATGCACACAATCCCGCGCGGCGACGGCGGCGCGGCGGGCACCCGCGCCATTCTTGAAAATCCGAACCTTTTTGCCGCCTACAATGAAGTGCTGAAAACCATTGCCGTCCGCCTGCGTGAGTTCGATCCAAGCCATGTGGCGCTGGAAGTCATCAACGAGCCGGAAGCCGACTGCAAAGACCCCAACAGCCAAGCCAAATGGGCGGACCAGTTGGAAACGTTGCACCGCACGGCGCGCCAGGCCAACGCTGAGATCACGCTCGTTTTGACAGGTGCATGTCTGGGCAGTGCGGAGGGTTTGACGCAGATGAACCCCGCCCGCTTCAACGATCCCAACACGTTGTGGAGCTTCCACCACTATCAGCCATTCAAACTGACCCACCAAAGCGCAACATGGGCAGGCCCATGGGTAGAGCACATCGCCAATATTCCCTATCCGCCCACGCAGCTCAGTCAGACTGAAACACTGGCACTGATTGACGAGAACACATCGCGGATTTTTGCAGCCTTGTCTGCCGTGGAAGCCACAAAGATTGCAGCAGGCACCAGTTACGATATTGAACGCTTGCGACAGCAGTCTGAGTTGCAAGAAGAAATGCAAGGCCCGATGAACATGGTTGCCGATTGGGCCGCCAAGCACGCCATTGAGCCAAGCCGGATTCTTATGGGCGAGTTCGGCATGATCCGCCAGGAATGGGAGCGGCCAGCCGCCACGCAGCCCGAATGGCGCGTCAATTATATGCGCGACATGACAGCCCTTGCCGAACAAAAAGGCTTTGCCTGGTCAATGTGGAGCTTCGGCGGCGCATTCGGCATGGTGCAAGGCTTTTCCGGCGAAGCGCTCGAAAATCCGCTTATTGATGATGTGCTGCGTTAATCAGAGCTAGTCTTCATCAAACAATCCCGCCTGCATGGCCGCGATGTCTTTGGGTGCGGTCAGCCCCAGATGGTTCCATGCGGTTGCCGTCAGCACGCGGCCGCGTGGCGTGCGCTGCAGGAATCCCTGCTGGATGAGATACGGCTCGATAATATCTTCAATCGCATCACGCGGTTCTGACAGTGCAGCCGCAATCGTTTCAATCCCCACCGGCCCGCCGCCGAAGTGCCGTGCGATCTGGTTGAGATAGCGTCGGTCCAATTCGTCGAGCCCGATGGCGTCCACCTCCAGCCGCGTCAGCGCCTGGTCCGCAACCTTGGCATCCACCGTTTCCGCACCCGCGACATCGGCAAAGTCGCGCACACGGCGCAACAGGCGGCCCGCAATGCGTGGCGTGCCCCGCGCCCGTGCCGCCACTTCGCGCGCCCCGTCCACCGTCATCGGCAGGCCCATAATCCGCGCGCCGCGCGTCACAATGCTTTCAAGTTCTTCCACCGTGTAGAAATTGAGCCGCACCGGAATGCCGAACCGGTCGCGCAACGGCGTGGTCAACAGGCCGAGCCGCGTGGTGGCGGCGACCAGTGTAAATTTCGCAAGATCGATTTTCACCGAGCGCGCCGCAGGCCCTTCGCCGATGATCAAATCCAGTTGATAATCCTCCATTGCAGGATAGAGAATTTCTTCCACCGCCGGGTTGAGCCGGTGGATCTCATCGATAAACAACACATCGCGCTCTTCAAGATTGGTCAGCAGCGCTGCGAGATCACCCGCCTTGGCGATCACCGGGCCGGAGGTCGAGCGGAAATTGACGCCCAGCTCCTTGGCCATGATCTGTGCGAGTGTCGTCTTGCCAAGGCCGGGCGGACCGACAAACAGCACATGGTCCAGCGCTTCTTGCCGCTTTTTGGCGGCTTCGATGAACACCTTGAGATTGGCGCGCGCCGCCGCCTGGCCGGTGAAATCATCCAGCGTTTGCGGGCGCAGCGAGGTGTCGAAATCTTCCTCACGCTTTTCAGCATTTATCAGTCGGTCG
>JBAUIL010000149.1:0-3003 GCA_049682915.1 Ahrensia sp. | reverse complement strand
CAATCACAACGCGGTCGGCGTCGCCATCCAGCGCAATGCCCAGATCAGCGCGTACCTCGTGCACTTTGCGGCTCAGCGAGGCGGTGTCGGTGGAGCCGCAATTGCGGTTGATATTACGGCCATTGGGTTCATTGTGAATGGTCACCACTTCAGCACCCAACTCCCAAAGAGCAGCAGGCGCAGCCTTATAGGCAGCGCCATTGGCGCAATCGACCACGATGCGGGTGCCGGCCAATGTCATGTCACGCGGGAAGGTGCGCTTGGCAAATTCAATGTAGCGGTAAAGGTCGCCATCTACACGCGTCGCGCGACCTACATCTTCAGCTTTGGCAAGGCTGGCGCTGAGATCTTCATCGATCAGCTTTTCAATCCGCTTTTCGAGATTATCCGACAGCTTGAAGCCGTCAGGCCCGAACAGTTTGATGCCATTGTCTTCAAACGGGTTGTGCGACGCGGAAATCATAACGCCGATATCGGCCCGCAGGGAGCGCGTCAACATGGCAACGGCCGGCGTTGGCACCGGACCAAGCAAAAAAACATCCATGCCCGCGGCGGTAAAACCGGCCACCATGGCGTTTTCCAGCATGTAGCCGGACAGGCGGGTATCCTTGCCGATCACCGCACGGTGGCGGTGTTTACCGCGCTGAAACGCGGTGCCTGCCGCCATACCGACCTTCATCGCCACGTCGGGCGTCATGGGAAACGTATTGGCAGTGCCCCGAATGCCGTCTGTGCCAAAATATTTTCGTGTCATATCACACCCTGCTCAACCCTTGCGCCCATCTAAAGCCTGCGCGTGACTATACACCAAAGCCACAAACAAACCGCTAAAGAAAAAGGCCACTCAACCGAGCGGCCTTTTCACAATAAAGGATGGTTAAATCAACACCAAGCCAAATCAGCCATTGGGTTGCGGCTCCATGCCGGGATCGGATTCACCGCCCGTTTTCGGACTTGGCTTTTTGCGCTTAGGTCCGGCTTTGGGCACCGCTGAACCGCGCGACGGCGGTGTATCATCACCCATATCACGTGATGGCTTTTCACCCGCCATCAATTGCTTGATCTCAGCACCGGACAGCGTTTCATATTCAAGCAAGCCTTCAGCGATCGCGATCCACTCATCATTGTACTCGGTCAGGATACGACGCGCCTCGGCATAGGCAATGTCGACCAAGGCCCGCACTTCACTATCAATGATCTGTGCGGTTGATTCAGACACGTTTTTGGATTGCGCAACCGAATGACCCAGAAACACTTCTTGCTGGTTTTCGCCGTAAGCGACCTGGCCAAGCTTGTCGGAGAAGCCCCACTGGGTCACCATGGCACGCGCCAACTTGGTCGCCTGTTCAATGTCAGAAGACGCACCCGACGTGATGTTTTCCTTGCCGAACTTGATTTCTTCCGCAACCCGGCCGCCCATCATGATGACCAGACGCGATGTCATGTATTTGTAGCTCATGGAATATCGGTCGCCTTCCGGCAACTGCATCACCATGCCCAACGCACGACCACGCGGAATAATAGTCGCTTTGTGCAGCGGATCCGATGACGGCACTTTCAAAGCGGTGATCGCATGGCCAGCCTCGTGATAGGCGGTCAGCGTTTTTTCCTCTTCGGTCATGGCGCTCGAGCGGCGTTCGGCACCCATCATGATCTTGTCTTTGGCGTCCTCAAACTCCTGCATGGTGACCAGACGCTTGTTGCGGCGTGCAGCCATCAGGGCGGATTCGTTGACAAGGTTCATCAGGTCAGCACCGGAAAAACCGGGCGTGCCGCGCGCAATGGTTTTAAGGTCGACATTGGGTGCAAGCGGCACATTTTTAACGTGCACCTTGAGAATTTTCTCACGGCCCACAATATCCGGGTTCGGCACCACGACCTGACGGTCGAAGCGGCCCGGACGCAGCAGCGCCGGATCCAGAACGTCGGGACGGTTTGTCGCCGCAATCAGAATGATGGACTCATTGGCCTCGAAGCCATCCATCTCAACCAGCAACTGGTTGAGCGTTTGCTCACGCTCATCATTGCCGCCGCCCAAACCGGCACCACGGTGACGGCCAACTGCATCGATCTCATCGATAAAGATGATGCAGGGCGAGTTCTTTTTGGCCTGCTCGAACATGTCGCGCACCCGCGATGCACCGACGCCGACAAACATCTCCACAAAGTCGGAGCCGGAAATCGTAAAGAACGGCACATTGGCTTCACCAGCGACCGAACGCGCCAGCAAAGTTTTACCGGTACCGGGAGGACCCACCAGCAGCACGCCGCGCGGAATTTTGCCGCCCAGACGCTGGAACTTTTGCGGATCGCGCAGAAACTCGACAATCTCTTCCAAGTCACGCTTGGCCTCATCGACGCCGGCAACATCACCGAAGGTAACGCGGCCATGCGCCTCGGTCAGAAGCTTGGCTTTTGATTTGCCAAAGCCCATCGCCTTGTTGCCGCCACCCTGCATCTGGCGCATGAAGAAAATCCACACACCCAAAATAATGATCATTGGCAGCCATGACAAAAGCACCGAGCCGAATGACGATGAACCTTCGGTCGCAGGACGCGCACGAATTTCAACACCCCGATCTTCCAGACGTGTCACCAGCGACGGATCGCCTGGCGAGAATGTCTGGAACGACACACCCGTATCGCCATAGGTGCCAATGATCCGCTCACCCTGAATGGTCACCGAGCGCACACGGCCACTGGAAACATCTTCGATGAATTGGGTGTATGAGACATCGCGGCTTGGCTGCGTTTCCGTCGGCGCGCGGAACATATTAAACAGGGCAATCAGCATCAGAGCGATGATCGCCCAAAGCGCGAAATTTCGATAATTAGGATTCATTGTGCATCCAAATCTGGCTAGCGTGGATCGTATTCTACTTATTCAATAAGATAGGTTCGACGACACCATTTGCCAAGCGTCTGCGGCACAATTGCACGCTGATGGTCAATAACGCGCATGGTCGAAGGCTAAATTTGGCAAATATGCCTCACCAAGCCGCT
>JBAUIL010000148.1:0-14450 GCA_049682915.1 Ahrensia sp. | reverse complement strand
AAAGTGGGCCGCAAGGAACTGCTGGAAAGCGAAAGCGCTGCCTATCATGGGCCGGGCACTTGCACCTTCTATGGCACAGCAAACTCCAACCAGATGTTGATGGAAATTATGGGCCTGCACACGCCCGGCGCCAGCTTCGTCAATCCCAACACGCCACTGCGCGATGCGCTGACAAAGGAAGCCACCAAGCGTGCGCTTGCCATCAGCGCTTTGGGCAATGAATACACACCGGCAGGCGAAATGATCGACGAGCGCTCCATCGTCAACGGTGTGGTGGGCTTGCACGCCACGGGCGGTTCAACCAACCATACGATCCATCTCATCGCCATGGCCGCCGCTGCGGGCATTCAACTGACCTGGCAGGATATTTCCGATCTGTCGGATGCGACACCTTTGCTGGCGCGCGTCTATCCGAACGGCTCTGCCGATGTGAACCATTTTCACGCTGCAGGGGGTCTCGGTTTTCTGATCCGCGAGCTTGCATCAGGCGGCCACGTCCACCGTGATGTGCGTACGGTTTGGGGCCAGGGTCTCGACGACTATATGATTGAAGTCAAAATGGACGGCCAGGTGGTCAAGCGCGAACCGGCACCGGCAAAATCCGGTGATGAGAGTGTGTTGGCACCCTTACCAAAAGCGTTCTCAGCCAATGGCGGCTTGAAGATGCTGAACGGCAATCTCGGGCGCGCGGTGATTAAAGTTTCAGCGGTGGCACCCGAGCGGCATGTCATCGAAGCACCCGCCAAAGTGTTTCATTCCCAAGACGCATTGCAGGAGGCTTTCCGCAAAGGCCAGTTGGAGCAGGACTTTGTCGCGGTTATCCGCTTCCAAGGCCCCAAAGCCAACGGCATGCCGGAACTGCACAAGCTGACGCCGAACCTTGGCATTCTGCAAGACCGTGGCTACAAAATCGCATTGGTCACCGACGGGCGCATGTCGGGCGCGTCGGGTAAGGTGCCTGCAGCCATCCACGTCACGCCGGAAGCACTTGATGGCGGGCCCATCGCGCGCGTCAACGATGGCGACATGGTGCGTGTTGATGCAACAGCTGGAACTTTGGAGGTCCTGGTCAATAAGTCCGAGTTCGACGCCCGCCCGCTCGCGCAGGAAGATATGACGCCAAACACCCACGGCATGGGCCGTGAGCTGTTCACCGCCTTCAGGCGCATTGCGGGTCACGCAGACCAAGGTGGCAGCGTGTTCTAAAATTGAATCAAAGGCGCTCAGCACTTGGTGCGCGGCCAAACTGCATACGGTAGCTTTGCGCGAAATAGGAGTGCGAAGTGAAGCCCGTAGCGAGCGCTACCTCCAGGATTGGCATGTTGGTTTGCCGCAATAATTGCTGCGCCCTGTCCAATCGCAGCCGCATATAATAGCGCCCTGGCGTCGAGTTGAGGTGCTTGAGAAACAAGCGTTCTATCTGTCTCACAGACAGGTGTACCGCACGCGCCAACATCTCCGCGTTCAGCGGCTCTTCCAGATTGTCCGCCATCAGTTCTGCAACGCGTTTCAGCTTTTCCGACTTGCCCGAGAGATTTGGCTCTATGCTCACCCGCTGTCGGTCGTCGTGATTTCTGATGTGTTCATACTGGAAATTATTGGCCACCTTATTGGCAATGTCAGCACCGAAATCCTGACGGATCAGTGCCAGCATCAAATCCATGCCGGTCGTGCCACCTGCTGCCGTGTAGCGGTTATCGTCAATTTCATAGACCGCGCCGGTGCATGTAATCGCCGGGAAAGTTTCAGCAAACACCGCACGGTTTTGCCAATGGATGGTGCAGCGGCGGCCTTCCAATTGCCCGGCCTGGGCCAGTAAATGAGTGCCGGTTGATAAAGCACCCAGCGCAGCGCCACGCCTGCCTGCGGTTCGCAAAGCACTTATAATGCGCTGACTGCCCGGCGGATTAGTGCTGCTGCTGGCGACCACAAAGGTGATTTCAGCAGGCGGAAGAGTGTCAACGCTGTGTGCGCAGGCGATCTCCATGCCGTTGGACGCGCGTGCCGGTTGCCCGTCATGGGAAATGATATTCCACGTGTAAAACACTTGCCCGGTGATCAGATTGCTCGCGCGCAACACATCGACAGCCGCCGACAGACACAACATCGAAAATCCGTCGCATAAGATGAAGCTGAAGGACCGGCCGCTGCTGTCGTCTTTCATCTCATTGCTCCAAGGCAAAATCCCATTTTGCTACTTGCACCGCAGTGCCGACAAAAACAGGTTCGATGTTTCAATCACCTCAGAAAGCATCCAGCTCGACACCCGCCGTGCGGTAGGCTGAACGCAATGTGTTGACCATCAGCATAGCGATCGTCATCGGGCCGACACCACCGGGAACCGGCGTAATAGCGCTGGCATGGGCCGCGGCCTCATCATAGGCAACATCGCCGACCAGCCGCGTTTTACCTTCGCCTTTTTCGGGCGCGTCAATGCGGTTTATGCCAACGTCGATGACGATGGCGCCGGGCTTGATCCAGTCACCCTTGATCATTTCAGGACGACCCACCGCCGCTACCAACACGTCCGCGTTACGGCAAATATGAGCCAAATCCGGCGAACGCGAGTGCGCCACCGTGACTGTCGCATTAGCGCCCAACAGCAGGTTGAACATCGGCTTACCGACAATGTTGGAGCGCCCGACCACAACGGCTGTCTTGCCCGACAAATCACCGTCCAAAACCTGGCTGAGCAGCAGCATGGAGCCCGCCGGTGTGCAGGGCACGAAAGCATCATCCAAAGCACCGGTGCTGACCTTGCCCGCATTGATAAAGTGAAAGCCGTCCACATCCTTTTCCGGCGCGACGGATTGAATGATTTTGTCATCATCCATTTGCTTTGGAAGCGGCAATTGCACCAAGATACCGTGAATTGCGGGATCGTCGTTAAGTGTGTGCACCAGCGCGAGCACGTCGCTCTCTGGCGTGTCAGCGGGCAGCGCGTGGCGCACCGAATGGAACCCGCACGCGGTGGCGGTCTTGGCTTTATTGGCGACATAGACCTGAGAGGCGGGATCTTCGCCGACAATGATCACCGCCAGGCCTGGCGTTATGCCAGCACTTTTGATGAGTGCATCGGTGGCTTGCGTCACTTTTTCGGTAACGTCGGCTGCGGTTTTTTTGCCGTCAATCCTGATCGCCATACGCGTTATGTCCCTGTTGCATCCTATAAGCTCATTGCGGCGTTATGCGATAAACCGCCTAGCCTTGCCAGCGCCCATGACACAAAAAAACAGCCGCGCCAAACCAAATGACGCGGCTGTTTTCATCATCATCTTTATTTATGGCTTAGCCGTAGCGGCGTCGGGTCAACTCATCAAGCACACCACGGATGTCGCGCACGCTTTCACGCAACGAATCCATTTCGCTTTGGCTGTTTGATGCTGCCTGCGCCGGGGCAGGGGCCGGTTGCGGCGCGGCCATGGGTTGGGGCGCTGGCTGCTGCATGATCGGCACAAAGATGGGTTGCACCTGTGGCGTCGATTGCTGCTGCATATGCGGCATCATCTGTGGTGACATCGGGTATTGCATAGGCGACATCATGGGCGGTGCCATCGGATGCTGCATCTGAGGTGCCATCTGAGGCGCCATTGGATATGGCATATAGGGCTGGGGTTGCATCACCGGACCTTGCTGCGGATAACCGCCATAGGGCGAACCATAGTGCGGCGCCGCAGGTTGCGCCATCGAAGCATGGGCAGGGTAACCGTAAGGGGCGTAGGGCGGATACATGTTATCTTTCTCTTTGCTGGCTGGATCAGGCGTTTCATAATTTTCATCGTCGTCGCGTGCGCGCAGATGGGTGCGACCACCCGATGGTGTTGCCGGTGCCGGAGCACCCTGGTTGGAGCCGGGCGCTACCCCCTGGCCGCTGCTTGCCCCGATTGAATTTTTCAGGCTGCGGCCAACACCAAAGGCCAGTGCCGCGCCCAGTGACAGCAGAAAACCGGCAACCGCAGAGCCTACGACAATCACTTTACGCGATGTTGATGATGATGTCAGCGGTGCCTCGGCTGCGCTGATGATGCTGGAATTGCCCTGATTGATGGCTTCCAGTTCATTTGTTTCACGCGCCCGCACCAGCGCGGCTTCGTAAATTGTGCGCGCCGCGGTGACTTCGCGCTCCAACTCACGCAACTCAACAATGGCTTCCGAATTATTGTCGCCATTAGCTTTAAGCTGCGCCAATTTTTGCGCGATCTGTTGCTCGTTCTGAATAGCAGCGCGCAGGTCGGCTTGTGCGCCCGTGACGATGCGATTGAGCTCCGACTGAATATCATTGGCGGCTGACTGAGCGGCTGCCCGCATGTTTTCAAGGCGGGGGTGGCGCGGTCCAAGCTGGTTTTCCATGGCGGCAACTTGCTGCTTCAGTGAAGCATATTGCGCGCGGAAGGTTGTCAGTGCCGGTGTCACCAAAGCAGTTGGCAACACGCCCGTCACAACAGAATTCAAATCTGCGCCGCGCAACGCATCGGCGCGGGCGCGTGCTTCACTGGTGGCGCTGCGCGACTTCACAAGCGCAGTATTGACCGCAACGATTTCATCGTCGGTGATCAAACGGCCCTGCGCATTGACCAGATTATTGGCGTTGCGGAAATCTTCGACTTTACGTTCCGCGGCTTCCAACTCTCCGCGCAACTGGTCAATCCGTCCGGCGATTTTTGAAGTCGCATCAGCCGCCGTGCGCGACGTGATCCCGGATTGTTCTTCAATGAATGCTTTGGCGACTTCATTGGCCAAGATGGCCGCTTTTTCCGGATCCTTGGATGACGCACCAATATTGACGACAAAGGTTCGCAAGGCGCGTGATGTTGTGATGGCCTCGCGTAGGTTTTCCTGGGTGATACGTGACTTGCTGCCGCCGCCATTGTCGCTGCCAGACAAAAGTCCACCAATGATGGATAGTCCGCCGCTGACGCCGGAGCCTTCACCGTTGAACTCGCCATCCTGTGTCAGGTTGGTTCGCTCAACAACCCGTTCGATTACGCGGGTTGATTTCGCCAATTGCAACTGGCTGTCGATGATCGACAATGCTGCCTCATTGGCAAGAAATTCCGGGGTCAAATCGCGGTCGATCAATTTGATCTCACGCGGGTCAACCAAAACGCTTGTGGTCGCTGTGTAGTGCTTGGGCGTCGCCATTGCCAGCGCTATACCGAATATGCCACCAAGGATGGTGGAGCCAATAATCGCGCCGCGCCATTTCCACACAGTCGACAGCACTGTTGCCGCATCGATTAGCGGCGCATCATGGTTGTAGCTGTCATTGGCATGGGCATAGGACGGGGGCGGGACTGCAGGCCCTTGGCCTGCGGCCATCAAAGATTGAATGTCGGAGTCGATGTCATTGTGCGTGCGTGTTTGGTGCCCATGCGCAGAGGCCAATGATCCGCTGCCATTATCCAAACGCCGTTTTCTGGCGGCGCGGTAGTTTGAAACCGCATCATGTGACGAAGCTTCATGCCCACTGTCCGCCCCCGCTTGATCGTTTGCAGCCATCAGTAGGGGCCGTTTTTTTTGTTTTTTATCGGCGTCAAACATAAACACAACAATCTGTAAGGGACCAAGGCGCAGCGCCAATTTCGTAAATGCAAACTAAAATCTTATGGGTAACAAAAGGTTAACTGCGGAAACACAAAACGCCATAAAGGCTGACCGGAAACCAGATTTTTAATGGTTTGGCTGTAACAACAGACCATGAGCAGTTCGACCCCGCCTCAAACCGAAACACAGACGCGCATGGTCGCGGGCGAGCCGCTGCGCGTGGCAGCCTTGAAATACGTCAAGTCACTGTCCGGCGACGGTGCACGCATCTTCATTCAACTGGCCTATTTTTATTTGGTGGCCAACGCGCTGACGATTGGCGACTTTGGTCTTTTTGCCACCGCGTCGTCGATTGGCATCGTGTTATCGCGTTTGCTGGCGTTCGGCTTCACGTCGCCGCTTTACCGCATCGCGACGGTCAAACCCCAATTGGTGGGCACCTACACAAGCGGCTTTTTGGGGCTGGGTCTTTTGTCTTTGCCTGTCATCGCGTTGATTGGCCTTGGCATATACAGCCTCTTTTTCGCGCATCTCATGGCGGTTGGCGTGTTTGCGCTGATTGTTGCGACCGAGGTATTGTTTTGGCGTAGCCTTGAACTGGTCATTATCATCAATCGCGGGCTCGAACGGTTCGGCCTTGCCTCGATTGTTATTGTGTTCGGTTATATGATGAAGGCGCTGGCTGCAGCCATTTTTGCCTTTGGCGACGATTTTTCGCTGGCACGTTGGGCACTGATCTACTTTGCGACACAAGCGGTGATGGCTGCCGTTGCACTTGTTTTCTTCTACCCCAAACAAAGACTGCGCTGGCATACAGGCATCTACGTCCGGCGGATGCGCGATGCATTGGCGGTGTGCGGTGCCGATATCCTGTTTTATGTGCAAAGCGAGTTGGACAAGCTGGTTGTCCTGACCTTCGGCGGCGAAATCGCTGCCGGTATCTATGCCATGGTAATGCGCCTGGTTGACCTGACGGCGACGCCGGTGCGGGTTTTCTCGGCTATTTTGTCCCAGCGCTTGATGCGCCGCCCCGAACTCATCGACACGTTCAAAATCCGGTCGCTTCTCGAAGTGATGGTGTTTGTGGTTTCCACCGTCGGGCTGCTGGCCATGGCGGGCGCCATGTGGATCAAGCCGGACCTGCTGGGCGACAATGTCGCGACTGCCGGGTCATTTCTGTTTGTGGTGCTGCTGGTGCCAGCCTTCCGCAATCTTATCGAGTATCATGCTGAGCTCTTATATGGGCGCGGCCAGTCTGGCATCAAACTGATCAACTACGCGCTAATCGGCTCAACAAAAGCGATATTGATGGTCTGGATGTTGACGGCTTTCAGCGCGCCGTCCCAATGGTTTATCTGGACCAATGCGGTGTTTGGCGCACTTTATGCCGTCTCGCTCATGCTCACCTATTCAGCGATGAGACGACCGGCGATCCGCGTTTAGGAAAGCGAAAAACGATGTTCAGCGTCGTTTGAGGGCAGCCGAACGAAAGATTTCCAGTTCAATCGGCACAAAAGATTGAACGCCGAACCCGACTTCATACGGTGCCAGTGAGGCAACCATTTCCACCAGTTCCGCCGCAGTTGGTGCCGGGTCAAACCAGTGCATCGGACACATTCCCTTGTCGTCATGCCAGTGCAGCGCCGGGTCTGCCAGCGTGTCGGCATAAGCGCCGTACAGCGTGCATTCCGAAAATTTTCTGCTCCGCCCGATGGGGCCGATCCATGGCCGCTTGTGCACGCTCGCAATATGATCGCACATGGCCATCACCACGTCGCGACGCCACGCGATGAAGGTGCCGACATAGTTGTCATTGATCTGGCTGACATCATCATGGCGCAATGTGAGTGCCGCATGGTGTAGCCACAGCCGGTGGTCGCTCAGCGCCGTATCGGCAGTGCCGGTTTCTCGGTACAGACGAAGAGCATCGCCGCGCCAGAGTGTCGATAGGTCAAACGGTCGGATAAAGGCTGTATCGGAATCACAATAAAAAAGTGCGTCATCGCTTACATAATGCGCTATCGCGATGCGGCGCAATTGCTGCACATGCCAGCCATGCAGCGGTGCGGTAAACGGGCTAAGCCAAACAGGTTTGCCACCGGGCGCAATCGCCCCCGCTACGCGCATCAACCACCAAGGCAGCAGGTCTTTATCAGCTATGACGACGCGCTTTGGTCCTTCAAGCGCCTTAAACAGCGCCAAATCATCATTGGCCACGACAATGTAATGCTTGGTGAAGCCGCTTACATGCGCGTCAATCGTTTCGCACAAAATCCGGCACCGTTCGAAATCGGGTCCATAGCTTGCTGTAACAATGGCATTTGTTTTTATGCTCATGGTCAGCCTTTAGCACCACGCAGTTTTGCGGTGATAACATGCAGCAGAAACCTTGGATTGCCGATCACATAGCGCTGCCACAACCGCGTCGGCTCTTGCGCCAATCGGAACATCCATTCGCAGCGTGCCCGGCGCATCCACTCCGGCGCGCGTTTGACATTGCCTGCCAGAAAATCAAACAACGCGCCGACACTCAAGACCACCGCGCTATGCTCTGACGTAATATGCCGGTCGATCCAAATTTCCTGGTACGGCGTGCCCATCGCCACAAGCAACACATCGGCTTGCCATTCTTCCAGCCCTTCCAAGGCTTCCGCCTGGTCCTGGCCACGCGCAAAACCGTGGGCAATAACACGGGTATCAAGAGCGGGTGCCATGTCATCAATGACTGCTTTGGCCCGTTTGGCTGTACCCGGTGCCGCACCATACAGTCCGACTTTTGTGCCAGCGGGTAATTGCTTGAGCAGCGCGGGCACAAAGTCGGTCCCGTTGAGGTTTTCCGCATAGGCAACGCCGTGCAAAAGGCGCGCGCCAATGTCGACGCCAATGCCATCCGGCAGAACCAGCGCCTTGTCGAGCGCGGCTTTGAATGTCGGATTTTTGACGGCGATATTGGCATTGTTGGCGTTGATAAATGCCACATGCTGGCCGGTGCGTGCTGCAATCATGCTGGCAATTGCCTGCATGACATCCGCGCCGGTTGCCGACACAACATCGACGCCCAGAAGCGGCATGGTCGGCAGCGCCGTGGCGTCAGCGGCCTGCATGACTTGGCTCCGGCGTTGCGTTCAAATGGGTGAGGGCGGCAGCCAAGGCACTGTCCATCGCACGCAACTGTGCATTGCGAAAGTCTTGGCCATCGACACTTGGTAACGTGCCTGCGCGTTGCGCTGCAACCTGACTGTTGAGCGTCGCCGCAAACTCTTTCGGTTTATCAGCAACCTTCACATTGTCCGGAATGTGGGAAATGCCGCGCATCGATGACGGTGTGGCAACGCAAGCCAAACCCATCTCAAATGCCTCGATTGTTTTGAGTTGGACGCCTGTTCCCACACGTGACGTCAGCGCCATCACACGGTTCTGCCGGGTGAAGTCCTTGGCATCCAGCACGCGGCCCAGCAGCTTCACCTGCTCGCTGCGCGCGCGCATGCCTTTGGGTGTCTTGCCTGCGATGGCCACCTGAATGGTTTTGTCCAGGTGTGGCACCACATCGCGCAAAAACCATTCCAGGCCGATGCGGTTCGGCGTCCATGTCCAGGTGCCGATCAGCCCGACATCAAAGGCTTTGACGCGCCCGTCGCGCGAGGTGCCCAAGGGCTGCGGCGTCACCAGTGGAACATAGGTCGAGCGTGTGTCGCCCCCAACATGTAGGCCTTCTCGGTCTTCTTCGCTGAGCGTCAGCACGTGGCTGGCACGGGCGCAGAGCCGTGTCTCCAGCGCTTTGAGGTAGCGCGCCTCGCGCTGATACATGAATTTCTCAACAGGGCCGGATGCATCTTTTGCGTTCTGGCGCGCTGATACATGCTCAACATTGTGCGCCACGTAGAGATAGGGCCGCTTGGTCAGATAGCGCTCATAGGCACCGGCAAGCGTTACCCCGTTGAGGATAATGCCATCAACCGGCCCGCCGCGACGCTCCGCCTGTTTCAGCGCCGCGTCGATATCGTTATCGCTTAAAATGCGCAGTTTGGCGCAGGCAAAGGGTTGTCCGGTGCGCACCGCGCGCGCCAGCCATTTAATCTTTTGGCGGCGCCGTGCGCCTTCCGTTTTCACATCCACATCACCAAGACAGATTGTATTGTCGGGATCGCTGAGTTCGGTACTTACCCATTTAAAGCCAATTTCAGTGACCCGCGCGCCTTGCCGACGCAACCCGTCCAGGAGCGCCTTGTTGGCAATTTCATAGCCGCTTTCGGGCGGGCCGGAGGAGACCAGCGAGGTAAAAAATATAAGGTGCATGGGACCAATGCTGATTTAGTTTGGCACACACTACACCCATGGCGTGAATATCCACTTAATGGACGCGCTTGCGTGCGGCGCGGAACACTTCGTTAACGCTTTGTTTGCTATGTCGATTAGCGAATTGTTTACAAACGGGGTGAAGCAGCGCCATGCTTGAGCGGCTTGCGGACAATATTACAATCGTCGCACAGACGCCCGATCTCGACTGCGGGTCGATTGATGTGGTGGTAACCATCCCGACCTTTCGCCGACCAGCCCATTTGCTGCGCACGCTGGAGAGCGTGCACAACCAGCAAACCGCGTTGCGCGTGGCAATTATTGTGATGGAAAACGAAGCCCAGGACCGCGCCGGAGCGCAAGCAGCCAGCCCGCTGTTTGCTGCGGGGGAGCGCACCGGCTTGGTGATCATCGCCCATGACCGTGGCAATTGTAACGCCTATAATGCCGGCTGGGTGACGGCTTTGGCAAAGTTTGAAAACGCGTTGTTCATCGCGGTGATTGATGACGATGAATTGGCAGATCCCCAATGGATCGAGCAGCTGACAGCCTGCCAAAAAATTCACAATGTTGCTTTTGTCGGCGGCCCTCAACTGCCGGTGTTTGAGGGCAACCCACCGCAAAAATGGCGCAAGCACCCCGTCTTTACGCCGCACTACGGGGCAACCGGGCCGGTTGATATTCTTTATTCGTCAGGCAATTTGCTGCTGACCACCGATGTTTTGCGCACCATGTCACGACCCTTTCTGGATCTGGCATTTAATTTTACCGGTGGCGGCGACGCTGACTTCATGCGTCGCGCGAAGGCTGAGGGTTATACCTTTGCCTGGTGCAAGGAAGCAGCCGTGCGGGAAACGATTCCCGAAAACCGTGTCACCCGTGCATGGATTACCAGCCGCGCATTGCGCAATGGCCAATTGTCCGCCTTGATTGAGCATCGCGCGCGTCAAGGCACGTCCGGTGCCCGCTTCAAAACAATTGCGCATAGTCTCGTTCTGGCGTTGGCCAGCGTGCCGCGTGCCGCCATCAAGCTGGTGACAACGCGCAGCGTTTTAAGCGCGCTCTATCCCATTCACATCGCAGCGGGCCGTCTGGCTTCGGAATTTGGATATGCCAATGAGCAATACCGTAACCCACAGGACTGACGGCCTGTCCTCAGGCGGGCTATCCGCTTTGATCGCACGCAGCCGCGATGGGCTACGCACAGCGGTCACGACGCTGACGCTAATCATCTTCTGGATATCGTTTGAGCCGTTTGCCGGAGACCGTGTCACACAGGAAGTCTTTGGTACCGCCACGTCAGGCAATCTCATCAACCAGTTGGGCTTTACGGCTCTGTTCGGGCTTGTGCTTTTCAGCATGCTATCATTTACGCCACCGGCTGCGATTGTGCGCCTGCTCAGCTTTTCGTGGATGGTTGTGATCGTCATGCTGGGTGTATCGGTTGTGTTCGCACCCGATACGAATGCCGCCATGCGGGCTTTTCTGTTTACCACCTTCACTTTGCTGACGGCTGCTGGTTTGTGCGTATTGCCGAAAAATGCTGACAGTTTCTGCCGCAGCATCCTCATTGCCGGCGGTGCGGTTTTGGTGCTGTCCTATGTCGGCGTGGTCATTTTCCCGGCGCAAGCCATTCACCAGCCCGGCGCCATTGAAGCGCAGCATACAGGCCTGTGGCGCGGCGTTTTCACCCACAAAAATATCGCCGGTCCAATCATGGCAACGCTCACCTTTGCGGGTATCTACATGTTCCGGCGCGGCATGCGGGGATGGGGTGTATTATTCACCCTTGCCGCATTTGTGTTTGTCTTGAAGACCGGTTCCAAAACCAGTGCCGCGCTGGTGCCCGCGGTCATATTAATGGTTTTAATTCCGGCCTCCCTGGGGACCCGGGCGCTTGGCGCCTTCATTGTCACACTCGCTATCGTGGGCACGCACGCGCTGACAATCGGCACCGTCTACGTGCCGTTCTTTGATGATATTTTGCGCATTTTCAGCTCAACCACCACCTATACAGGCCGCATAGAAATATGGACCTTTGCCAAAGACTACGTCACGCAAAATCCGCTAACCGGTTTTGGCTTCGACGGCTTCTGGCGAACACCCAACTCGTTGTCGGCAGAACTTGCCTTCGATCAAACCTGGGACCCGCGTAATATGATCCACGGCCATAATGGTTTTCTCGATGTTGCCCTGCATTTTGGGCTTTTATGTCTGGCTTTGGTCATATGGCTGTTGGTGTTTGCACCGGCCATTGCCTATGCCAGAACCAAGCGCACGCCGGAAAACGGCTATATGGCTGACTTTTTCTACATGATCATTGCGTTCACAGGCATGAATGCGGCCCTTGAAAGCTTCTATTTCCAACGCTCAGATCCTGTTTGGCTGACATTGGTTATCGCAGCTTTCGGCTTGCGGCTCACATCCCGGTTTAGCGTCATGTCGCGGTGAACTCCGCTTGCCAGTTTTGCCCCACACGCCTAAGGCGTTGCAAACAGGCTCCGGGAGGTCACAATGAAAACGATTTTGGTTGGTTGCGGCAATATGGGCTTCGCCATGCTCAAGGGCTGGCTGGATAAAGGCATTTTAGCGCCCGTTGACGTGCATGTTGTGGAGCCGACCGACGCGCTGCGCCAGCGGGCCAGCGCGTTGAGCGTAAATGCGCATGATGATGCCAGCGCATTGCCCGCTAATCTGGTGCCGGACATCATTGTTGTTGCCGTCAAACCGCAAGTCTTTGGTGATGTTTTGCAGGCCTATAAGCGCTTTGCACCTCATGCCGCTTTCGTGTCGGTGGCGGCTGGTATCACGGTGCGGTCCATGAGCGAAATTTTGGGCGCGCAAACAGCCATCATGCGCGTGATGCCCAACACCCCGTCGGCGGTTGGTGCAGGCATGATGGTGATGTATGCAAATCAGCATCTGACACCCACCCAAGCGAACCACATCACCGCGATGATGCAGGCCAGCGGTGAGGTCGCCACCATTGATGATGAAGCGCTCATGGACGCCGTCACCGGTTTGTCAGGCTCCGGTCCTGCTTATGTTTTTCATATGATCGAGGCGATGCGCGACGCCGGTATCGCAGCCGGTTTGCCCGAACCCATTGCCGCCCAACTGGCCCGCCAGACCGTCTATGGCTCTGCAATCTATGCCACCAAAAGCGATGAAGCACCCGGTACGTTGCGTGAGCAGGTAACCAGCCCCAACGGCACCACCGCCGCCGCATTGGCGGTGCTCATGGATGCCCAAACCGGTCTCACCCCATTGATGACCAAAGCGGTGCTGGCGTCCCGCGACCGCTCGAAAGAGTTGGGCGCATAACAAACCCTTGTTGACCGCGCATGGTGTGCATTGCACAAGCCCTGCAGTTACGCTTTACTCGCTTGATGATCAGTTTCGGTGCGACCAATTTATGATTGAAG
Organism: Ahrensia sp.; assembly: GCA_049682915.1. Lineage (GTDB taxonomy): Bacteria > Pseudomonadota > Alphaproteobacteria > Rhizobiales > Rhizobiaceae > JBCDLI01. The sequence goes on along the minus strand of JBAUIL010000148.1, from coordinate 1,185 downwards.
TACAATCGGTTTCAAAAAATTTCGGCGGGGTTCTGGCCGTCAACAATGCTTCCATCAGCATTGCGAAGGGCACCATCACCGGGCTTATCGGCCCCAATGGTGCGGGCAAGACAACGCTGTTCAATATCATCGCGGGCAACATCAATCCATCAAGCGGCAAAATCCTGCTCGATGGCGACGATGTGACGGGTCTTGCACCTCATGAGCTGTTTGAAAAAGGCCTGTTGCGCACCTTTCAGTTGGCGCATGAGTTTTCGTCACTGACCGTGCTGGAAAACCTGATGATGGTGCCCGGCAACCAGTCGGGCGAAAGCCTGCTGAATGCGTGGCTGTCATGGGGCGAGGTCAAGCGCGAGGAAGCCAAAATTCGCGAGCGGGCGATGGAAGTCATCGACTTTCTCAACCTCTCGCATCTGGCGCAGGAATTGGCAGGCAATCTGTCGGGCGGCCAGAAAAAACTGGTCGAGCTGGGCCGCACCATGATGGTGGATGCCAAAGTGGTGCTGCTCGACGAGGTGGGTGCCGGTGTGAACCGTTCCTTGCTGCGCGAAATTGGCGATGCGATTGTGCGCCTCAATCAGGAGCGCGGCTACACGTTTTGCATGATTGAGCATGACATGGATTTTATCGGCCGCCTGTGCGATCCGGTCATCGTGATGGCCGAAGGCGGCGTGCTCGCGCAAGGTACCGCCGACGAAGTGCGCAATGATGAAAACGTTATTGAAGCTTATTTGGGCCGTGGGCTGCGCAATAAAACACCAGCGCAAACCGGCGCACAAAAGGCGGCAAACTGATGTATCTGATCGGAGAAAACATTACCGGCGGCTACGGCAATGTCGATATTCTGCACGACTGCACCATTGGCGTGGAGCGCAGTGAAATCGCGGTGATCGTCGGTCCCAACGGTGCGGGAAAGTCAACCGCGATGAAAGCGTTGCTTGGCATGCTGTCGATCCGCTCAGGCAGCGTTAAGCTGGATGGCAAAGACATCACGGATCTGTCCCCGCAAGCCCGCGTTGGCGAGGGTATCGCTTTTGTGCCGCAGACCAACAATGTGTTTGCGACGATGAGCGTGGAAGAAAATCTCGAAATGGGTGCCTATCTGCGCCGTGATAATTTTCGCGAGACGATGGATCAGGTCTATGAGCTGTTTCCGATTTTGCATGAAAAGCGCCGCCAGCACGC
>JBAUIL010000147.1:0-9464 GCA_049682915.1 Ahrensia sp. | reverse complement strand
GGTGCGGTCCCAAAGGGCGGCGAGGTTGCGCTGGGCCACCACGTCGCGGAAATCAGACCGCGCGGCGGTTAGAATGGCGTAATAGCCATAAAGCTGGCCATAGGTGAACCAGAACCGGTCATCAGCGCGGCTGTCAAAACCGGTAAAATTTGCCTGCTCCATCCGGCGCTGCAGAATTTCTGATGTTGAGCCGATGTCAGCAGTCACGCGCTCCAGAAACTGCAACAGATTGTCGGCGCGCACATCAAAGTCCGCCTGGCAGTTTTGCAATTCGGTGTTGAACGCCAACAGGTCTTCGCGCGCATTATCCAACCTGGCTTGCGTGGATGGCTGCAGGAAGGGCGGGCTGAACGTCACAACCCACGCATCTTCGCGGTAGTTGGCTGCTTCGCGCGCGGACTGTAGGTTCGAGTTGATGGACGAGGTGCCCCGCACGCGGCCCAGCCGGTCAACCAGTTCCACCGCGGTGCGGCGCACGGACTGGTTGACCCCCAATTGGAAGGCCGCCTTATTGTCAAAAAACGGCGTATCCTTCCAGTCAATGACAAAGAAAATGCCCGCCTTATAAAGCGGATTGGAGGGCACCCAGGTCGCCTGATTGACACTGCGGTCAAGAAGCGCAGCTGCAACACCTACCATGGCCGAGGGTTGGCAGGTGCCGTTGGCCAGCGTGCTCCCCGCGCCCGCCTCGTTTTGCTCCAGTGAGTACTCGGCCACGAAATCGGTGCCGCCGCTGGACCAGAACTGCGTGATAAAAATCAGGTGGCCATAGCCAAGCGCGAGTGCCACCAACAGCGCGAAAACCGGAATTTTGATAAACCAGCCCCGGCCCCGCAACCAGTTGCGAAACGTCACGAACGGCCACAGGAAGCCTGCAATGATGACGCCGATACCTCGGCCGATCCATTCAAAAACCCGCGTGAAAAAAGCGATGACGGGATCAAGCATTGCGAACTCCTGTTTCTGGCGAAAGGCCGTAAAGGCGCGCGCGCAACGCAGCCTTATCCTTCAGATAGACATCGCGGAGCGTTGCAACAACATGCGCACGGAAATTCTCTTTGTAGTGGGCGTAGTCCGCGTAAAACCCCTGTTTGTTGAACACGTAACGCGCCACGAAGTCGCTTTTATTGTAGGCGCTGATCAGCCGGTTGGTCAGCCACACATCGCGATGATCCGGCTTTGCGCGCACCAACAAGAACCGCTTGTCATCGGGCACATCCTTCAAGTCAAGCCGGCCGTTTTTCGCGATCTGGCGCTTGATCTGGTTGAGAAACGGATAGGTTGCTTCCGCATTGATGTGGCGCGCATTGCGGTGCATCCACGTTTGCAGCCACACCGCATCAATAGTGCTGAAATCCAAATCCGGTTCGTGCTCGGCAATGATTGAGCGCATCACCATTTCCGCACGGTGCTCCAGAAAACCGCTGTCTTCCACCCATGAGGCGCGTGGCAACTCCAGCCTGCCGGTGCTTGCAAGAAATTCGAACACCCGCGCATGGTCGTCAATAGACAGATAGCTGACCTGCCAAGGCCGCGACCGCCGGAACCCCGGCGCACCGGGATCGGAGATCACGGTGATCTTCTTGTCATCAAAGAAAACATAGGTGCCGCCAAAATGGCTGGTCCAGTAAGCATCATGGCGAAACACCACCTGACTCGGCACCATTTCATTTTGGCGGATGTCACCGGCGGTTTTGGCCAGTTCCACCATCTCATGCAGCATCGCATCGTCGCGCCACGCATTTTCTTCCTGCCGCAGCCGGTCCGCCAGCATGCGCAGACGGTTCGCCTTGCCAATCACATCATCCGCCGACAGCACCTTGAACTCGACCTGCTCAATCGACAGCAGATCTTCAATGTCGGAGACCTCGGATACGTTGTCTTCGATCTCGCCATAGATCACATCTTTGATTGTCAGCGCGTTGATGACCCGCAAATTGGCTTCGAAAAATTCATGCATCAGCGCGTCGGTGTTCGAAAACCGCGTATGCACGACCGGCAGCGTGCGCTGCTGCGGCGTGAGAATGATGAAACGCCGGTTTACCCCGTTCGGGTCAAGATAATCCTCATCGCCCAACGCATCCGCCACCTGCGGCGAAAACCCGGTCCGGTCGATATCGAAAGCCAATAAATCCGTCGGCACCAACCCGAACGCAACCAGCGCCTTGTTGTAGCGCGCAATCAAATGGGGCTGATCAATGGTCAGCAATCGCCCGAAGATCAGCTCGTTTTCATAAAGGCGGTTCATGAGGTTCCGTCGCTAAACATTTCTACCAACCTGTCCGCCACGGTCTTTGCATCATGAGAAGAAATGGCACCAAGCCTCTTGATAAGTCGTCGTCCGTCCAATGCGCGAATTTGATCCAGCGCTATCGAACCATCCCGCCCGTCAAAAACCACATCAATTCTGCTTGGCCAGCTTTTACGCGTCGATGTCAACGGTGCGATGATGATCGTAGAAAGATATTTGTTCATTTCGTCCGGTGAAACAATCACGCATGGCCGCGTCTTGCGAATTTCAGAGCCGATGGTCGGATCGAGATTGACCAACCAAACAGCGCCGCGTGTTTTTGCCTGCGGCTGGTTCACCACTGCCACTCATCGGCGTCAAACTCATTGCTTAGTCCATCACCGATCATCATGTCTTGGGCGGTCGGGCGTTCTGCTGCAAAGGCAGCTTCCCATCCGGCACGCGGCTGATTGACGGCGCTTAACACAAGCTTGCCATCAACCACCTCCAGCTCAACCGCATCATTGATCGCACATGATTCCAACACCGGCTTGGGGATGCGGATACCTTTAGAGTTACCGATTTTGATGATGTCGATTTTCATAGCTGGACCTTTGATTGCGTACTTACATTGTAAGCACATCCATGCTGTATTTCAAGCAGCGATGACCCGACAGGCTTTGCACTCCAACAGCATCCCCAAAAACCTCCGTCATCCTCGGGCACCGTCCCGAGGATCCACAACGCTAACCGCGTTCTCGCTCACTGGATCCTCGGCACGGAGGCCGAGGATGACGATCATAAATCGATGCCTGTATGCTGTTTGACTTTGGTCTTGATGAACCGTTTGGCTAACTCGTTGAGCAGTTCAACCACCCCACAACCCCTTCTCCTTCATCGCACCAATCTCCTTCACCGCGCGCTCGCGCACCCGCTCATTGCGGATCACATTCTCCACGGCCACCGCGTCGCTCTTATCCGTATAGCGGAATTCGCTATCGGCGTAGCGGTTGATCTCTTGCATCACCATGTCGACGGTGAACGGGCGGCGTAATTCGGCGATCATGTCGCGCTTGGTGTCATAGTCCTTGTGCATGAACGTCTCAGGCGTCTCGAACCACTCATCCGGCAGTTCAATGTCCATGGCCCGCATCTTGATGGCGTCGGTGACGTTCTTGATCGCACGGCCGGTAAAGCGCGGCTCGGCCTCTTTGATCATGTGCAGATAGGTGCCGATATCGGCCATGGTCTTGGGTTCACCATAGGTCGAGGTGAACTTGTCATAGATGTTGAGCAGCCCATCTTCCTGCGGCCTATCGTGGCCGTCATAGGCCGCCGCCACCGCCTTCTGGATAACTTGCGCTTCGTACAGTTCATGCTCGCCCAGCGGGATGGCGTGGTTTTTACCGGCCAACAGGTGGAAAATATCGATGTAATCATCACGCGTCTGTGGCCCGTCGACCAGCCACCGCGCACCTGCGCGCTGGCGCAGTGCATCATCGACATTTTCGGGATAGTTGGAAAACATGCCGAAAGAGCAATTGCCGCGCACCACCGTTGTCGCGCCCGCGAAACTTTCCATCAGCACCGCCGTCACTTCCTGCTGGCCAGCCGACGCGCGGTCGTCCGACCGCTTGGCGGCCACCTGATCAATATCGTCAATCGTGCCAAAGCCAATCGCTTTGGGGCTGATGATAGTGTTGATGAAGCTTTTGCAGTTCTGGCCGGACTTACCTTGGTAAGACGAAATCTGGTCAACGCCGAAATTCTCGTAATGAAACGGGTAACCCGCCACCTGGCAGTAGTCATTCACAATGCCCGCGATCATCTGGATCAGGATCGTTTTACCGGTGCCCGGCGCGCCATCACCAATGAACGTGAACAGAAAACCGCCCAGCTCGACAAACGGGTTCAGCTGCCGATCGAAATCATAGGCCACCAGCATTTTGGCCAGTTTCAGCGCCTGATATTTCGCGATGTGGTTGCCGATAATCTCGTCGGGCTTTTTGAACTGCATCACCAGCGGCTTGCGCTTGGCACCGGGTGCCACATCAAAACCGTTGATCGTGAAGTCGTCTTTTTCAACGCGGATGTGATTGTCTTCAAATGCGCCCAACCCGTCAAACCGGCCCTTGCGCTGCAGCAGGCTTTCCAGCGCCACCCGCGCATAGGCTTTGGCCCGTTGCAGCATCGCCACATCGTCCGGTGCACCATCAATGGCCGCCGCCAAGCCTGCGACAACCGATTTCACGCTGTCTTGCGGGGTGTCGAAATTCCACGCCGGTTCCTGCGTGTCGTCGCCCGGCTCACTGTCGCTGTCCAGCGTTTGCAGCACATAGCTGACCAGCGCAAAACCGCTGACATAGGCCGCCGCGTTGATCAGCGAGCGGAACTTTGCCGCATCATCGCCTTCCAAGGGCGCGGTCGCATTGCGCGCCTGCAGGCTTTCCAGTTGGGTTTGTCGCCCAAACAGCTCCGCCGTAGCCAGCGCCACCGCAATGCCGCGCCGCGCACGGTACAAAAGCGCGTGCTGGGCAGGCGACAACATCGGATCGTCCGCACGGATGGCAGACACCTGCTTGGCCAGTTCAACCTCACGCGACCGGCGCATGCCGCCCGTCGAGACCGTCGACACAAACCGCCGCCCCGTGCCTGCAATCTCCGTGTTGGATTTGCTGGCCGCCGCCTCCAGCACCAAAAACCGCGTCACCAGCGACTGCGCCGTTGCGCGATGTTTGACGATGTCCTTTTCGTCCAGCAGTGTCAGTCCGGTGTCCATATTTGCTCCATTCTCACCCTCGCCCGCACGAGGGAGAGGGATACGAGACTTCAAACGCAAAGCGTTTGTTAGTCGCAATTGGGTGAGGGAATTACTTTAATACCCTCATCCGTCTGCTCGTTATCACTCGCATCCACCTTCTCCCGCAAGCGGGAGAACGGCGATACGTTTCTATAGTGTTCTACATCCCCGATATCACCTGATCGCCGGAGATGATGTGAACCTTGTAGCCGCCAAATAGCGCGTCCGCCTCGCCTGCCGCATAGATTGCCTGATAGGCTTCATGTGGCACCAACGCGTGTTTTTCATAGGCCGATACACCCATCCGCGCGGCTTCCAGATCATCGGTGTTGATGTGGTAGTCATTGCGCGCAGGCGTGGATGACCACAGCCCGCGCTTGCCGGGGCGTTCACCTTTGGAAAACACATCCTGCACCGTCCATGTCAGAAGCCAGGCATCTTCAGCCTTGGCCACCCGTTCCAAAATCGCGTTCACCGTCGCGTTGTGTTCGGTAATGCCCGCGGCATAAAACGGACCCAACACGATGCGGCGCAATTGTTTGGGATGCAGCGTTTCAAACTCTTCATCCATATTGGTCGCCACCGTCACCGGCGACAGGCCGTAGGCCGAGTTCGCCTCGGCAAAAGCGTCAAACCGTGCGGCCAGCGCATTGTTGAGCAACCCGCCCACCGGGAGCGGGATTTCCACATCATCGTTGAGTTTTTTGCCGTCAACCACCAACGCCTTGACCATATCGGGCGTCGAGTCTTCTACCATCACCGAATAGATCAGCGGCAGGTTTTCGCTGCCGTCAAACACACCCCAATGGGTCATGTAGAACGGCCGGCCGGTCTTCGGATTAACCGACACCTTCACCGTTTCCGGCAGCACAAATGGCGTCAGCACATCGCCAGCCTGCACCGCTTCCAGATACAGCCGCTCGGCCATCGCTTTGCGCAAATCATGGGGAAACGCCTTTTGGCGCAAAATGAAATCCGCCATCTCATCGCGCAATGTTTCGGCATCTGAAAGCGCCGCAAGGCGACTTGCAGCACCCTGACGGTCCTTGGCCAATTCAAGCGTGTTTTGAAAAACCGGAAACCCGCTTTCCGACCGGGAGATTTTAAATCGCTCGGCATAGTCCAGCTTGTGCCGCCAGCAGTCGAACGAATTGGACAGGCGCTCGATATACGGCACCACCGATTGCGCCACCAATACGTGCCCATCGAGCGGGCCTTGCGCGCTGCGCAAGAAAACGTTCAAACCGTCCAGCGCCGCGTCAATCGACGCGAAATAGCGCTCTACCGCGCTGTCAGCCTTGCCGGTCGTGCCCGCCATCGCCGTGCCTTACGGCTTCACATAATTGGCGGCATTGTGCTTTTTCATCACATCATCAAAGCGGCGCGCAAACGCGTCATCCGCCAGCTTCTTGCGGCGTTGAATGTCCTGGGTGGCAATCATGTTGCCCTCATGCATTTCCAGCAGATCACCAATGTGCTTTTGCGCCGCCGCACCAATGCCCGCCATGGTGGTTTCGGCGGCGGTGTCCACCTGTCCGCCCAGCGTGTTGATCTTGTGGGCCACATCCTGTTGTGCGGCGGTCTTCAACGAATCTTCCAGCGCTTTGTAGAGCACGATGCGCTGCTCGGTATCGATGGTCAGCTTGTTGATCAGCGTTTGCTGCGCGGCCTTCTGGTTGTTCAGCGAATCCACAAAGGTCTGGAACATCGAGGTGTAGCGCTCCAGCGTTTGGCTTTCGGCCAACAGCGTCTGCTCTTTGGCTTGCATCTCGTTATACTCGGTCGCCATCTCCGAGCGCTGGCCTTCCAGCTTGGTGCGGTCTTTCTGGTTGGTCGATGCAGAAATCTGGTTTTCAATGTCCATCAGCATCGGGTTGAGTTCTTCAATCCGCTTTTGCGTGGTCTCCAGCGTGTCCATGGTCGATTTGCGGCGCTCAATCACCTGCCGCAGGCTGGCTTCTGATGTCGCATAGCGCTGATCGAGAATGTTTTTCTGGTCCTGCAAAATGCCGACGATTGTGTCGGACTTTGCCAGCAGTTCCTGCAAATTACCCGCCAGCGACATATTGCGCACGCGCTCGGACCGCATCCGCTGCATGCGCTGCTTGGAGAACAGGCCGATGAATTTCTCCATGCCTGTGTAGGATTTCATCGACTCAAATTCGGAGCCGAACACATTGGTCGCGTCTTCCAGCCCGATGATCAGATCGGCAATATTGCCTTCCATCACCTTTTGCTGTTGCAACACATCCTGAATGCGGGCGTTTTCAATATCGAAGTCCGCGCTGCCGATGGTCGCTTCCGTCTTGGCAAACTTGTCCAAAGTCTGCGTCGACGCGTCAATTTTGGCGCGCATCTCCTCAACTTCGCTCTTTGTGCGTTCGATTTCCCGCTCGAAATTCTGCAAGGTCGCCATGCGCCCCAACTCCCTGAAATCATTGTCTCCCCACTGTATAGGGTTTGCGGAGGACGATTTGAAGCGTCGGGCCGCAATTACATGGCCCAATCACCATTATTGTGGCTGCACACGACGCGCTAAACGCTCCAGCAACACCAAAACAAAACCGACACAGATAAAAGCCAGCGCCAGCCCGACCATATTGGCCGCAAGCCGTGGCCAACCCAGCGTGGCAAGATCCAAAAAAGGATAGGGATAAAAGGCCGACCATTGCGCCCGACCCAATGCATAGAAACTGTAGGACAATGGCAACACCATCCATAGAGCAATATCGGAGCGCACGAAGGCTGGCCGCGATAGAAACAACACCCACCAGACGAACATCGCGATCGGGACAAATGTATGCAATCCGTGATCCGCAACCATCGCCAAGCCGGTAAAATCCACCAGATGCGCCAGCAATGCGTGATAGACCAGCCCGACACAGACGATAGAAACTACGAGCGCCCGCATCGCGCGCTTAGGCACCGCATAACCCAGCGCAATCATGCCCATGCCGACAGCCACCAGCGTATTGGTCAAAATTGTGAAGAATTGCGAGAGTTGGACCAGCGCTGCGCCCACACCGCCCAGTTCCACAGCGGTGAGATAGACACGAAGGCACAAGGTCACAAACGCGATCATGGCGATAAAGCCTGCCAAGCGGCGGGCACCGGCATTATAATGGTGCATACCAGCCACCTTCATCGCGCAAACCCAACCATATCATCGGCTTGGACGCGGCCCATTTCTTCTTCCCAATGGCGGCGGCACAGCGACACATAGGCATCTTTGCCGATGGCGACCTGATCGCCTTCTTTCGCCACTTTGCCATCAACGCCCAGCCGCACCACCATGGTGGCTTTGCGCCCGCAGCGGCAGATGGTGCGCACTTCACGCAAATCATCCGCCAGCGCCAGTAGCGCCTCTGAGCCGGTAAACAAATTGCCCTGAAAGTCCGTCCGCAGCCCGTAGCACATGACCGGAATGCCCAGCCGGTCTGCCACGCGGGCCAACTGCCAGACCTGTTCGGTTTCCAAAAACTGCGCCTCATCCACAAACACGCAATGGATGGTTTTGCTGTCATGCGCGGCGGCGATTTGCGCATACAGATCGTCACCGGCGTTAAACGTCAACGCATCGCTTTCCAGCCCAAGCCTAGATGACACATAGCCGCCGCCGGATTTCTGATAGAGGCCAGAGACGAACACCATCGTGTGCATGCCGCGCTCGCGATAATTGTAGGACGCCTGCAGCAGCAGCGTGGATTTGCCGGCATTCATTGTCGCATAATTGAAATAGAGCTTGGCCATCGCCGTCCCGCGGTGCAATTGTCAGGCAAGCAAACTAACGTGATAGTGGACACCGCGCCAAGACCGCACACTGATCATTAACAGGCAAACATGATGGCTGAGACCCCGGACAAAAAAGTAATCCGCGACACCGACGATGCATCCATTGAATTGGCAAAAAGGCTGATCCACACCGCACGCCATGGCGCGCTGGCGGTCTCCGGCGGCGCTGATGGATACCCGCAAGTCAGCCGCGTGCAGCTTTCCACCGACACTGATGGCGCACTGGTCACGCTGGTCTCCAGCCTGTCGCCGCACACCCAGGCCATGATCAATCAGCCGCAGGCCTCCATTCTGGTCGGCGAAGCGGGCAAAGGCGATCCGCTGGCGCATCCGCGCATCACCTGCTTCGTCAAAGCCAGCCAGGTCGCGCGCGGCACCGATGATCACGCACGCTTGCGCCATCGCCATTTGCACCGCCACCCCAAAGCGGCGCTCTATGCGGACTTTGGTGACTTCTCATTTTTCCGGCTTTCCATCACCGGTGCCAGCCTCAATGGCGGCTTCGGAAAGGCTTATAATCTGACGCAGAACGATCTCGTCATGACAGGCGATATTGAAGGCGTGCGCGCCGTGGAAGCGTCGGCGGTGGCCCATATGAATGATGACCACAGCGACGCGGTCGCTCTCTACGCTGAGCAGATC
>JBAUIL010000146.1:0-2512 GCA_049682915.1 Ahrensia sp. | reverse complement strand
ATACGTTGATGCGGCGCACGCCATTGTCTGCCAGTTGGGTGGCATATTTTGTCAGTTGCGAGCCGTTGGTGGTCAGCGTCAACTCCTGCAAAGCGCCGGATTTAATATGGCGCGACAATTGCTCAATGAGATGCATGACGTTTTTGCGCACCAGCGGCTCACCGCCGGTCAGGCGCAGGCGCTTGACGCCCTTTTCGATAAACACCGAGCACAGGCGATCCAACTCCTCCAACGTAAGCAAATCCTTACGCGGCAGGAATGTCATGTGCTCTGACATGCAATAGGTGCAGCGGAAATCACACCGGTCGGTGACCGACACGCGCAGATAGTCAATCGTGCGGCCAAACGGGTCGATGATGGAAGAAAGTTGCTGTGTCACGTCATGCTCGCCAATCAAATTTGGATCATTTATGCTTGCGCTTATCAAAGCTGTCAAATGGCGCTAACTGTGTTTCATCATCACAGGAGAATGGGTTGTGAACACCGTCTGGCCAGAAGAATTAAAAGTCGCAAAAGACCGCAAGTCGCTGACGATTTCCTTCAATGATGGTGTCACGCACACGCTGCCCGCAGAAGCGCTGCGGGTCATGTCGCCCTCGGCGGAAGTGCAGGGCCATTCGCCCGAGCAGCGCAAGACAGTCGGCGGCAAGCGCAACGTGATGATTATTGGCATGGAGCCGGTCGGCAATTACGCGGTGCGCATCAGCTTTGATGATCTGCACGATAGTGGCTTGTTTTCATGGACCTATATGCGCCAGCTTGGTGACGAGTTCGATGCACGCTGGTCAGTGTATGAAAACGAATTGGCGGAGAAGGGTTTGACGCGATGAGCCGCTACAAGCCGTTAGAAAATGACACTGAACTGGATGCGATTTACGGCCAACCTGCCGAAGCGTCGTTGCTAAAAGTTGCCACACGGCTGACACCCGCTTATCGGCGTTTGCTGGAGGCTTCACCGTTTTTTGCGCTGGCCAGTGTGGGCGCTGAAGGATTGGACTGTTCGCCACGTGGTGAGCTTGGCGGCGCGTTTGTGATTGCCGATGACAAGACGCTGATCATACCGGACCGGCGCGGCAATAACCGCATCGACACGCTACGCAATATTGTTGCCGATCCGCGCATTGCGGCGCTGTTTCTGATTCCCGGTTCCATGACAACGGTGCGGCTGAACGGGCTAGCGATTGTTACAGCGGATGCGGCATTGCTGGAAAGCTTGAGCCGCGATGGCAAAGCGCCACGCAGCGCGATCGTCATCACCATCAATGAGATTTATACCCAATGTGGTCGAGCAGTCATCCGCGCCGGGCTTTGGGATGACGCACACCATGTGGATGCAGGTGCGTTGCCCAGTGTCGGGGATGTGCTCAAAGAGCGCTCCGATGGTGCGTTTGACGGTGAAAGCTATGACGCCAATTGGGCTGCACGCGCCGCTGAAACGATGTGGTAACAAAAAAGCCGCACCTTATGAGGCGCGGCTTGATTTAGCTTGCATGCTCAGCTGCGTTAGCGGCGCACAATCACCCTCGTGCCGACTTTAACGTTGTTGTAGAGGTGGGTGACATCGTCATTGGCCATGCGGATGCAGCCTGATGACATGGCTTGGCCGATTGTCCATGGCTGGTTGGTGCCGTGGATGCGGTATAGAGAGCTACCCAGATAAAGCGCGCGTGCGCCCAGCGGATTGTTCGGACCGCCTTCCATAAAGGCGGGCAGGGTGCGCCCAGTTTCACGTTTGACGCGGGCAATCATGGTTTTGGGTGGTGTCCAGCCCGGCCACTCGGCTTTGCGGGTGATGCGCTCTGTGCCGGTCCATGTGAAGCCTTCGCGGCCGACGCCGACGCCATAGGCCATCGCGCGGCCCGGCTTGACCACATGGTACAAACGGCGGTCGGAGGTATCGATGACGATGGTGCCGACGGGCGCATCATCGAACTTGATCATCTTGCGTTGGATGGGCGATTTGTTGGAAACGCGTGCATTGCCAGACTGGGCGCGACGCTCCTGCATCAACGCCTGGCGCTCTTCCTTGTCCATAAACAGCAGCTCATGCAGCTGTACCGCAGATGCTGGCGTGGCAGCCGTCATGCCGGAAATGGCGATAATGGCGGCTGCAATGCCTCCGATCAATTTTCTCATGGTTCCCTCCGAAATTTTCGGGTCAGTGTCTAATAAAGACAAAATCATTTCAAGTGAAACAGATGTGACAATGACCGCCCGCTTTATCCGAGGTTCAGTTCCTTGAAGAAGTCATTGCCTTTGTCGTCAATGACAATGAATGCGGGGAAGTCTTGCACGTCGATTTTCCAGATCGCTTCCATGCCGAGTTCGGGATATTCGACGACTTCGACATGTTTGATGCAGTCTTGGGCGAGGCGTGCCGCAGGACCACCGATTGAACCAAGGTAAAAGCCGCCATGGCGGCCACAGGCCTCACGCACTTGGCGCGAGCGGTTGCCCTTGGCCAGCATGATCATGGAGCCGCCAAATGATTGGAATTGATCCACATAGCTGT
>JBAUIL010000145.1:0-2560 GCA_049682915.1 Ahrensia sp. | reverse complement strand
ACGCAGCGCTCGTTTTTGATGTTGGGCATCATGCTGGGCGCGGTGTTGATGGACAGGGCCGCGGTCACCATCCGCAATCTGGCGCTGGCTGCGCTCATCGTGATGTTGATTGCGCCGGAGACAATTGCGGGGCCGAGCTTTCAGATGTCTTTTGCCGCTACCGCCAGTCTGATTGCGCTTTAGAGCGGCTGGTCGGCGCAGCGTTTTCACCGTGATCCGCAACACAGTGGCGGGGCTTTCTTGGCTGGTCTTCGTTATGCCGGTGGCTATGTACTGGCGCTGGGCATGACGTCGCTGGTGGCGGGCGCGGCGACTGGGCTTTATGCTGTTTATCATTTTCACCGGATCGCGACGCTTGGCTTGATCGCCAATTTGTTGGCGGTGCCGATTGTTTCCATCGTGACCATGCCGCTGGCGATTATCGGTGTGTTGGCTATTCCTTTGGGAGTGGATGGCTACGTTTTTGCGGCGATGATCGCGTCTGTCGATGCGGTGATGGTGATTGCGCAAAAGGTGGTTTCACTATCGCCGGGCGCGATCGTGGGTGTGGTGCCGTTGTCCAGCCTGCTGTTGGGTACTTTGGCGCTTTTATGTATGACCTTGTTGCGCAGCCATTTGCGGTGGATTGGCGTGCCTGCGACCTTAATCGCGCTGCTGACGTTTCAGCAACAGGATATGCCCATCGCCTTGATCAGCGAGGACGCCCGACAAATCGGATTGTTGCGCAGCGGTGAGGGCATGCGGCGTATGGCCGTCAACCGCACGCGACCCAATGGCTTTACCATGGAGCAATGGCAACCGGCCTTCAATATTGAGGCACTGATCAAGCCAGAAAAGACAGACACGATTAATGCGCCACCGCCGCAAGAGGCCTTTGCTTGCGATGAGCGCCAATGCGTCGGCTGGTTAGTCCAGGCGTCAGAAGTTGCAGAGGCTGATGCTCAAATCCTGGCACCGGACCCGCCGCCAAGAACGATCGCCTATTTGCATAAACGGCCGGTGCGGGCTGACAGCGCCGCCTGGACTACATTGTGCGCACGCCATGCGGTGCTTGTTCACGCCTATGCGCCATCGCGCCCGCAATGCCGCAACGGGACGCTGGAAGTAACCGCACAAGCACTGGCTTTGAAAGGCGCGGCTGCCCTTTACCGCGACCCGCAGACCGGTACGCTGTCGCTGCGCCATGCGATTGGCGACCATTTGCGGCCATGGCACGCGCAGCGCCAATTCAGCCGCGCAGCGCGTAACTTGTCGCCTTACTATTCACCACCAAACAAGCCCGATGATGCCGATGACGACACCAATGACGGGTGATAGCGCACTAGTGATATTGGCGCACCAACCCGACGAGCTTGCCCTGAACACGCACACGGTCCGGTCCGAAAATGCGGGTTTCATAGGCCGGGTTTGCCGCTTCAAGCGCGATGGATGCACCCTTGCGACGGAACCGTTTGAGCGTGGCTTCTTCATCATCCACCAGGGCAACAACAATCTCACCCGGGTTGGCGGTATCGCCTCTCTTGATGATGACTGTATCGCCATCCAGAATGCCTGCCTCAATCATCGAGTCGCCTTCTACGTCGAGCGCAAAAAACTCACCCTTGGACACCATGGATTGCGGCACCACGACGGAGCGGGTTTGCTGCTCTATGGCGGAAATTGGTACACCCGCCGCGATCTTGCCCATCAGCGGCACAGATATGCTGTCGCCATCATTGGCGACCACGGGCGCGGGCGGGCGGATCGACGTGGGTTGCTTGCCGCGACTGCCTTCAATCACGCTGGGCGAAAAGCCGCGCGCGCCATTGCCACGCCCTTGCAGCGCATCGGGCAGTTTAATCACCTCAAGCGCACGCGCACGGTTTGGCAAGCGGCGGATAAAGCCGCGCTCTTCCAAAGCGGTAATCAGCCGGTGAATGCCGGATTTTGACGCTAGGTCAAGCGCATCCTTCATTTCGTCAAATGATGGTGGAACGCCGGTCTCATTCAAGCGGTTGTTGATGAAGACTAACAGATCGAGCTGTTTGCGGGTTAGCATGGCGACTCCGGAATCAATGCGAAACAAATGTTGAACATACACTATCTGTTCTTTGTGTGTTCTGCAAGTGGCTTGTTATAATGCGGCTAAAAGGCAGGTTTTTGCTGACATTGACGTTTCTTCCAAGCGGTTTTTTCTCCGACCTAGGGACAATACCGCAGGCCTTGCGGCGTGGTGCCTGCTCAAGTACCGATAGCGCAATGGAGGACTTCGCATGCATGTAACCGAACAGTTGGAACAACGCCGCGCTATCGCCCGTCTTGGTGGCGGCCAGAAGCGCATCGATGCGCAGCACGCCAAGGGCAAGTTGACTGCGCGCGAGCGGCTGGATGTGTTTCTAGATGAAGGCTCGTTTGAAGAGTTCGACATGTTTGTCCAGCACCGCTGCACTGATTTCGGCATGGCCGACAACAAGATCCCCGGTGATGGCGTGGTCACTGGCTGGGGCACGGTCAACGGGCGCAAGGTGTTTGTGTTTGCGAAAGATTTCACCGTGTTCGGCGGCTCACTGTCAGAGACGCA
>JBAUIL010000144.1:0-4995 GCA_049682915.1 Ahrensia sp. | reverse complement strand
TCCGCTCCTGTCCGATATAGCGCGCCAGCGTATCGCGCAGATCGCCATTGCGCACATTGTAGGCAAATTGCTTCAACTCCACATAGCGCGCCTGCTCACGTGGAATGAAGCTGATCGCCTGAACCCGCTCCAGCGATGTTGCCTCGCGTGACAAGGAGCCGATGACATAGAGCACAACATTGACGCCGAGGCTCCACATCACGCCGTGATTGATCGCGAGCGCTTCGAAGTAGAAAAGGGCTTCAGGCCGCAAAAATTCCAGCCCAAATGGACCGTTGAGCAGCAACGGAGCCTGCTGATTGAGGATTGACGGCAAAAGCAGCGTGTAGGCCCACACGCTGAAGCCGCCAACCATGCCGAAAATGGCACCGCGCGCATTGCCGCGCCGCCAAAACAGACCCAACAACAATGCGGGCGTTAGCTGTGCAATGGCGGCAAATGAAACCAATCCAATGGACGCAAGCCCGATGTGATCCTGTGATATGATGTGGTAGCAGAACGCCAACACCATCACTGCCACGATCGCCAGACGTCGCACCTTGAGAATGACATTGGCCCAATCGCCGCTCTTGGTGTGGAGCTGATCGCCCATTTTACGGATGATCAGGGGAATGACCAAATCGTTGGAAATCATAATGGCGAGCGCGACGCAGGCGACGATCACCATGGCTGTGGCTGCCGAAAGCCCACCGATAAACGTCAGAATAGCCAGAAAATCATTGTCCGCAGCAAGCGGCAACGCCAGTAAATACATGTCGCTGGACATCGAACTATCCACATAAAGCAGGCCGGAAATAGCGATGGGCAGCACCATGATATTGATGACGACCAAATACAACGGCAGCATCCAGCCGGCCTTGCGCAGTTCATCCTCAGAGCGGTTCTCAACAAAAGTCACATGGAACTGGCGCGGCAGAACGATAATCGCGCTGGCGCTTAGTACGGTTAGCACGAGCCAAGTGGCACTGTTGGTGCCGGCACTTAACGCATCAAGCACCCGCTGGTCGGTATTGAAGGCGTTGATCACCGCCCCGGGACCGTCAAACAGCATGAAAACGATTGCCAGACCAACGGCAACAAACACTACAAGTTTGAAAAGGCTTTCTGCTGCGACCGAAAGGATCAAGCCGTCTTGATGTTCTGTTGCATCGGCATGGCGTGTGCCAAATAAAATCGCAAAGGCTGACAACATGGCCGTGACAAAAATCGAAATCTGCAAATCGCGGCTCACGCCGACTGTCGCGAATGTGTCGTAATGGT
Source organism: Ahrensia sp. (assembly GCA_049682915.1). Taxonomy (GTDB): domain Bacteria; phylum Pseudomonadota; class Alphaproteobacteria; order Rhizobiales; family Rhizobiaceae; genus JBCDLI01. Next base: position 3,735 of record JBAUIL010000144.1, on the reverse strand, counting down.
CGGTAAGCAGTTTGGCGGATTCCGCGATGGCTTTCAGCTGAAGCGCGATGTAGGGAATGGTGCCGATCACCGCAATCATCGCGCAAATTGCTGCAACGCGTGCATTCTTGCCGTATCGCGAAGCGATGAAGTCGGCCACCGAGGTGATCCGCTCGGCCTTGGAAAGCCGCATCATCCGCCGCAAAATCGGCATGCCGAGCGTGAACATCAAAATCGGGCCGATAAAGATACCTAGATATTCAAAGCCGCGTTCCGAGGCGACGCCGACAGAGCCGAAAAAGGTCCACGAGGTGCAATAGACCGCGAGGCTCAGCGCATAAATGAAGGGGCGGGGGTTGCTCTGGCCACGCGCCTTTTCACGCCAATCTCCATAGGCTGCGACGGCAAATAGCAGGCCGATATAGGCCACAGCCAAAAAAACGATTGTCCAGCTTTGCATCCGGCTGACCTCTTCCCTGAAATGGTAACCTATCGCGGGGCAGCGGTCAGAGTCTATTGCCCGTTGAAGAGCAAATCACCAGCAATAAACGCAAATTTATGCGTAAGCGAGGATTAACAATCTATTAACTTTGGTCTAATGCATGCGCGGGGCAAATGCTTGGTCCCCGAGCATGCAAACAAGGAGACTTATTGTGCTAAACGAATTTAAGGAATTTATTGCCAAGGGCAATGTGATGGATCTGGCTGTTGGTGTCATCATCGGCGGTGCCTTCGGGACCATCGTTACTTCATTGACCGATGATGTGATCATGCCAGTCGTTGGCGCGATTTTTGGCGGTTTGGATTTTTCAAACTTCTTCTTCGGTCTGTCGTCTGCGGTTACTGCGACAACGCTCGAAGCGGCCAAAGAGCAGGGCGCTGTACTGGCCTATGGCAGCTTCATTACCGCCGTTGTAAATTTCATCATTCTCGCTTTCATTATTTTCATGATGGTGCGCGCGGTCAACAAGATGCGCAAACAGGAAGTGGAAGCGCCAGCTGAACCAGCTGCGCCACCAGCCGACATTGCGCTGCTGGGTGAAATCCGTGACTTGCTGAAAAAGTAATTTCAGCGCACTTTTCCACGCTCAAAGCCCCGGTTATCGCCGGGGCTTTTTTTGCGCACAAAAAATTTACGCCTAAGCTGTATGATAATGGGACACATTGAGACGATAAACACTAAAGCGACATGTTATTATGCGGTTGAAAACTTCAGGGCTACGCCGAGCGCTTTTTGATATTGGCGTTTTTTCCTTTGTCATCAACGCCTTGATGCTGGTGATGCCGTTGTACCTTTTGCAGGTCTATGACCGTGTGCTGACGTCAAATCGTACCGAAACCCTGATTTATCTGTCTCTCATTGCGGTATTTAGCTTCCTCTGCCTTGGCCTTTTTGAGGCGCTTCGCTCGGTTTATGCGGTTCGTATTGCTAACCGCTTTGATATCGAAAACGCCAAGCCCGCTTTTCTTGCCGGACTGGCGTCTCCGCGCGCCGCAGAAGGCGATGTGCAGCCATTGCGCGATTTGGCAACGGTTCAAAAACTGATCTCATCGAAACTGGCCTTCTTGCTGTTCGATTTGCCGTTTGCGCCTCTCTTCATCTTCATTCTGATTTTCATTCATCCAGTCCTGTTCTGGCTCACGATTGCCGGTGTTGTGGTCTTGATTTTGATCGCACTGGCAAACCAATGGGCTGTGAGCCGGAAAATGCGCGTTACAAATGGCAACCAATTGGCCGCCATGAATGCCGCGCAATTTGTGACCCGCAATGCCGATAGTGTGCGTGCTTTGGGTATGACCGATCATGCGGTAGAACAGTGGGCGAGCATCCATATTCCGACCATTGATGGAGCCGATTGGACCGGGCGCGTCAACGCTATGTTCAGCGGGGCATCGCGGGCAGTTCGGATGGTTCTGCAGATCGCCATTCTGGGGGTGGGGGCATGGCTGGTCCTGCGCGGCGAAATGACGGCGGGGATGATTTTTGCCTCATCCATTATTTCAGGCCGGGGGCTACAGCCGATTGACCAGTTGATCGGCTCTTGGCCGCAATTGGTGGACGCGCGCCAGACCTATCAGCGGCTCAATACATCCCTCGACAATGTCAAGGAAGTGCGTGGTTTTGACCCTGTGCCTGCGCTCAAGGGTGCAATTCAGGTCGAAAACCTCGTCTACCGGCTGCCGTTTGCGGGCCCCAACGATGCGCCGATTATCAAGGCAATCTCATTTGCCGTGGAACCCGGCCGATGCATGGTGATTGTCGGTCCCAATGGTGCCGGTAAATCCACCCTGTTGCGCCTTATGTCGGGTGCATTGCCTGTGTCGCTCGGCTTTATCCGGTTTGATGGCGCCGATGTTAAAAGCTTTAGCCCCGACGAGTTGGGCAAGCAGATCGGCTATCTGGGCCAAAATATCGAATTGCTACCTGGCACGCTGTTTCAGAACATCGCGCGCTTCGACCCCAATGCGACGGAAGAGGCGGTGATCAAAGCAGCCAAGCTGGCCAATGTTCACGATGAAATCAGTGCCCGCCCGCAAGGCTATCAAACAGTGGTCGGTGCGCAGGGCTACAAACCGTCGGGCGGTCATGTGCAGCGTCTTGGCTTGGCGCGGGCGCTTTATGGTGATCCGCGTCTGGTGTTTCTGGACGAGCCGAATGCCAATCTTGACGAGCAGGGTCATCAGTCGCTGGTCAATACGCTGGCAATGCTCAAACGGGCGGGCGTGACGACGATTATGGTGACCCAACGTGATGAGATCCTTCCCATCGCTGACGAGATCATGGTTTTCGACCGCGGCCTAATTGTCGAGCGCGACAGCGGTGACAAGATTTTGCAGAAGTATCGCCCGCAACTTTTTGCCAAGCTGATGCAAGAGCGAAACGCCACAGTCTTGCGCAAAAGGGCGGGCCCTGATGACAGTCAGTCCCAAAAGCAGCTGCCAAAAGCGGCCAATGGTGACGGTGCCAATGATGCGCAAAAGCGGTCACCCTTTGCAGACTATGGACCGGGAATGCGGCGCACCGCATGGGCACCTTCCGACGACCCCGCCACGTCAAAAGCCAAGAAATCGGACGGTGAAAAATGACCATGATTTTCGCACCTGAAGGCACCACGAATTTGCATGACAAAGCGCCGCGCCATCTGAGCGCAACCCGCGCACCAGGCATTATTGGCTACGCGGTTCTCGCTTTGCTGGTCGGAGGTTTTGGCGTCTGGGCTGCGACGGCTCCCATTGCCGGGGCTGTGATTGTGGAGGGTGCCGTCACCGCTCAAACCCGCAATCGGGTCATTCAGCATTTTGAAGGTGGCATCGTGCGTGAGGTGAGCGTCGTTAAGGGCGAGCGCGTCAAAGCGGACGAGACTATTTACGTGATCGACGATGTGCGCGCGCGTGCTCAATTGCAGCGGGTGCAACAGCAGGCAGTCGGCCTGCGGGCGCAACTGGCGAGGCTCAACGCGGAACGTTTAGTGATGGGTGCGCTTTCGTTTGAGCGGGACTTGATCGACACTGCAGCCGCACTGGATGTCGCCCATCTGCTCGACGAGCAGCGCAACGAGTTTGACGCACGCCGCACCCGTCTCGCATCCGACGATGAGATCCTCAATCAACGTGTTGCAGCGCTGGCGGAGTCCATTGACGGTTTTGAAGCGCAATTGACCGCCATTGATGAACAAATTGCCATTGTGCGTGAAGAGGCAAGCCGCAAGCAAGACTTGCTTGACCGGGGCCTGACCAACCGGTCGGAATATACGG
>JBAUIL010000143.1:0-2393 GCA_049682915.1 Ahrensia sp. | reverse complement strand
CAAGCGCCAGCGGCGCACAAGAAATTACAGTTTTGCCCGCGGCAAGCGATACGCAGCCAATGGTGTTTGACATCGCGGCCATGCAGGCCATGCCGCAAACAGAATTTGAAACCAAAACAATCTGGACAGAGGGTGTTCAAACCTTCACAGGCGTCGCACTTCGCGATTTCCTGGAAGCAGCTGATGCCACTGCAGATACGATCCGCATTGTCGCACTCAATGATTACGCCATTGAGGTGCCTGTTTCGGACGCGGTCAGTGACGGGCCAATAATTGCCTACCGCATGAATGGCGCATTGATGTCGGTGCGCGATAAAGGCCCATTCTGGCTGGTCTATCCCTTCGACGCGAAAGCCGAGTATCGCTCTGAAACAATATATTCACGCTCAATATGGCAGATTAACCGCATGGAAGTGCATTGATTGAGTATTGCTGATGCGGCGCATTAAGGGCTTCAACCCGATCCAACTGCTCGTTGTGCTTGTCATCTTAATGATGACAAGCATTTTGGCGCTTCAAAGCTCAAACGTGCAAAATAAACTCAATAAGCTCAACGCTGCGTCGCATGACAATGTGCAATGGAACCTTGCCCAAATTGAGGTTGAACTGCTGGTTTTCCTCAATGCGCTGGTGACGGCACAAGCACAGCCCGATGATGCTGCGCACCTGGAGAGCGCCAAAGGGCGCTTTGACATTTTTTACAGCCGCGTTCACAGCATCAGCAAGGGTGGAAACTTTCTAACGCTTAAACAACATCCGTCTTTTGCGACCAGCATGGATGTCATCACCCTGGCGCTGGACAATGCAACGGTGTTGATTGACGGCGATGAAGCGACCTTGCGCGCCGGGCTCGGCTCACTGAGCGAAGCGATGACCGCGCTTCGCGGCGATGCCCGCAACCTCGCCTTGGTGGGTGTTAACATATTTGCCAACCAAGCCGACGCACAGCGTGCTGAATTTGCCAGCCTGTTGAAAGGCACGGCACGCACCGCGTTCCTACTTTTTATCGCTATGCTTGTTGCGCTTTATATGATGCTGCACCAGCGGCGGCTTGCCAGCATGAGAGCGCGTGCAGCGCGTGAAAGCCGAAGCCGTTATATCAGCACGATCGACGCTTCTTTGGACGCGATCATTGTCGCCGATGCGGATGGCAAGATCCTCGAATTCAATCCGGCAGCAGAGAAAATATTCGGCTATTCAAGAGCGCGCGCCGTTGGTGCGGATATGAGCGAACTCATCGTTCCTGAAGCCATGCGTGAAGCGCATCGCGCCGGGATGACGCGGTTCCGCGATAAGGGCGAGCGTCGCGTGGTCGGCAAAGGCCGCGTCGAACTGACCGCAATTGATGCTTCTGGTCGTGAGTTTCCCATTGAGATTTCAATCGGTACCGCCGAAACCGCATCGGATGAGCCGATCCTGATTTCCAACATCCGCGATATTTCCAAACGCAAAAAAATCGAACGTGAATTGCTGGATGCCCGCGACAGCGCACAAGCGGCTGACCAGGCCAAATCCCGTTTCCTTGCCGTTACCAGCCATGAAATGCGCACGCCGCTGAACGGTGTGATGGGCGTTTTGGACCTGTTGTCGACAACGAAGCTGACGGATGTTCAACGCGACTATCTCGACACCGCCGTCACCTCTGGCGAAATTCTACAGCACCACATCGATACCGTGCTCGATATCACCCGCATTGAAGCCGGTGCGATCGAGATAAAGCCGCAGCGCTTTGATATAGATGGCCTGCTGGAGGAAGTCCGTCAAAGCTACACGATCACGGCCGACAAAAATTGGAACACAATTGAGCTGGTTGTTGATGATGAACTCGACTTTGTCACGCTAGACCGAAACCGCTTGCGTCAAATCCTCCTTAACCTCGTTGGCAATGCGCTGAAATTTACAGAATATGGCTTGGTGCGTATTCGCGCCGGCTACAATAGAAGTGAAGACGGCAAACGAATTCTCAAATTTACCGTCAGTGATACGGGCTGCGGCATTGCCCCGGAAAACATCAAACGCATTTTCGATGATTTTGTGACGCTGGATGCATCCTACGGCCGCAAAACCAACGGGTATGGTCTGGGCCTGTCAATCTGCCGCCGCATTACAAGTGCTATGAATGGTGACATATCAGTGGCCAGCACACTTAATAAGGGTACCACCTTTACAATACAACTTCCTGAGGCCAATGCTGTCGACATGGCCCCTGAAGAAAAAAACACCTACGTCATCTCACAAGAGACCTATGATCTCGACGTCCTGATCGTGGAAGATAATGAGACCAACCGGTTGATCGCCTCGGCGATGCTGGAGCAGTTCGGCTGCCGCGTCACGCTTGCTGTCGACGGCGAAGATGGTTTGAAAGCGACGGCATCGGGTTCATTCGATCTTGT
>JBAUIL010000142.1:0-3035 GCA_049682915.1 Ahrensia sp. | reverse complement strand
GCAGCGTGTGCGTGACACCATCATTGAAGGAAATCGTCAGCGACTTGCGGTCTTTTGCGACTTTCAGTTCTTCCGGCCAGACGGTGTTCACAACCCATTCTCCTGTGATGATGAAACACAGTTAGCGTCATTTGACAGCTTTGATAAGCGCAAGCATAAATGATCCAAATGTGATTGGCGAGCATGACGTGACACAGCAACTTTCTTCCATCATCGACCCGTTTGGCCGCACGATTGACTATCTGCGCGTGTCGGTCACCGACCGGTGTGATTTCCGCTGCACATATTGCATGTCAGAGCACATGACATTCCTGCCGCGTAAGGATTTGCTTACGTTGGAGGAGTTGGATCGCCTGTGCTCGGTGTTTATCGAAAAGGGCGTCAAGCGCCTGCGCCTGACCGGGGGTGAACCGCTCGTGCGCAAGAATGTCATGCATCTGATTGAGCAATTGTCGCGCCATTTGAAATCCGGCGCTTTGCAGGAGTTGACGCTGACCACCAACGGCTCGCAACTGACAAAATATGCCACCCAACTGGCAGACAATGGCGTGCGCCGCATCAACGTATCCCTCGACACTCTAGTCGCGGACAAATTCAAGAAAATCACCCGATGGGGCGCGCTTGATAAGGTGTTGGCGGGCATTGAGGCTGCACGCGCCGCTGGCCTGCAGGTTAAAATCAACGCGGTGGCGCTGAAAAGCGAGAACCACGCTGAATTGCCCGACATGATCCGCTGGGCGCATGACCATCAGATGGATTTTACCGTCATTGAAACCATGCCCATGGGCGAGATCGACGAAGACCGGACGGACCAATATCTACCGCTGTCGCAATTGCGCGCTGAACTGGCCGAACGCTGGACGCTGACCGATATTCCCTACAAGACCGGCGGCCCTGCCCGCTATGTTGAGGTCAAAGAAACCGGTGGGCGGCTGGGTTTCATCACGCCGATGACACATAATTTCTGCGAAAGCTGCAACCGCGTTCGCCTCACTTGCACCGGCACATTGTATATGTGCCTCGGCCAGGATGATGCGGCAGATTTACGCGCCCCCCTGCGCGCCAGCGAAGGCAATGAAGCCGTCGCGCAAGCGATTGATGAGGCGATTACCCGCAAGCCGAAAGGCCATGATTTCATCATCGACCGCAACACCAAACAACCCGCCGTCAGCCGCCACATGAGCGCGACCGGCGGCTAAAAGGGCCGAGGTTATTTCGCCATTGACCTGCCCCCGATGCGGGCGCATGGATGAAGGCTGATTAATCCGCATAGAGACCTGCCGTGCTTGCCAATCCGACAACCCGAGCCTGCGCCTATATGGCGTTGTCGATGGCCGGTTTCACCATCAATGACACGCTGGTTAAAACCGTGTCTGACACGCTCAATGCCGGGCAAATCATGGTTGTGCGCGGGGCGATTATCGTCGCCATGCTGCTGCTCGTCTTGCGGATGCGCCGAATTTCCGTGTCGCCTGCGCAACTCAAAAACAAGCCATTTCTGATCCGCGTTTTCGGCGAGGCATTCGCGACCGTGCTTTTTCTCACTGCCATTGCGCAGCTGCCCCTGGCGACGGTTACCGCCATCCTGCAAGCCTTGCCCCTGGTTGTCACGCTGGGCGCGGCGCTGGTGTTTGGTGAGCGGTTTGGTTGGCGGCGGCTCGTCGCTATTCTGGTGGGCTTTATCGGGGTCTTGATGGTGGTCAAACCAGGCTTTGAAGGCTTCAACAGCTACTCCCTATTGGTGCTCGGCACCGTGGTATTTGCGGCCACGCGTGATTTGGCAACCCGCGCTGTGCCCGCAGAAATCAACTCGCTGGTCATCACCACAGCCACTGCCGCCTGTGTGTGTGCGGTCGGTGTCGTAATGATTGTGCCGACGGGTGGCTGGGCACCGATCAATGGCCACCAATTGTTGACGCTGACGGTCGCAAGCATCTTCCTGTTCACCGGCTATCAGTTCATCGTTCTGGCAATGCGCCAAGGCGATATCGCGACCGTGGCGCCGTTTCGCTACACCAGCCTCATTTGGGCCATTGCGCTGGGCTTTCTGGTGTTTGGCGAGATACCGGACCGGTGGACACTGCTCGGCTCCGCAATCGTGGTGGCGACAGGCATTTACGCGCTTTACCGCGAGCACAAACGTACCAAGCATGGCCCGGCGCTCGGCTCCATCACCAGCCCGCCACCGGGGCGCGGCACATGAGCAACCTGATTGCCAAACCAGACAATCTGCGCGCTATCGCGCTGATGACCCTTGCCATGGGCATGTTCGCGCTTGAGGATATGGCGATCAAGAAAGCTGCGTCCGACCTTGGCATCGGCCAGATCATTTTCATCCTCGGTGCCAGCGGCGCGGCGTTCTTTATCACCTGGTCGGGGCTGACCGGCCAAAGGCTGTTTGACAAGCGCCTGCTTGAGCCATGGCTGCTTGCGCGTACCGGCGGTGAAGTGATCGGCACATTCGGTTTTGTCACGGCATTATCGCTCATGTCGCTGTCCAACGCGTCCGCCATTTTGCAGGCCACCCCGCTGGTTGTGACAATGGGGGCTGCGCTCTTTCTGGGTGAACCGGTGGGTTGGCGGCGCTGGAGCGCGGTCATCGTGGGCTTTGTGGGCGTGTTGTTGATCATTCAGCCCGGCATGGCAGGCTTTTCCGTCTATAGCGGTTTTGCACTGATCGGCGTTTTCGGCCTCGCCATCCGCGATGTCGCCACACGGCAAGTCAAAGTGAATATCTCCACCCAAACGATTGCTTCCATGGCCTATGCGGCGCTTGCCGTTCCAGCTTTTTTCTTGATGATGGGCACAACCGGCTGGCGACCAGTAACGGGCGATGCCGCGTGGTGGATGCTGTTTGCAGTCCTCATCGGCGTGGTCGCCTATTTCGTCATCACCACGGCAATCAGGTTCGGTGAGATTTCAGCCATCGCCCCCTTCCGCTACAGCCGCCTGCTGTTTGCGCTGATTGTCGGCTACATCGCGTTTGGCGAGGTACCCGATCTGCTGATGATCACCGGCAGCGCCTTGGTTGTGGG
>JBAUIL010000141.1:0-2555 GCA_049682915.1 Ahrensia sp. | reverse complement strand
CACGCTGAAAGAGCCCTATATCGCAGCATCGCGCCCCGGGCCGCTCGATTTGATGGGGCGGATCGGTTGGGGCCGACTGCCGGACATGCTGGCGCTGAAGCCGTTTTCGACCATGTGGGGTGCGCTGGGGCGTTATTTTGATGATGCGCGCTTGCAGCAATTATTCGGTCGTTACGCAACCTATTGCGGGTCGTCGCCCTACATGTCGCCTGCGACCTTGATGCTTGTCGCGCATGTTGAGCAGGCTGGCGTTTGGCTGGTCAATGGCGGCATGGCGGGCTTGGCACAAGCGCTGGCGGGGGTGGCAGAACGCCAGGGCGCGACATTCCATTTTGGCTGCGGCGTGCAGCGCCTCATCGTGGATCACGGTGCGGCGGCGGGCATTGTGCTCGATGACGGACGGCGTGTTGCAGCCGACTATGTGATTTACAATGGTGATGTAAACGCGCTTGGCGCATTGCTGGATGGGCAAGGCAGCGTTGGTGCGGCCAAGCCGGTTGAGCCGTCGCAGCGGTCTCTTTCAGCGCTTACATTTTGCGCTGAAGTCGATGTTGCTGATTATCCGCTGCTACACCACACGGTGTTTTTCAGTGACGATTACCGGGCTGAATTTGATGACATATTCAAACACCGGGTCATACCCCGCCAACCGACAACCTATATTTGTGCGCAGGATCGAACCGACGATGGTGCAGTGGCAATGGGCGCGAAACAAGAGCGGCTCCTGTGCCTGATCAACGCTCCTGCGGATGGAGATCAACGTGCCTTTTCTGAAAGCGAGATTGAACGATGCCGAACCAACATGCAAAATCTGCTTTCGCGATGCGGGATGACGTTGACGCTCAACCCGACGCAGACAACGCCAACCAGCCCGGCCCAGTTCAACCAGCTGTTTCCAATGAGCGGGGGCGCGCTGTATGGCAGGGCGAGCCACGGATGGATGGCGTCGTTCCAGCGGGCGGGGGCAAAGACACCGGTGCCGGGCCTTTATCTGGCGGGAGGCAGCGTTCATCCGGGGCCGGGCGTGCCGATGGCCGCTCTTTCCGGGATGCAGGCGGCGGCGCAATTGGTCGCGGACCGCGTTTCGATGCCGAAGTTCCGCCCGGTGGTTACCTCTGGTGGTATGTCGACGGCCTGAGTGATTGCGGCCAATATGGTATCTCGGTCATTTCGTTCGTCGGTTCGGTGTTCTCGCCTTATTACGCTTGGCGCGGACGCAAAAATCCGGATGATCATCTGTGCATCAATGTTGCGCTTTACGCGCCTTCAGGTAATCGCTGGGCGATGACCGAGCGCAGCGCTGCCGCCGGTGCGCGCACAGAAATGACCTTCAAGGTTGGCCCAAGCGATCTTGAGTGGAAAGATGGGGTGCTGACGCTCAATTTTGATGAAGTGTCGGTGCCAAGGCCGCCCGCGCAATGGCTGCCAAAGCGGATCAAGGGCACGTTGCGGCTGGATGCGGGCGCCATTACACAACAATCGTTTTCGATTGATGCCAAGGGTGAGCACCAATGGTGGCCGATTGCGCCGTCATCGCGCATCTCACTTGCGTTTGACGATGGCGACATCCCTGACTGGTGCGGCCATGGCTATCTCGATTGCAATTGGGGGCTGACCGGCCTTGAAGAGGCGTTTACCCGATGGGATTGGGCGCGCGGCGACCTGCCGGATGGACGCACGGTCATCTTTTACGACACTCAACGCCGTGATGGCTCGGCGGATTGCCTGTGTTTGAGCATTGCGCCGGATGGTTCATTTACCCATCTCGACACACCGGCACGCACTGAGCTTGGCAAGGGGTTTTGGGGCGTCAAGCGGGTTGGCCACAGCGATGCAGGCACCGTGCCCTATGTCAAAACCGTTTTGGAAGACGGCCCGTTTTACGCGCGCAGCGTCGTGCAAACGCAGTTTGAAGGCCAGCCGTTGACCCTGATGCATGAAAGCCTGTCCGGCGACCGGTTTGCCAGCAATATTATCAAGGCGATGCTGTGTTTCCGGATGCCAAGGCGCAAACTCTAAACATTGTTGACGCGAACAAAAAAGCGCGTGGCCCGGAGGGATGCCACGCGCTTTGATGGATTGGGTCAGGATGCACCGGCTGGAGGCTCCGGTGCAGGGCCTCATCGATTACCGGTCGCTAGAGCGGAATGATTTTGAGATGATGTTTTTGACGCCACCATCCAGTGTGTAGCGGATTTCCGCGTCGCGGCCATTGATAACTTCAAGACCGGTGAAGACCTGGCCTTCAGCTACGCCACCGATTGAGGCGGTTGGCTCAATGTCGAGCGCTGCGCCACCGAACAGTGTCTGTGGGTTTGAATCAAATGCGCGAACGTCGCCTGTTGAGCTTGATGTGGAAGCAGCGTTTGCAGCGCCAGCCATCAGAGTTGCAGCAGTTGCGAGTGTGATCATCAGAGTTTTCATTTTATTGTCCTTTCAAGACTTGGTTTGGTTTGTTTCAGTGTTGGTCGTTTTGTTTTTGTTGTTGCGAGCGCCGCTTGGTTTGTGTGTTGTTTGCGTCGTTCGATGAATACAAAATGGGCCAAGGACGAAAA
>JBAUIL010000140.1:0-1510 GCA_049682915.1 Ahrensia sp. | reverse complement strand
GGCCGGTGAATGCAATCGGTGCCGATCTCTTTCCAGATGAACGCCACCGCATCCAGCCGGATAATCCGAATGCCCTGATCGATATGCAGCCGGGTGATGCGAATGAACTCTAGCAGCACCTCGGGGTTGGAAAAATCGAGATCGATCTGGTCATGGCTGAACGTGCACCAGACATGCTTTTCGCCATTGGCTGTCTCGACTTTGCGCAAAAGATCGTGCGCGCGCGGCCGCACCACCTGGCTCACATCGTCGGTGGGCGATGCTTCATAGAAAAACTGGTCATAGGGCTGATGCCCCTGCAGATAGGCATTGAACCACGTCGACTGGCTCGACACATGGTTGAGCACCAGGTCGCTCATCAAAATGAATTCAGAAGCGATGCGCTGGATGTCGGCCCAGTCACCCAGCGACGAATTAACCGCGCGATAATCGGTGACCGAAAAGCCATCATCCGACGTGAACGGAAAAAACGGCAGAATATGCACACCGTTGACCGTGCCCTTGAGATACCGGTTCAAGAAATCGTTCAGCAGGTCCAGCGGCTTGTGCTCACCGTCCACAAACGTGTTGCCATAGGTGATGACAAGCGTGTCGGCTTCACTCCACAGCGTGTTGCCCGGCATGCGTGATCGCAACCGCGCCTTGCGCCCATCCGGCCAAAAAGCCTCGGCGATCTGATGGACAAATTGCTCTGCATTGATGTCGGGATAAATGAATTCCACCAGCGAACGCACCTTCGCACGCATCTGCACGTTGCGGCTGCGCGGCTTGGGCGGTTGTTCAACGGCTGGTGAACAGGATTGGGAATCCATAGCAAACACTCAAGAGAAAATTGGCAATAGTAATGCCAACGTTACCCTAAAACATTGCCTTCGTCTTAAAAATCAAACATTTTTTTAAAGAGACATGCGACATGCCAGTCTCAAAAGCGGCGCACACGCGTGCGCCGCCTTTTTCAAGATGACCAGTACTTACTGGCATGCGCCGCAAAAACGTTGAATACGCTCGCACGCTTCCGTCAGCGCCTCAGTCGACGTCGCATAGGATATGCGGAAATTGGGGCCGAGGCCGAAAGCAGAGCCATGCACAACAGCCACGCCTTCACTCTCTAACAACTCCGTCACGAAATCCTCATCGGTTTCGAGCAGCTTGCCGGTCGGTGCGGTTTTGCCGATCAAACCGGCACACGATGGATAGACGTAAAATGCGCCTTCGGGCATCGGACATGTCAGTCCGTTTGCCTGGTTGAGCATTGAGACCACCAGATTGCGGCGCTCTTCAAACACCGCACGGCGTTCACCAATGAAGTCCTGTGTGCCATTGAGCGCTTCCACTGCCGCCCATTGAGCAATGGAACAGGTGCCGGACGTCTGTTGGCCCTGCACCTTGGTCATCGCCTTGATCAGTTCAATCGGGCCCGCAGCATAGCCGATGCGCCAACCGGTCATCGCATAGGCTTTCGACACGCCATTCATGGTCAATGTGCGCTCATAGAGCTTCGGCTCCACCT
>JBAUIL010000139.1:0-10944 GCA_049682915.1 Ahrensia sp. | reverse complement strand
CGCATACGACGCCGCAAGGCACCTCAAATCAAAAGCCCGTTCCGCTTCGCTTTGTCCGCATGGCGGGTTGGTGGTCCATCACGCTGGAACGGCTGTGGCCGAAGCTGATGCCGCTGATGCTGGTGGCTGCCGCCTTTGCCGCCGTCTCCTGGTTTGGCGCATTCCGTCACTTGCCCGATACTGGACGCTTGGCGCTGGGCGTCGTCTTCGCCTTGGCAACGCTGGCAGCTTTATGGCCGTTGCGCGGATTCAAAAAGCCGACCCCGTTGGAAGTGGACCGCAGGCTGGAGCGTGACAACAAGCTTGAGCACACACCCATCACCATCGACCGGGACACGATTGCACCCGACGCCGACGCCGACACCCAGACGCTGTGGAACGCCCACAAAGCGCGCATTGCGGCACGTGCAGCCGACGTCGGCGCGATCAGCGGCAAAACCACCCTACCTGAACGCGACCCATGGGCCCTGCGCGCCTTGGCACCGCTGATCGCCGTGACCGCATTCGCTTTTTCGTTTTCGCCCAATGGCGGCACATTGAGTGATGTGTTTTTCAGCCACCGCACACAAGCTGCCACACCGATGCGCATTGATGCTTGGATCACGCCGCCGACCTATACCGGTATCGCGCCGATCTTTTTGACGTCAGACATCAATGCGGAACGCACCGACTACACCGTGCCTGAAGGCTCGATTGCGAAAATCCGGCTGGCCGGTGGCACCGGCGCGGAAACCGCGCGCTTCAACGGTACCGAGATGGTACTGACCGAAGACACCCAAACTGCAGCCGCAACCGGTGCGCGCGCTTTTGAAGTGGATATGCGTTCGGGCGGTGTGCTGTCGATTGCGCGCGGCGACGAAGCGCTGGGCAATTGGATGATTGCTGTCACCGATGACACCGCGCCAAACATCGATTTTGCCGGTGAAGACAGCCGCTTCCAGCGCGCCGCCAATGGTACATGGACACTCAATTACACCATGAGTGACGATTACCGCGTCAAATCTGCCCAGGCGGTGATTGAATTGGCCAACCCTGAACTGGAGGGTGCGCGCCCGCTCTACGATGCGCCGGAGCTGCCGCTGGCTTTGCCGCGCCGCTCTTCGGAAGATGGCAGCGCCAAAACCGTCAAAGATCTCTCCATGCACCCATGGGCGGGTGCGCGTATCAATATAACATTGGAAGCCGATGACGATCTCGATCAGATCGGCCGCAGCGAAACTGTCGAGACGGTTTTACCCGGCAGACCGTTTTCAAACCGTCTGGCCCGCGCCCTCATCGAGCAGCGGCGCAATTTGGCGCTCGATGCCAATGCCGCGCGCGATGTCTATGACATGCTCGACGTGTTCATCCTGTATCCCGAGGAAACGATCAACAACGCGTCGCATTTCCTCGGCATCACCACCGCGATGGATCGCCTGCAAGCAGCCAACACAGACGACAAGCTGCGCGATGTTGTCGATTACCTGTGGGAGATCGCCCGTCAGATTGAAGACGGCAATCTGTCCGAAGCAGAGCGCCGCATGCGCCAAGCGCAGCAGGCCTTGCAGGATGCACTTGAGAATGGCGCCACCGACGAGGAGATTTCGCGGCTGACGGATGAATTGCGCGAGGCGATGCAGGAATTCATGCGCGAACTGGCCGAGCAAGCCCGCCGCAACCCCCAATCGGCTGAACAGCAACAACAGAACCAAGGCCAGCAGATTGAACCGCAATCGCTGGAAGAGATGCTCGACCAGATCGAAGAAATGGCGCGTTCCGGCTCACGCGAGCAAGCCATGGACATGCTGCAACAGCTCAACGACATGATGAACAATCTGCAGATGGCCCAGCCGCAACAGGGACAGGGCCAGCAAGGCGAAAGCCAAGCCCAACAGCAAATGAATGAATTGGGCGAAATTCTGCGCCAGCAGCAAGAGCTGATGAACGAGACTTTCCGCCAGAACCGGGAAATGCGCGACGGCCAGCAGCAGCAAGGTCAACAGGGCCAGCAGGGCCAACAACAACCGGGCCAACAGCAGGGTCAAAACCAACCAGGCCAACAACCCGGTCAGCAGCCGGGGCAACAGCCCGGCCAACAGGGACAGGGCCAGGCACAGCAGGGCCAGCCCGGCCAGCAACCCGGCCAGCAGGGCTTACAGGGTTTGGCACCGGGCCAGCAGGCGCTGCAGCAACGCCTGGAAGAATTCATGCAAGGCCTCGGCGATATGGGCTTGCAACCCGGCGAAGCGTTCGACCAGGCAGGCGAATCCATGCAGGGAGCCGGCGAAGCGCTGGGCGACGAGCAGGGTGAAGCCGCGCTCGCTCAACAGGGCGAAGCCATGGATGCGCTGCGCGAGGGCGCAGGCGAAATGATGCAGCAAATGCAACAACAAGCCCAAAATAACGGCCAAGGCTCCGCCCAGCCCGGTGGCAACCGTGGCGCCAATGACCGTGACCCGCTGGGCCGTCCGCAACGCTCATCAGGGCCGGACTTCGGCGAAAGCGTAGATGTGCCCGATGAGATTGACGTGCGGCGTGCCCGCGAAATTCTCGAAGCCATCCGCGAGCGTCTCGGCAACACCCTTTCACCGCAGCTGGAAAAAGAATATCTGGAGCGATTGCTGGACTTAAATTAGCGTCAAGCGTCAAGCATCCAACGCACGGCTCACGGCAGCGCGGATATCAGCCAGTGAAAACGGCTTTGACACGACATCGATGACAATGCGCGAAACGTCTTTGGCCTGCTCGCGCTGTTCGGCAAAGCCGGTCATCAGCAGGATTTTCAAGTCGGGATAGTCCTTCACAGCCTGCTTGGCCATGGTAATGCCATCCATGGCCGGCATGCGGATATCAGACAAGACGAGATCATAGTCGCCACCGCGCGCTTCGATGCGCTCAAGCGCTTCATCACCGTCGCTTGCTTGATCAACGAAATGGCCGTCCAGCGTCAGCGCCCGCGCTGTAAATCCACGCACGGAATCATCATCGTCTACTACCAGAATATGCGCCACTAAGCATCTCCCTTGACGATACCGACAAAGGGCAGCTCGCGAAACGCATGCGCCACATCCATGCCATAGCCGACCACGAAATGATCGGGGCATTCAAAGCCGACGAACTCCGCATCCACCGGCGTTGCGGCATCACGCTTGACGCGCTTGTCGAGCAGCACCGCCAGGCCGCAGCTGCGCGCGCCGCGTTGCATCATCAAATCTCGGGCAAAGGTCAGCGTGCGCCCGCTTTCCAGAATATCGTCAATCAAAATGACATCGCGTCCTGCAACATCGCTGTCGATATCACGCACCAACACCACCTCGCCTGCCGTGGTGCCCTCGCGATAGGTCGACAACATCATGAATTCCACTTCCGGCTCCAGATCCACATCATGCATGGCGCGGATGAGATCAGCCGCGAAAATGAATGAGCCTTTGAGCACCGAGATGACCAGCAGATTCTCATAGTCCTTGGACGCGATTTCCCGCGCCAATTCGAGATTACGCCGTGCGATTGCTGACGCGGAAAACAGCACATCAATTTGTTTGTTGCGAACAACCGCCATTCTTAGTCTCCGACATTATGGAATTGCGCTTTAATGTCAGCGGATGAATTCCAGCGATGCGCCGACCGGCTCGGTATCGCGCAAAGGAATGCGGTTTGTAAAGACAAGCTGTTCACCGGGCTGCAGCGTTTCGCCCCGCTCGATGCGATAGCGCGCTTTTGTCTGACCGTCGGGGCCAAACAACAGCCGCAAGGGCGGAATGATCATCGCCTCAGCACCTTGATTGACCACAACGCCTTCAACGGCCATAAATTCACGACCATTGGAAACGCCTGTTTCAAACGACAAATCGTGCAACAAAAGCCCGCCCATGACATCCTGATTGGCGGCAACATTGTCCACGGGTTGACTGGCTTGCGGCAATATAGGGCCGGTCGGCTGGGCAAAATAGGCGTAGGCAGCGCCCACGCTGAAGGCGGCGAAACTGGCCAACACCGCAACCAGCGTAAACATTGCCAGCGACATACGTTCCGCCTTTTGCGGCTGCGCGGCATTGCCAAACGCGCCCAGCTGAACCCGGTCCGCATCCTGGCTCAATTTGCTATTGGCCTGCGCACCGGCATCGGCCCGTTCGGTCTGCGGTGCCTGCGCGCGCGCTGCATCAGCATCACCAACAATTTCAAATTCCACATCCACAATGTCATTTGGCTTGTTCATGGACTTCCCATCTTCCCGCGAGGCCTTTGCCAATCCGTCTCGCTTACCCTAGCTACTGTTTGTTAACCATTTCTTGCACAATGGCGCATGGACCAATAGCTACCGTAAAAATGCCGTAGAGAAACGCCTAAAACGATTCGTCAGTTAACGGGGACGGTTTGATTAAATTTGAAAATGTCGGTCTGCGCTATGGCATGGAGCCTGAAGTCCTCCGTGATCTGACCTTTGACATACCGGCACAATCCTTCCAGTTTTTGACCGGACCATCAGGTGCCGGCAAGACCTCGCTGCTGCGCCTGTTGTTTATGTCGTTGCGCCCATCGCGCGGTTTGATCAATGTGTTCGGCAAGGATGTTGCAACCATCCCGCGTGATGAACTGCCCCTGCTGCGGCGCCGGATCGGCGTTGTTTTCCAGGATTTTCGCCTGCTTGACCACATGACCATTTATGAGAATGTCGGCCTGCCCCTGCGGGTGCGTGGCAGTGAGGAGCACACCTATCGCAGCGACGTGGTCGAACTGCTGAAATGGGTGGGGCTGGGTGACCGGCTCAACGCCCTGCCGCCTATTTTATCAGGCGGCGAAAAGCAACGCGTGGCCATCGCGCGCGCCTTGATTGACAAACCCGATGTCCTGCTGGCTGACGAGCCGACCGGCAATGTGGATCCACACATGGCCCACCGGCTGTTACGGCTTTTTCTGGAACTTAACCGGCTCGGCACAGCCGTTGTCATCGCCACCCACGATCTCGGCCTGATGGATCAGGTCGATGCGCGCCGCATGATCTTGTCCGATGGGCGGGTAGAAATCTATGACTGAGAGACCCGCCCAAAAACGCGTCAAGCTGGCCAAGGGCCTGCCCCGCAAGCGCGCCATCCCCGGCAATGTGCATGCGGAATTGGTTGCCGATGAAAGCGGCTTTGTCTTCAACGCCAGGCCGCCCGCGCCTATCGTGCCGCAAGCCAACATTGCAGGCCAATCGCTGACACTGCTGATCGCCATCATGTCGTTTATCGCCTGTCTGACGCTTGGCGCGGTTTCACTGGTAGACCAAAGCGCTCGCACCTGGCAGGGCCAGATTTCGCGTGAGGCAACCATTCAAATCCGCCCTGCTGACGGTTTCGATATCGAAGCCGCGCTGCAGGAAGCACGCAGCATTGCCAGCAATTTTGAAGGCGTGCGCGATGCCCGCATCATCTCGCAGGACGACACAGCCGCATTGCTGGAACCATGGCTGGGCGGCGGGCTCGACTTTGAGGAACTGCCGATTCCCCGGCTGGTCATCGTCACCATTGATGAAGCCGCGCCACCGGACTTTGAAGCCATGCGCAGCCTGATCAATGAGACGGTGGACAATGCAACATTGGATGATCACCGCGCCTGGGTGTCGCGGCTCGTGTCAATGGCGCGCACAACCACACTTGTCGGCCTCTCAGTTCTGGTTTTGGTGCTGTGCGCACTGGCGCTCACGGTAGTGTTTGCCACCCGTGGCGCGATGGCGGGCAATCATGATGTCATCGAAGTGCTGCATTTTGTCGGCGCACGCGGCAGCTTTATTGCCAACCAGTTTCAACGGCGCTTCTTGATGATCGGCCTGCGCGGCGCGCTGATCGGTGGCGCGTTGGCGATGGTCGCCTTTTTCATGACCAGCGCATGGGCGCAGCGCAACCTCGCATCATTCCAAGGCGAGCAGATTGCCGCTTTATTCGGTGATTTCGCAATCGGCGCAAATGCCTATATCGGCGTCTGCGTGCTCATTATCGTCGTCGGCTTGCTGACAGCACTCACAACACGCCAAACCGTGCTGGGTTCGCTACGCGACATTGACGAGCGCCGCTCAGACCCGTCGCTGTAGCACCGGCGTTCACTTGAACCAAATTACTGTGATCTTTCACCGGATTGATGGCTAGGAATTTGAATTTTGCCTATCAGCCGCCAAAATTCATGTTTAAGTTCGGCTCACTATGATCGGAACCAACCGCAACACAGATGATGTCTATGGCGCACGGCCTGCCAAGCGGCGCTTCAGTATGCGCGTGGCGTTGCTAAGCGCGGCGACGCCGCTCGTCCTGTTTTTGATTGGATTCATCATTTTTGAAGCGCACATCCATGCGCCGGTCAGCCAACAAAATCCCAAGGCCGACGCGATCGTGGTGCTGACCGGTGGTCACGCGCGCCTGGCGCCTGCGGCAAAACTGCTCGAGCAACGCGCCGGCCAGCGGCTACTGGTGACCGGCGTCAACCCGCAAACCGGTGCTGTCGCCCTGCGCAAAGCGCTCGATTTGCGGCAGGCCGATTTCGATTGCTGTGTTGATATTGGCTATCAGGCAGCCGACACGGTGGGCAATGCGCACGAGATTACCACTTGGGTTGCCCAGAACGGCTACAAATCGATCATTGTCGTTACCAACGATTATCACATGCCGCGCAGCCTGACAGAAATTCGGCGGGTCAATGACACGATCAAGCTGATTGCCTATCCGATATCCAATCCACCCGCACCCAATGAAAGCATCACCGTCAAATCAGCGCGCTTACGGGTCCTGTTGAGTGAATATGGTAAGTTCCTCGCAAGCCAGATCCTCAGCATCGCGGCCTGAGGCAAAGGTTTTTGACATTGCTTTGCATCACCATGCAAACGGTGTAGAGCAACCACACATTGGGTTCGGGGTGCCGTCGTGCTGTTCATACGCTCGCTGATTTTCAACATCGCCTTCTACGTCACCACCGCCGTATGGATGATCGTGTTCACGCCATTTTATTTCATCGGCCCGCGCAAGAAAGCGTGGTGGGCACCCAATTTCTGGTCGCGCTGCAATGTTTGGCTGTTGCGCCATATTGTGGGCGTGCGTTTTGAAGTGTCCGGCACCGAAAACATCCCCACAACAGGCTTCATCATCGCGCCCAAACACCAGTCTGCCTTCGACACATTCTGTTTTTTGCCTTGGCTAACCGACCCGGTGCTGATCCTAAAGCGCATCCTGATGTGGGTGCCGCTGTTTGGCTGGTATGTCGCGCGCATGAAGATGATCCCGATTGACCGCGGCAACCGCGAGCAGGCAATTCGCAAGGTCAATGCGGGCGCGAAATATGCCCTGGCCAATGACCGCCAATTGTTGATTTATCCCGAAGGCACCCGCCGGGCACCCGGCGCAGCACCATCGTATAAATCCGGCATCGCTTATCTGTATGAAAACCTCGATGTGCCGGTGGTCGCCATTGCGCATAATGCCGGGCTGTTTTGGCCTAAAAACAGTTTCTTGCGCTATCCCGGCACGTTGAAAGCAGAATTCCTGCCGCCCATCGAGCCGGGCCTGTCGCGGGCGGCCTTTCAGGCGCGCTTGATTGCCGAGACTGAAACAGCCTGCGACCGCCTGCTGCTGGAAGTCGCTGACAGCCCCAACCCGCCACCGTTTGGACCCGACGCGCAAAAGCGCATTGCCCAATTGCGTGCGGCAATAGCCGAAACGCAACCCAGCTAAAGGCGCTGCTTGATGCCCTTGGTTACCGCTTCCAACCAGCGGTCGCGAATGCCAAGCTCTTTGAGATGAGCCACTGTGTTGAGGATATAGTCTTCATTGGGCCCCGCTTGACCCACGGCACCACACACTTGGTCGACCGCTTGGACCACACTGTGCCGCCCCGCATATTGCACATGGTTACGGTCCGCCACATAGGCGACCGCCTGCACTTTCTGACCGTCTTCGAGTGTTAGCATCACTTGCTTTTCAAGATAGACATGATTGATCAGCTCGCGCGCGCGCAGATAAGCCATCACCTCATCATGCTTGGTGCCGCTCACGCGCAGCGCCAGCCCGACGCACGCCCCGCCACGGTCCAGACCCATCACCAAGCCCGGCCGCTCGCGCGTGCCGCGATGCTCCCACGAGGTGATGCACAAGGCACGGTGATAGCCGCGCAGCGTCGCGCGGCGCTTTTCCAGCACCTCAAAACCGGGGCGCCACATCAATGACGCATAGCCGAACACCCAAAAATCGTTCATACAAGTCCAACGAACAAACACATATCTTACGGTTATGGGCATCACACACAGCGCGCCGCAATACAACGCCACCAAGCGGATCAAATGGCTTTTCTTTGGCGTCGTAGCCACAACGCTGGGCGCCATCGCCGCGTGGTTTGGCGTCGCCAACGCAATCGACAGCCAGCTCAGCACCAGCCTTGAGCAACACCGCCAGGCCGGTGGCCAAGCGCGTTGCGACAACCAGGCCGTGCGCGGTTTTCCTTTTCGCTTCGGGGTATTTTGTGATGCCGCAGCCTTTGGCGACGGCAATGTCAGCGTCAATCTCGGCGCTGTGCGTTCAGCCGCACAATTCTACAGCCCCAACCATATCATCGTTGAAGCCGATGGCCCGCTGACGCTGCACAGCCAGGACACCACAATGCGTCTGGCGTGGGAAACGGCCCGCATGGCTGTCCATCGCGCGACCCCGTTGCCGCGAAACGCGTCACTGACACTCAACCAGCCCCGTTTGGAAGTGAGCAATGTGCCGCCCCTGGCCGCGCAAGCCGTCGCTGCCCATATGCGTACGCTTAACGAAACCGATGATCGCGGCGGCGAGGCCGGTGACATGGATATCGCCGTGCAGCTCACCACGCCCGAATTAGCAGGCCTGCTGGCAACCGGGGCAACACTCCCAGACGTCACAATCGATCTGGATGCCACGGTCAAACAGGCAGCCACACGCTTGCAAGCAGGTGAGCGTGATACGCTTGTGGCCAACGCAACAATCAATCTGCATCGGCTCGCATTCATCCTTGACGATGACAGCGGCCTACTCGCCGACGGCACATTGACAACCGACAATTTGGGCCGCCTGTCCGGCAGCGTCGATATCCGGCTGGTGGATGTAGAAGCGGTGGTCACCGCTTTGGGTAGCGCGTTCCCGGCGCAACAGCCGCTTATCGGGCTTTTGGCAAGCCTGCCGAAATCGGGCACAAATCAGGACGAAGCCACGCTGACGCTATCGCTTGATGCCGGCCGCGCATCCTTCGGGCTCATCCCACTTGGCACGCTACCACCGCTTTTGCGATAGCTGTCCCATCTCGAGACGCTGGGGGCTTTGTTAGCATTCCCGTTTTGATACAAGTCTCATAATGGCACAGGAATTTTTTTAACCTATTGATAATTAACGGTTTTTATTCCGTGTTGATTAACCCCATGTTAATCCTATCAGACACCCTGCACCAATAATTTCAAGCACTTAGCGCTTGCGCTGCGGCCAAAACCGGTGCGCGGCCAAAACCGGCCCGGAACCTGCATTTCACTTGGCATCAACGCTCACGCAGGAGTTTAGCGATGCTTAAGAAATTGGCCCAGAATTTTCGCAGCAACACCAAAGGCAACTTTGCCGCGATCTTTGCAATCGTCGTACCCGTTCTATTCGGTTCAGCCGGTTTGGCGGTTGACTATACCCGCATGAACACCGCGCAGGCTGAGTTGAGCTACATCATTGATTCGGCGGTGCTTGCGACAACGAAAGACCTGACAACCGGCGCTATTCCGGAAGCCCAAGCGCGCCAGGCCGTGGTCAACTTCGTTCGCGCCAACCTCGACGACAAAGCGGTCCGCGAGTTCGGCGTCACGATTGACTCCATCGTCCTGAATAAATCTGACAAGACACTGCAAGTAACGGCATCTGCGACTGTGCCGACAACTTTCATGCGTGTTCTGGGCCAAACAGATAAGCCGGTCGGTGTTTTATCGAAGGCACAATATGCCAACACAAAAATTGAAGTGGCCATCGCACTGGACGTGACCGGCTCAATGGCCGGCAGCAAAATCGCATCACTGCAACGCGCTGCCCGCAACGCCGTTGACGCGCTGATCCCCGATGCTGATGCAGCCGACCGTGTTCGCATCGGTCTGGTGCCTTACGCGTCAAGCGTCAATGTCGGCCCGGTTCTGTCACGTGTTCCCTACACCGGCGCTTCCACCGGTTGCGTATTTGAGCGTGGCGATGGCCGTGGCGGCGAAACAACCAATGATGATGCACCGCGCAGCGGCAACCCGTTCGGTGGCACCACATCTTCATCAGAATGCGTCCGCAACGAAATCACGCAGATGACAAACAATGTCACCCGCCTGAAATCAGACATCAACGCGCTGACCGCCAGCGGCTTCACCGCCGGTCACCTGGGCGTTGCCTGGACACAGTACATGCTGTCACCACAGTGGAACAGTGTGTGGGACTTCAACTCTGAGGCAGCATCTTACGGCGACGTAAACACCCGCAAATTTGCGATCGTCATGACCGACGGCCAATTCAACACCTTCCTGTCAAACGGTCAGGGCAATGGTCGCGGTATCAACCAATCGCGCAACGCGGCGCTCGGCGGCTGCAGCTCAATGAAGAATAACGGCGTACAGGTTTTCACCATTGCTTTCCAAGCGCCAACCGACGCAGCCCAGCTGATGGATGCGTGCGCTACCGACGACACAGCGACACGCCGCTACTACTACAACGCGACAAGCGAAGCTGACCTGGTCCGTGCTTTCGAAGAAATCGCCCGCGACATTGAGAGCCTTCGTCTGATCAACTGATCGTCGCGCAAACCAAAAAGCAACACCGGCGCATGTTTATCATGCGCCGGTGTTGCTCTTTTCGATAGGCTGCCGCACCATTCGCGAAAGCGGAGCTTCACCATGCCCAAGATCACGGCCGACGAACGCATTGAGCGTCTCGTCAGAACCATCATCACCCATTTGGATTTGCCCGTGCCGGTGCG